>NZ_JBKFPH010000022.1:0-72309 GCF_046567715.1 Salmonella sp. 741265116_PST | reverse complement strand
AGGATTCGAACCTGCGACCAATTGATTAAAAGTCAACTGCTCTACCAACTGAGCTAACGACCCACTTTTACGTTGCTTTCGAGTTGTTTAATATCCCGTGGCAACGGCGGCATATATTACTGATTTCAGATTTGAGCGCAACAAAAATTTCGACGCAGGGGGCTCAACTGCTTAGGAATCGCACGACGCGACCAGAAAAAAGGCGTTTTCTGGTCGCATGGTACGCATTACATCGCGTTAAGACGCTTCTGCGCCTGTTTCGCGCCATCAGTGCCAGGATATTTGTTAATCACCTGCTGATAAACCGCTTTCGCTTTTGCCGTATCACCTTTGTCCTGCATGATAACGCCAACTTTGTACATCGCGTCCGCAGCCTTCGGCGACTTAGGATAGTTTTTTACTACCGAGGCGAAATAATAGGCGGCATCATCTTTTTTACCCTTGTTGTAATTCAACTGGCCCAGCCAATAATTGGCGTTCGGCTGATAAGTAGAATCAGGGTATTTCTTGATGAAGTTCTGAAACGCCACAATCGCATCATCCTGGCGAGACTTATCCTGCACCAGCGCAATTGCCGCATTGTAATCGGTATTCGCATCGCCACTTTGTACCGGCGCCCCTGAGGTTGCCGTACCGGCATCCGGAGCGGAGGTCGCAGCGGTTGCCGCCCCGCTCTGGTCACCAGCCGCTGGCTGCGCTGCGCCGCCATTATTTAAGCTCCCCAGCTGCAGCATAATTTGCTTCTGGCGCTCCATCACCTGATTCAGTTGATACTGATTTTCCTGGATTTGGCCGCGCAAAGAATCGATATCAGACTGATTATCGGAGAGCTGCTGCTGAAGTTGGGTTAAAAGCTGGCTGTGAGCGTTAGAGATACGCTCAAGTTGAGTGACGCGGTCTTCGACCGAGCCTGAGCCGACACTACTGATTGGCGCCTGAGCAAAAGCGGCCCAGGGGGCCGCTATGCCAACCAGTAACGACAGACTCAACAGGTGATGTCTGAAGTTACTGCTCATGCAATTCTCTTAGTAAACCAGTACAGCGCGACGGTTCTTAGCGTAAGCCGCTTCGTCGTGGCCCAGTACGGCAGGTTTCTCTTTACCGTAAGAAACGATGGAGATCTGGTCAGCGGAAACGCCTTTACCCTGCAGATACATCTTAACAGCGTTCGCACGACGCTCACCCAGGGAGATGTTGTACTCCGGAGTACCACGTTCGTCCGCGTGACCTTCTACGGTGACTTTGTAAGACGGGTTGCTACGCAGGAAGTTAGCGTGCGCATCCAGCATTGCCGCGAAGTCAGAACGGATATCGTACTTGTCGAGATCGAAGTAAACGATGTTGTTCTGCTGCAGCTGCTGCATCTGCAGACGCGCTTGCTCTTCAGATGACATGTTGCCGTTGCCGTTAGCGTCCATACCCGTGCCGGCGCCGTTCAGCATGCCGCCTTCGCTACCGTCATTGCTGGCGTTCTTGTTGGAAGAACATGCCGCGATTGCCATAACAGGCAGGGCAATCATCAGGCCCTTCAGCACTTTGTTCAGTTGCATTTCTTTAATTCCTTTAGTAATCAATTAATTATTATCACAGATACGGCGACCAGGCAGGCGATTTCACCTGACCATCAGTTGCCGGAAGACGCGCTTTGAAACGCCCATCTGTAGAAACCAAATTCAGCACAGATCCCATCCCCTGAGAAGAGCTGTAGATTACCATCGTGCCGTTAGGTGCCAGACTTGGCGTTTCATCCAGGAACGTTGACGACAGAACCTGTACGCCACCCGTCACCAGATCTTGTTTGGCAATGTGCTGCTGCCCGTTATTTGAGCTTACCATTACCATAAATTTACCGTCGCTGCTGACATCCGCATCCTGGTTTTGCGAACCTTCCCAGGTAATACGTTGCGCCGCACCGCCGTTAATGTTCATTTTATACACTTGCGGACGTCCAGCCTGGTCAGAGGTAAAGGCCAGAGTCTGGCTGTCCGGGAACCAGGTCGGCTCCGTATTGTTGCTACGCCCGTCCGTTATCTGACGAATCTGGCCGGAAGCAAGATCCATAACGTACAGGTTCAGACTCCCGGTTTTCGATAACGCGAACGCCAGTTTCGTCCCATCCGGCGAGAAGGCCGGCGCGCCGTTGTGACGCGGGAAGGACGCAACCTGACGCACTGCGCCGTTTGCCAGCGTCTGGATAACCAGCGCGGAGCGACCGCTTTCAAATGTCACGTAAGCCAGTTTTGAGCCGTCCGGAGACCACGCCGGAGACATCAACGGCTGCGGAGAACGGTGCACTACGAACTGATTGTAGCCATCGTAATCCGACACACGCAGTTCATACGGGAACTGACCGCCGTTAGTCTGTACCACATAGGCGATACGAGTACGGAACGCGCCCTTAATGCCCGTCAGTTTTTCAAAGACTTCGTCACTGGCAGTGTGGCCTGCATAACGCAGCCACTGCTTGTTCACTTTATAAGAGTTTTGCGCCAGTACAGTCCCCGGCGCGCCGCCAGTGTCAACCAGCTGATAAGCAACATTGTAGGAACCGTCAGGATTCGGCGTGACCTGTCCAACAACGACAGCATCAATACCCAGCGCAGACCATGCGGTAGGCTGAACTTCCTGAGCGGTGGCTGGCTGCTGCGGCAGTCGTGACCGGTCTAACGGATTAAATTTACCGCTATTGCGTAAATCTGCCGCCACGATGCCGCCGATATCTTCAGGCGCAGCGCCCGGCCCGGCCCATTTAAAAGGCACAACGCCAATCGGTCGCGCCGAGTCCACCCCCTGGGTGATCTCGATACGGACTTCTGCGTGCAGCACCGCCGCCCACAGCATCAGAAAACCAAATGCTACTCGTAATGCCTGCTTCATCATATCTCCCATACCTGGGCCTGCGACCCACGATAATTTAGCAGAATGTTAACAAACTCAAATACACAAAACCACCAGGGCCAGTAACAACTCAACTGCTCCAACTTCCATAAAGAAAAGTATCTACAGTTTAAAGTCTAGTTTGGCATCCTTTATTTTCTCATAAACAGCCTGGCTTGGCGGTTTAGGAATTTTCGCGGTTTTTGCCGCCATTAACGCCGCCTGACAAAGCGCCGGATCGCCGCCCTCAGACGTAATGCTTTTTAATGAGCCATCCGGCGCCAGGCTAATATGCAAGACACATTGTTTGCCCTGGTACAGGCTCGCATCATACAGACGGCTCTGAATCGCGACCTGAATCTGTTTCGCGTAGGCGCTGATATCAGCGCCTGTCGCCCCACCGTTAGCACCCGATGTACCGCTATCTTTCGATGGCTGACCATTCCCTTTCGCGCCGCCGCCGGTTTTCGGCGCATTCTTACCCGAGCTGAGATCGCCAAGCAGATCATCGACGCCTTCTGCGGCGGCCGCTTTTTCAGCAGCGGCTTTCTTCTTAGCGTCCGCCGCTGCTTTCGCCGCCTCGGCATCCGCTTTCTTCTTCGCCTCCGCCGCCGCTTTCGCCGCCTCGGCATCCGCTTTCTTCTTCGCCGCCGCAGCTTTCGCCGCTTCGGCTTCCGCTTTCTTCTTCGCCTCCGCCGCCGCTTTCGCCGCCTCGGCTTCCGCTTTCTTCTTCGCGTCCGCCGCTGCTTTCGCCGCTTCGGCCTCTGCTTTCTTCTTCGCATCCGCCGCCGCTTTTACCGCCTCGGCCTCTGCTTTCTTCTTCGCGTCCGCCGCCGCTTTCGCCGCTTCGGCCTCTGCTTTCTTCTTCGCGTCCGCCGCCGCTTTCGCCGCTTCTTCGGCCTGTTGCTGTTGCTGTTGCGCCAGTTTTGCCGCTTCTTCAGCCTGCTTTTGCTGCTCCTGAGCCGCTAAACGTTCTTTCTCAAGTTGTTTCAACCGCTCCTGTTCGGCAGCCTGCTTCTGCTGCAGCTCCTCTGCTTGCTGCTGTTGCAGCTTTTTACGCTCTTCTTCCGCGCGTCTGGCGCTGGCCTGTTGATCCTGCTGACGGTTGTACTGCTGCACAACGGCGCCAGGATCGACCATCACCGCGTCGATAGCGGAACCACCGCCGCCGCCGGCAGAAGCCTCTATATGCTCATCAAACGAACTCCAGATCAGCACTGCAAATAAGATGATATGCAGCACGGCTGAAATAATTATCGCCCGTTTGAGCTTGTCGTTTTGTTCGGTTGCCTTTGACACTCTCGGTTCCCAAAAAACTGTTCGCCTGTTACTCGCCGTCTTTCAAGCCAACGGGACGCAGACTTCAGATTGGCTGCGTCATTAAGCCAACCGATTTTACGCCCGCGCTGTGTAACAAGTTCAGCGCTTTAATTATTTCATCGTACGGCACCTCTTTCGCGCCGCCGATTAAAAAGACTGTTTTCGGATTAGCCTGCAGATGACGCTTTACTTCTGCGATCACCTGTTCAGACGGCAGTTGATCCATTCGATCTTTATCAACCACTACGCTGTATTGCCCTACTCCGGAAACCTCAATAATGACCGGTGGATCGTCGTTACTACTGACCGCTTGCGACTGATTCGCCTCCGGCAAGTCGACCTCCACGCTCTGGGTAATGATCGGCGCGGTTGCCATAAAGATCAGCAGCAGCACCAACAGTACGTCGAGCAGCGGTACAATATTGATTTCGGACTTAAGTTCGCGACGACCTCGTCCACGCGTTCTGGCCATGGCTTACCCCTTGTTGCTTTCGCTTACGGTAAACGCCTGGCGGTGCAGAATCGCGGTGAACTCTTCCATAAAGTTGTCGTAATTCAGTTCCAGCTTGTTCACGCGCTGATTCAGTCGGTTGTAAGCCATAACCGCAGGGATGGCGGCAAACAGACCAATCGCCGTGGCAATCAATGCTTCGGCAATACCCGGCGCAACCATTTGCAGAGTCGCCTGTTTCACCGCGCCCAGGGCGATAAACGCATGCATAATCCCCCATACAGTGCCAAACAGACCGATATAAGGACTGATAGAGCCTACCGTGCCAAGAAACGGGATATGCGTTTCCAGCGTTTCCAGCTCCCGGTTCATGGAGATGCGCATCGCACGCGACGCCCCCTCTACCACGGCCTCCGGCGCATGGCTGTTGGCGCGATGGAGCCGGACAAACTCTTTGAACCCGCTATAAAAGATTTGCTCCGAGCCCGACAGACTATCGCGTCTCCCCTGGCTTTCCTGGTACAGACGCGATAGTTCGATTCCGGACCAGAATTTATCTTCAAACGCTTCCGCCTCACGCGCAGCGGCGTTCAGGATACGTGTTCGCTGGATAATGATTGCCCAGGATGCTATTGAAAAACCAATCAAAATCAACATGATAAGTTTAACCAGAAGGCTTGCCTTCAGGAACAAATCAAGGATATTCATGTCAGTCACTGCTTAAACTCCGCGACAATAGACTTAGGAAGCGCACGAGGCTTCATTTTGAGTGGATCAACGCAAACAATCAGAACCTCTGCTTCATTTAGCAGCGTGTTCTCTGCGTTGACAATGCGTTGCGTGAAAACCAAAGCGGTGCCACGCATTGACGTAATTTCTGTTTGAACTTCAAGCATATCGTCGAGCCGCGCAGGCGCATAGTATTCCAGCGTCATCTTGCGCACCACAAAGGCGACCCGCTCCGCCAGCAGCACCTGTTGACTGAAGTGATGGTGACGCAGCATCTCCGTGCGCGCTCTTTCATAAAAAGCGACATAGCTGGCGTGATAAACCACACCGCCGGCGTCCGTGTCTTCGTAATAAACTCGAATTGGCCATCGAAACATATACTTATTCATCCCTGCAGCCTCTTTGCTGGCGTCATCCGCTTGCCGCCGTAATGCCTCAAGAATGCCGTTGTATATCGCCTTGTATTCACTTTACATCCCGGTAATGCAACAAAAGTAGAGCTTTTAAACGTTGCTACTATACGCGTGGGAATGAGGCTTGGGAATGGGGGGAAGTTAAGGGAGAGTAAAAATATATGGGCTTATGCAAGCCCCTATATTTTTAAGGAGGTTTCTTATTCACAAGAAGAAGAAAATCAGGCCGACGATAAGGACGATATCCGCCAGGAGCGGACAAAAAATCCCTTGCCAGTGTACGGATTCAGGGCGAAAACCCACACCGTGGATTATGCCTGCGCAAACCGCCCACATCAGCAATAATCCGTGCCAGATTTCAAGCGTGCTGGTCCTGGCGGCAAACCGTGACGGGTCCCAGAACATACATCCTGCCAGCACTATCGCCATCACGAAGGAAAGCGCCCTTAAGGGGCGCTTGTCCATTACCGCATACAGTTTTGCGATAATATGGGTCATTAGCTTTCTTCTTGACCGGTTTTACCCGCTTCAACGTGCTCAAGCGCCAGGGCGGTAATGATCCCGAATGCACAGGCAAGAAGCGTTCCCAGAATCCATGCGAAATACCACATTTTAAGCTCCTTACTTAGTACAAAGAGTGGGTGTTGCTTTCAATATGTTCTTTAGTGATACGACCGAACATTTTCCAGTAACACCAGCTGGTGTAGATCAGAATGATCGGTACGAACACCGCCGCAACCCAGGTCATCAGGTTCAGCGTCATCTGGCTGGATGTCGCATCCCACATGGTCAGACTGGCATTCATCATCGTGCTGGACGGCATCACAAATGGGAACATAGCGATACCCGCCGTCAGAATAATGCAGGCCAACGTCAGCGAAGAGAACAGGAATGCCCACGCGCCTTTCTCCATACGGGAAGTCAGGATAGTCAGCAGCGGCAGAACCACGCCCAGAGCCGGAACCAACCACAGGATCGGAGCATTATTAAAGTTCACCAGCCAGGCGCCAGCTTCACGCACCACTTCTTTAGTCAGCGGGTTAGAGGCGGCATGATGGTCAATCGCGGATGTCACGACATAACCATCAATACCATACATTACCCAAACGCCCGCCAGCGCAAAGCACACTAATGTCACCAACGCCGCAATCTGCGAGGTGGCGCGCGCGCGCAGATGCAGTTCGCCAACGGTACGCATTTGCAGGTAAGTCGCCCCCTGCGTGATGATCATCCCTACGCTTACGATGCCCGCCAGCAGACCAAACGGGTTCAGCAACTGGAAGAAGTTACCGGTGTAGTACAGACGCAGATACTCATCTACATGGAACGGTACGCCCTGCAACAGGTTGCCAAAGGCCACGCCAATCACCAGCGGCGGCACAAAGCTACCGATGAACACGCCCCAGTCCCACATGTTGCGCCAGCGCGGGTCTTCAATCTTGGAACGGTAATCAAAACCGACCGGACGGAAGAACAACGACGCCAGCACCAGGATCATCGCTACATAGAAACCGGAGAACGCCGCAGCGTAAACCATCGGCCAGGCAGCAAACAACGCGCCGCCCGCGGTGATCAACCACACCTGGTTACCGTCCCAGTGCGGGGCGATAGAGTTAATCATAATTCGACGTTCGGTGTCGTTACGACCGAGGAAACGGGTGAGCATCCCCACCCCCATGTCGAACCCATCGGTGACAGCGAAACCAATTAGCAAAATGCCAACCAGCAGCCACCAGATAAAACGTAGTACTTCATAATCGATCATTTGACGACTCCTGTCTTAGCGTGCCGGCTGAGAAGTCACGGTGGACTGCTCAAAGTGATAGCGACCGGTTTTCAGGCTGCTTGGGCCAAGGCGTGCAAATTTGAACATCAGGAACAATTCTGCCACCAGGAACAGGGTATACAGGCCGCAAATCAGGAACATGGAGAACAGCAGATCGCCCACGGTCAGCGATGAGTTCGCCACGGCTGTCGGCAACACTTCGCCGATCGCCCACGGCTGACGACCATACTCGGCGACGAACCAACCTGCTTCAACCGCAATCCACGGCAGTGGAATACCGTACAGCGCCGCGCGCAACAGCCATTTTTTCTCACCGATGCGGTTACGAATCACGCTCCAGAAGGAAAGTGCGATGATCGCCAGCAGCAGGAAGCCGCACGCCACCATGATACGGAAAGCGAAGTACAGCGGCGCAACGCGAGGAATGGAATCTTTCGTCGCTTGCTGGATCTGCGCTTCGGTCGCGTCAGTCACATTAGGCGTATAGCGTTTCAGCAGCAGGCCGTAACCGAGATCTTTCTTCATGCTGTTGAACTGGTCGCGAACGGCCTGGTCGGTAGAACCGGCGCGCAGCTGTTCCAGCAGTTCATAGGCTTTCATCCCGTTACGGATACGCTCTTCGTGCTGAACCATGAGATCTTTCAGGCCAATAACCGGCGTGTCCACGGAACGCGTAGCGATAATACCGAGCGCATAAGGGATCTGAATCGCCAGATGGTTTTCCTGTTTGTCCTGGTCAGGAATACCGAACAGGGTAAAGGAGGCCGGAGCAGGTTGCGTTTCCCATTCGGCTTCAATCGCAGCGAGCTTGGTTTTCTGCACGTCGCCCATTTCGTAACCGGATTCGTCACCGAGTACGATAACGGACAGTACGGCAGCCATACCGAAGCTGGCGGCAATAGCAAAGGAGCGTTTAGCAA
The DNA here is from genome assembly GCF_046567715.1 of Salmonella sp. 741265116_PST. Classification (NCBI taxonomy): domain Bacteria; kingdom Pseudomonadati; phylum Pseudomonadota; class Gammaproteobacteria; order Enterobacterales; family Enterobacteriaceae; genus Salmonella; species Salmonella sp. 741265116_PST. Next base: position 63,813 of record NZ_JBKFPH010000022.1, on the reverse strand, counting down.
AGGCGAAGTCACGACCTTTCAGCATGTAGTAAGCGCTGATACCGAGGATGAACATCGCGCCGGTGACATAACCGGACGCCACAGTGTGAACAAATTTCACCTGTGCTACCGGGTTCAGCACCAGTTCAGAGAAGCTCACCATTTCCATACGCATGGTTTCGAAATTGAAATCCGCAGCGATTGGGTTTTGCATCCAGCCGTTCGCTACCAGAATCCACAACGCGGAGAGGTTGGACCCCAGAGCCACCAGCCAGGTGACGCACATATGCTGAACTTTACTCAGACGATCCCAGCCGAAGAAGAACAGACCTACAAAGGTGGATTCGAGGAAGAAGGCCATCAAACCTTCGATGGCCAGCGGCGCACCGAAGATATCCCCAACATAGTGGGAGTAGTACGACCAGTTTGTCCCGAACTGGAACTCCATGGTCAAACCGGTAGCCACACCCAGAGCAAAGTTGATACCAAACAACTTGCCCCAGAACTTGGTCATATCTTTATAAATCTGTTTGCCGGAAAGGACGTATACCGTTTCCATAATGGCCAGCAGGAACGCCATACCGAGCGTTAGCGGCACAAACAGGAAGTGGTACATCGCGGTCAAGGCAAACTGTAAGCGCGACAGTTCGACTATATCTAACATCATGACTCCTTGCTCATCGCATGAAGACTCCGAGAGTGAACCCCGTTAGAAAGGGTCACACGCATGCCCCAATACAAATTTATTTGCGGCCTCTCATCGTACTATCCCCTCGGGAAGGAAACAGTAATGATGAAAAGTTACAAACATGTTAATAAAAAACCCAAATTGATCCCGCAAATATATTACGCCGTAAAACCCTTACAATAAACAGGTTTTTAGTGGGTCAGATTTGCTTTTTTCGACAGCGATCAATTTATGGCTAATCTATCGCTTTTCAGGGAATTTGATCACGAACAATTTAACCAGTTTTGATGCTCTTTTCCAACATTTAAATATTGATTAAAATCAATTTTTGAAGTTAATGTTAATAATGTTTATTCATTGAACGCATGGTGAATTTTTTGTTAACTTTTTGTTTTTACAAAGAGTAATTTCCAACCCTCTGCAAAAAGAGGCTTATTCGGTAAGGCTAAACATTTTGTGCGTTTTTTACTGCCCCGCATCCAGTAAAAAACATTCCACATTGATGTTCAATTATTGCTAAATAGCTCACAGATTTTTTCTGCAGATTATCAACACTTATTATTTTATACATTTATTCTATTTTTATTTTACTTATAATTAACACCGCAAAGAAACTATCTCATTGCACACGCGCCATCATCCCACCGGGATTACCCTGCCCCAACTTCCCTTTCCCGACGACTAATGGCCAGGATCATCTTGCCAGGTTATCGCCTTAATTATCGCTAATAAGCTTTCCAGATAGCCAGAAACAAACATTTTATTCGCTAATTTTTCTTTATTTCAATAACACCGTATTTGCCTCTCTATAATTATTATAGTGAAGATTCTGTTATCACCTTTACAGATTTACCCTCAATTTCTACGTCACTCATAGTGATAATTCTGTTTATTCGCAGCCATAAATACCCTTTAAACATGATTAATCACGAACGAATAGTGTCAATAAGTTCTTAATAATTTTTAAAGTTAACCTCTTTTAACCAGCAAAAGTTCATATAATTTATTAAACGATATCTTTAATACTTCAGGGAAATAATGCCGGTACTCTTATGATTAAAATAGCTGTTTTATTCTGCCATTAAACAAGCAGTCTGTGTAAGCGCGATACATCTGAGGAGACATGTAGTTCGCGCTCAGGCAAACATGCGCGGCCACAGAGTCAAGCGTCAATTTACTATAGAGGTTAGCGTCAACATAGTGTAATGCTGCAATGCGTTTTTTTCATGGCGGAAAGCGCATAATCCGTCTCCAGTGAGGTCGGCAGGTATTTCACTAAGACAGCATCTGTATTTGCTGCAAAAGAGTTAACCAGCAAACTGAGTAAATTTACTGCCGCTGCCAGACGGTTATTATCAATTATTTTTAGACTCCACCATGTTTTTTTAATGAGGCATTATTTTCCTATAGTTCAATATTTACAAAGCCAATAATTTTATATCCCGGATGCTTCACCCGTACTTTGCCACAAACAATAAAGCCATAAAAAAGGCCACCGTAAAGGTGGCCAACCATGTCGAAAACGGACATTTAGCTGTTCCCGCAGGAACAGCGAGTTTTATTTTATAATTGCTTTCAGCGCTTCGCCGATATCGGCCAGGCTGCGAACGGTTTTCACGCCTGCGGCTTCCAGCGCGGCGAATTTTTCATCCGCAGTGCCTTTGCCACCGGCAATGATGGCGCCCGCGTGACCCATACGCTTGCCTTTCGGCGCGGTAACACCCGCGATATAGCCAACAACCGGCTTGGTCACGTGGTCTTTAATGTAAGCCGCCGCTTCTTCTTCCGCGCTACCGCCGATCTCACCGATCATCACGATCGCTTCAGTCTGCGGATCTTCCTGGAACAGTTTCAGGATGTCGATGAAGTTAGAGCCCGGAATCGGGTCACCGCCGATACCCACGCAGGTGGACTGGCCGAAACCGTAGTCAGTAGTCTGCTTAACCGCTTCGTAGGTCAGCGTGCCGGAACGGGAAACGATACCCACTTTACCCGGCTTATGAATGTGACCCGGCATGATGCCGATTTTGCATTCGCCCGGGGTGATCACACCTGGGCAGTTCGGGCCGATCATGCGTACGCCAGCTTCATCCAGCTTCACTTTCACGGTCAGCATATCCAGCGTAGGAATACCTTCGGTGATGGTGATAATCAGTTTGATGCCTGCGTCGATCGCTTCCAGAATGGAGTCTTTGCAGAACGGCGCCGGCACGTAGATAACGGATGCGGTCGCACCGGTAGCTTCTACCGCTTCGCGCACGGTGTTGAACACCGGCAGACCCAGATGCGTGGTGCCGCCTTTGCCCGGCGTTACGCCGCCGACCATTTGCGTACCGTAAGCGATCGCCTGTTCGGAGTGGAAAGTCCCCTGGCTACCGGTGAAGCCCTGACAGATAACCCTGGTGTTTTTATCGATTAAAACGGACATTATTTCCCCTCCACTGCGGCAACAACCTGCTGAGCTGCATCCGTCAGACTTTTCGCTGCAATAATATTCAGGCCACTGTCAGCCAGTTTCTTCGCGCCGAGTTCGGCGTTGTTGCCTTCCAGACGCACCACCACCGGAACGTTCACGCCCACTTCTTCCACCGCGCCGATGATACCGTCGGCAATCAGGTCACAACGGACGATACCGCCGAAGATGTTAACCAGAACCGCTTTCACGTTGTCATCCGAGAGGATGATTTTAAACGCTTCGGTGACGCGCTCTTTGGTTGCGCCGCCGCCCACGTCAAGGAAGTTAGCCGGTTCGCCGCCATGCAGCTTAACGATATCCATGGTGCCCATCGCCAGGCCTGCGCCGTTCACCATGCAACCGATGTTGCCGTCCAGCGCGACGTAGTTCAGTTCCCACTGCGCCGCCTGCGCTTCACGCGGGTCCTCCTGAGACTGGTCACGCATTTCACGCAGATCCGGCTGGCGAAACAGCGCGTTGCCGTCAGCGCCCAGCTTGCCGTCGAGGCAAATCAGATCGCCCTGCTTAGTAATCACCAGCGGATTAATTTCGATTAGCGCCAGGTCGCGCTCAAGGAAAATGGTTGCCAGGCCCATAAAGATTTTGGTGAACTGCTGCACCAGTTTACCTTCCAGACCCAATTTGAACGCCAGTTCCCGTCCCTGATACGGCATTGGGCCGGTCAGCGGATCGAGCGCGACTTTATGAATCAGATGCGGGGTTTCCTCCGCGACTTTTTCGATCTCTACGCCGCCTTCGGTAGACGCCATAAAGACCACGCGACGAGAACTACGGTCAACTACCGCGCCGAGGTACAGTTCTTTGCCGATGTCGGTCGCCGCTTCAACCAGAATCTGGTTTACCGGTTGGCCATTAGCGTCTGTTTGATAGGTCACCAGACGTTTGCCCAGCCAGTTTTCCGCAAAGGCGCGAATCTCTTCCTTGCTTTTTACTACCTTCACACCGCCCGCTTTGCCGCGGCCGCCAGCGTGAACCTGACATTTCACTACCCACGGGCCGGCACCGATTTTAGACGCGGCTTCTTCGGCTTCACGCGGAGTAGTACAGGCATAACCCACCGGCGCCGGTAAGCCATAGCGGGCAAAAAGTTGTTTTGCCTGATATTCATGTAAGTTCATGTGTTCTGTCCATCCTTCAGGTAATCGTTATCTTTAGACCTGTAGGCCTGAAAGCTGCGCGCCATCAGGCATTACACCATCGCCGGATGGCGGCGTGAACGCCTTATCCGGCCTACAGGTAGCAGGTGATGCTCTTGCTGACTACACGTCCAACAGCAGACGGGTCGGATCTTCCAGCAACTCTTTGATGGTGACCAGGAAGCCCACGGATTCACGACCATCGATCAGGCGATGATCGTAAGAGAGCGCCAGGTACATCATCGGCAGGATTTCCACCTTGCCATCCACCGCCATCGGCCTGTCTTTAATAGCATGCATTCCCAGAATCGCGCTCTGCGGCGGGTTGATGATCGGGGTAGACATCAGCGAACCGAATACGCCGCCGTTGGTAATGGTAAAGTTACCACCGGTCAGGTCTTCTACGGTCAGCTTGCCGTCGCGGCCTTTGACAGCCAGTTCTTTAATTTTTTTCTCGATGTCAGCCATGCCCAGCGTATCCACGTCACGCAGGACCGGCGTGACCAGGCCGCGCGGCGTAGACACCGCCATGCTCACATCAAAGTAGTTGTGATACACCACGTCATCGCCGTCGATAGAGGCGTTCACTTCCGGATAACGCTTCAGCGCTTCCACTACCGCTTTCACGTAGAAGGACATAAAGCCCAGGCGGATACCATGACGTTTTTCAAACACTTCGCCATACTGCTTACGCAAATCCATAATCGGCTTCATGTTGACTTCATTGAAGGTCGTCAGCATGGCGGTGGAATTTTTCGCTTCCAGCAGACGCTCGGCCACGCGCTTACGCAGGCGGGTCATTGGCACGCGTTTTTCGCCGCGCGCGCCCAGAGCGGGTTGTGCTGCAGGTTCAACAGCGGGTGCTTTAGACTCGCCTTTCGCCAGATGTTTTTCCACATCTTCACGGGTCAGACGCCCACCCACTCCAGTGCCTTTAATGGCGCTGGCTTCCAGATTGTGTTCAGCCAGCAGGCGACGGATCGCCGGGCTGAGCGCATCGTTGTTTTGTTCTTCCAGCGACGCCTGCTGGCGTTGTGCCGGCGTAGACGCTTTCTCTTCAGATTTCGCGCTGGTCTCTTTACCCGCGCTGTTGCCTTCACGCAGGCGACCCAGGATCTGGCGAGAGGTGACAGTCGTCCCCTCCTCTTCCAGAACCGCATCCAGAATGCCGTCCGCTGATGCCGGTACTTCCAGTACCACTTTGTCAGTTTCGATTTCTACCAGCACTTCGTCACGAACAACCGCATCGCCCGGTTTTTTATGCCAGGTGGCGACGGTCGCGTCCGCTACGGACTCAGGCAGGTCGGGAACAAGAATATCTACGCTACTCATTATTTATCCTTTATTTAATCGACGTTCAGCGCGTCATTAACCAGATCTTGTTGCTGTTTCTGGTGAACGGACATATACCCTACCGCCGGAGAGGCGGAGGCCGGGCGACCTGCATAACGCAGAGCGGCCCCAAACGGAATCACTTCACGGAAATGATGCTGACTGCAGTACCATGCGCCCTGGTTGAGCGGCTCTTCCTGGCACCAGACAAAATCATGGACGTGAGCGTATGGTTGCAGCGCTTCCTGCACCGCTTTATGCGGGAACGGATAGAGCTGTTCGATGCGCACGATAGCGACATCTTTCTGGTCGTTTTTGCGACGTTGTTCCAGCAGGTCGTAATAAACCTTACCAGAACACATTACCACGCGTTTTACGGCTTTAGGGTCCAGCTCGTCAATTTCGCCAATGGCCGGCTGGAAGGAACCGTTCGCCAGTTCATCAAGCGTGGAAACCGCCAGCGGGTGACGCAGCAGCGATTTCGGCGACATCACCACCAGCGGACGACGCATCCCGCGCAGCGCCTGACGGCGCAGCATATGGTAGACCTGCGCCGGGGTGGACGGCACGCAAACCTGCATATTCTGCTCGGCGCAAAGTTGCAGATAACGTTCCAGACGCGCGGAGGAGTGCTCCGGGCCCTGCCCTTCATAGCCGTGCGGCAACAGCATCACCAGGCCGCACATCCGGCCCCATTTCTGCTCGCCGGAGGAGATGAACTGGTCAATCACTACCTGCGCGCCGTTGGCAAAATCGCCAAACTGCGCTTCCCAGATAGTCAGGGTACGTGGTTCTGCGGTGGCATAACCGTATTCAAACGCCAGTACCGCTTCTTCAGACAGCACGGAGTCCCAGACTTTAAACTGTCCCTGACCGCTGTGAATATGCTGCAACGGCGTATACGTTGAGCCGTTCGTCTGGTTGTGGATCACCGCATGACGATGGAAGAAGGTGCCGCGGCCAGAGTCTTCCCCGGACAGGCGCACCGGAATGCCTTCATCGACCAGCGTGGCGTAAGCCAGATTTTCCGCGCCGCCCCAGTCAAACAATTTCTCGCCTGCCGCCATTGCCTGACGGTCGCCATAAATTTTCGCCACGCGAGACTGCATTTCAATGGCTTCCGGCACGGTGCTGATACGTTTTGCCAGCTCCTGCAGGCGCTTCATTTCTACCTTGTTCGGGTATGCTTCATCCCATTCGTGGTTTAGATACGGCGACCAGGTGAACGAGTGCATATTCATCGGACGCCACTCTTTCACCACACATTCGCCTGCATCCAGCGCATCGCGATAGAGGTTGACCATTTCGGTGGCATCTTCCAGTGTTGCGACCTTATCAGCTTCCAGTTTGTCGGCGTAGATTTTACGCGGCGTCGGATGCTTTTTGATTTTCTGGTACATCAGCGGCTGGGTTGCGCTTGGCTCGTCGGCTTCGTTGTGGCCGTGACGGCGGTAGCACACCAGATCGATAAAGACATCGCGTTTAAAGGTGTTACGGAAGTCCAGCGCCAGACGGGTCACAAAAGCGACGGCTTCCGGATCGTCCGCGTTGACGTGGAAAATCGGCGCCTGGACCATTTTACCGATATCGGTGCAGTAAGGCGTTGAACGCGCATCCAGTGGGTTAGAGGTGGTGAAGCCCACCTGGTTGTTGATAACGATACGTACCGTACCGCCCACTTCGTAACCGCGCGCTTTCGACATGTTCAGGGTTTCCTGAACCACGCCCTGGCCGGTCACCGCGGCGTCGCCGTGAATAGTGATCGGCAACACTTTGTTGCTGCTCGGTTCGTCCAGTCTGTCCAGACGGGCGCGCACGGAGCCCATCACCACCGGGCTCACAATTTCCAGATGCGATGGGTTAAACGCCAGCGCCAGGTGAACCAGACCGCCTTCGGTTTCGATATCTGACGAGAAGCCCATGTGATACTTCACGTCGCCGGTACCCAGATGTTCTTTATGTTTACCGGCAAACTCGTCGAACAGATCCTGCGGTTTTTTACCCAGTACGTTGATCAGCACGTTCAGGCGACCGCGGTGCGCCATCCCCAGCACCACTTCGCGAGTGCCGCTGTTACCCGCATGGCGAACCATCTCTTTCAGCATGGGTATCAGCGCATCTCCCCCCTCGAGCGAGAAACGTTTCGCACCCGGGAATTTGGCGCCCAGATAACGTTCCAGCCCTTCAGCGGCGGTCAGTTCGTTCAGGAAACGTTTTTTCTCGTCAGCGCTAAAGGCCGCACGACCGGATTCGATGCGCTGTTGGATCCAGCGTTTCTCTTCGGTGCTGGTGATGTGCATATACTCAGCGCCAATCGGGCCGCAGTAGGTCTGTTTGAGCGCGTCGAGCAGCTCGCCCAGCTTCATCGTCTCTTTGCCGCTGGCAAAGGAGCCGACATTGAAGGTTTCCTGGAAATCGGCCTCGGTCAAATCATGGAAAGAAGGGTCCAGATCCGCCACGCGTTCTTGTTTCCACAGTCCCAGCGGATCGAGGTTTGCATGCTGATGGCCACGGAAACGATAAGCGTTGATAAGCTGCAGGACTTTAACCTGCTTCACATTGGTGTCAGGGTCGGAAATCGTAGAAGAGTGACGTGAGCCAGCCAACGCCTGCCGCCGGAAATATTCACGTGTTTTTGAATGGAGTTGATCCGGTTTGACTCCGGTACCAGGTAACTGCTGGAACGTCAAACGCCAGTTAGCGTCTACCGAGTCAGGATCGGTTAAGAAGTCTTCATAGAGCTGTTCTATCCAGCTCTGATTCGAACCAGAGAGGTAAGAAGAGTCCAACCAGGCTTTCAAAGCGCTGTTCTGCATCGTGATCCCTTAAGCATCTTTTCTGCTTATTTAATACTCTAAATAGGTCACGTTTCAGGAAGGCGGCAAGCTTGCGAATCCCTGGGAGCTTACATCCAGTAAGTGACCGGGGTGAGCAAGTGCAGCCAACGCACATGCAACGTGAACTATGACGAGTATTTCGCCGTGGATACTAACCACGCATACGCCGTATGCGTGCCGGGGTTCACTTGTTGCGGACTGTCGTGTCATCTGCGTCCGCTAAGGAACCTTTAAAAACTGTCTAATAATCTTCGCTGTTCAGGCTACGACTGCGTTGCGGCCTTCGCTCACTCCAGTCACATAGTTAACTATGCTCCCGAAGATTCGTTCAGACCGCGCCTTGTCTCGCTCTGAACATCTCGATTATTACTAATCATATGGCAGTTTTTAGAGGTTTCCTGCACTTCTATTGCCTGATGGCGCTGTGCTTATCAGGCCTACGGGATTGCGCCTGTAGGCCGGATAAGACGTTTACGTCGCCATCCGGCAACCACTACAACTACTTACGCACTACGCTGCAACAGCATCGACTTAATATGGCCGATAGCGCGCGTCGGGTTCAGTCCTTTAGGACATACACTGACGCAGTTCATAATGCTGTGACAGCGGAATACGCTGAATGCATCGCTCATCCCTTCCAGACGACTATCGGTCTCGGTATCACGACTATCGATCAGGAAGCGATACGCCGCGAGCAGACCCGCCGGACCGATAAACTTATCCGGGTTCCACCAGAATGACGGGCAGGATGTTGAGCAACAGGCGCAAAGAATACATTCATACAGCCCATCGAGTTTTTCACGCTGCTCCGGCATCTGCAGATGCTCACGAGCCGGTGGATTTTGCCCATTATTCAATAAGTAAGGCTTAATCTTCTCATATTGTGCGTAGAATTGCCCCATGTCTACCACCAAATCGCGGATCACCGGCAAACCGGGCAGCGGGCGAATCACAATCTTCTTACCCGGCTGGTTCAGCGCCGAAATAGGGGTAATACAGGCCAGACCATTCTTACCGTTCATATTCAAACCATCAGAACCACACACACCTTCGCGGCAGGAACGGCGGAAAGAAAGGCTGGGATCTTTTTCTTTAAGCTGGATTAACGCATCCAGCAGCATCATGTCGCGCCCTTCTTCGCCTTCCAGGGTGTAATCCTGCATACGCGGAGCGTTATCGACATCCGGGTTATAACGATAAATCGAAAATTCGAGTTTCATCATCCTGTCTCCGCAATTAATAAGTACGAATCTTCGGCGGGAACGCCGGACGCAGTTTCGGCTCCATATTGACGCTTCGGCGCGTCATGGATTCCGTTTGCGGTTGATACAGGGTATGACACAACCAGTTGGCATCATCTCGCTCCGGGAAATCGAAGCGGCTATGCGCGCCGCGGCTTTCCGTTCGGAAGTTGGCTGATACAGCAGTGGCGTAGGCAGTTTCCATCAGGTTATCCAGCTCCAGACACTCAACACGCTGGGTATTAAACTCGCTGGACGTGTCATCCAGACGGGCGTTTTTCAGACGCTCGCGGATCACTTTCAACTGCTCAAGCCCTTTCGCCATCGCGTCGCCTTCACGGAATACGGAGAAGTTATGCTGCATACACTCCTGCAACGCTTTGCGGATAGCCACCGGATCTTCGCCATTGCGGTTATTGTTCCAGCGATTCAGGCGCTCCAGAGAACCTTCAACGTCAGACTCGCTGGCGTCGCGCAGCACGCCCTGCTCGGCAATAGATTCCTGTAAATGTAGCCCCGCCGCGCGGCCAAAGACCACCAGATCCAGCAGTGAGTTACCGCCCAGACGGTTGGCGCCGTGAACCGATACACAGGCGATTTCGCCTACCGCAAACAGCCCCGGAATCACCACGTCTTCGCCCTGCTCGTTCACGGTCAGCGCCTGACCGGTCACTTTAGTCGGAATACCGCCCATCATGTAGTGGCAGGTCGGGATAACCGGAATCGGCTCTTTCACCGGGTCAACGTGGGCGAAAGTACGGGACAGCTCCAGGATACCCGGCAGGCGAGATTCCAGCACCTCTTTACCCAAGTGATCCAGTTTCAGTTTAGCGTGCGGCCCCCACGGACCGTCGCAGCCGCGACCTTCACGGATTTCGATCATGATGGAACGCGCCACCACGTCACGACCCGCCAGGTCTTTGGCGTTCGGCGCATAACGCTCCATAAAGCGCTCGCCGTGTTTGTTCAGCAGGTAACCGCCTTCGCCGCGGCAGCCTTCTGTCACCAGCACGCCCGCCCCGGCGATACCGGTCGGGTGGAACTGCCACATTTCCATGTCCTGCACCGGGACACCGGCACGCAGCGCCATACCGACACCATCACCAGTATTGATGTGAGCGTTGGTGGTGGACTGGTAGATACGGCCTGCGCCGCCGGTCGCCAGCACCGTCGCGCGGGCTTTGAAGTACACCACTTCACCGGTTTCGATGCACAGTGCGGTACACCCCACCACCGCGCCATCCTGGTTTTTCACCAGATCCAGCGCATACCATTCGGAGAAAATCGTGGTGTGGTTTTTCAAATTCTGTTGATACAGCGTATGTAGCAAGGCGTGACCGGTACGGTCAGCCGCTGCCGCGGTACGTGCCGCCTGCTCGCCGCCAAAGTTTTTCGACTGGCCGCCGAACGGGCGCTGATAGATACGTCCATCATCAAGACGGGAGAACGGTAGCCCCATGTGCTCCAGTTCCAGAATCGCTTCCGGTCCGGTCTTACACATATATTCGATGGCATCCTGGTCACCAATGTAGTCCGACCCTTTTACGGTGTCGTACATGTGCCATTCCCAGTTATCTTCATGGGTATTGCCGAGCGCCACGGTGATACCGCCCTGCGCGGAAACGGTATGGGAACGGGTCGGGAAGACTTTCGAGAGCAGCGCACAGGTTTGGCCGCTTTGGGAAATTTGCAGCGCCGCGCGCATACCTGCGCCACCGGCACCAATCACAACAGCATCAAATTCTCTGACTGGCAGTTTCATTACACACCCCACACCACAACAAATCCATAGATGACGTAAACCACCAGCGCAACAACAATAACGAGTTGCAGTATCAGACGCACTGCCAGTGGTTTAACGTAGTCGGTTAACACCTGCCACATGCCGATCCAGGCATGAATCAAGATGGAAAAAAGCGCCAGCAGGGTGAAGACTTTGGTGAAGGCCGATGAGAAGAAACCGGTCCAGGCTTCAAAGGTCAGTTCGCCGCTCGTGGCGAAAAAACCCACCATGTAGATGATGTATAACGTCAGAACGATAGCGGTAGCACGGACCAGGATGAAGTCATGTACGCCATTGCGTCCTAATGCGGAGGCGTTGCTTACCATACGAGGACTCCTGCGAGAAGTGAAAGCACGACAGTGATAACAAAAGAGATTTTGGCAGAGCGTTGACCCGCTTCGAATGTTTCTTCCAGATAGCCAAAATCCATTAACATGTGACGAATTCCCACGATGACGTGATACGCCAGCGCGGTAAGGATGCCCCACATGATAAATTTAACGATGAAGCCGTCCATAATGTCGGCGGCCTGCTGGAATCCTTCCGGAGAAGAGAGGCTGGTGCCCAGTAGCCACAGTAGTATGCCGACGGCGATGAAAGTAATCACACCGGATACGCGATGGAGAATGGACGCTATCGCTGTGATGGGGAACCGAATCGTTTGTAGATCCAGATTGACAGGTCTTTGTTTTTTCACATTTCTTATCATGAATAACGCCCACATGCTGTTCTTATTATTCCCTTAAGACTTCGGTTACAGAGGTGAATCTACCTGTAGCCAGAAAGACGACGGGATTTCCTTCCTCCGGTCTGCGTGCGGGTCAGACAGCGTCCTTTCTATAACTGCGCGTCATGTAAAACACTGCTTCCAGTAGCTAAAACGACACGTTACAACGCTGGGTGGCTCGGGATTGCAGGGTATTCCGGAGACCTGGCGGCAGTATAGGACGTTCACAAAATCATTACAATTAACCTACATATAGTTTGTCGGGTTTTATCCTGAACAGTGACACAGGTCACGATAACAACATTTTTTTAATTTTCAATCATCTGATTTGACAAACATTAAACAAAATTGTTACAAACAACACCAGAAAAAGCATATAATGCGTAAAAGTTATGGGGTCACTCTTTCACCTGTTAATAAGTTATGCAACAGTACAATGATATTGACCCATTCTTTCAGGACAGTTATTAGTGATAGACAGGTTACATTACTCGGATTGCTACGTTCCTGATTTGCTGCTAATTCGAAATTAATCAATCCGTTACCTGCAAGCGCCCATTGCTCTGTACCCAGGTCATCCCCTCTTTCACAGAGCGGCGAGCCAAATAACAAACTGGTAACGGTTGATTGATGCATACACAGAATCTTCCCTGCACTAACGACAGGGAAGGTGACGTGGAGAAGGCAAGTCTGAGTTCCGGCAGTCTTAAGCAATAAGGCGCTAAGGAGACCGTAAATGGCTGATACAAAGGCAAAAATCACCCTTACTGGTGACGCTGCTATTGAACTGGATGTGCTAAAAGGTACACTCGGTCAAGATGTTATTGATATTCGTAGTCTCGGTTCAAAAGGAGTTTTTACTTTTGACCCTGGTTTCACCTCTACCGCATCCTGCGAATCTAAAATTACCTTCATCGACGGCGACGAAGGTATTTTGTTGCATCGCGGTTTCCCGATTGACCAGCTTGCTACCGATTCCAACTATCTGGAAGTCTGTTACATCCTGCTGTACGGCGAAAAACCGACGCAGGAAGAGTATGACGAGTTCAGAACGACAGTCACCCGCCATACGATGATCCATGAGCAAATCACTCGCCTGTTCCATGCTTTCCGTCGCGACTCACATCCGATGGCGGTAATGTGCGGGATCACTGGCGCGCTGGCGGCGTTCTACCACGACTCGCTGGATGTGAACAATCCGCGCCACCGTGAAATCGCGGCGTTCCGCCTGCTGTCCAAAATGCCGACCATGGCGGCGATGTGTTACAAATATTCCATCGGTCAGCCGTTTGTATATCCGCGCAACGACCTTTCCTACGCCGGTAACTTCCTGAACATGATGTTCTCCACGCCGTGTGAAACCTATGAAGTGAATCCGGTACTGGAGCGCGCGATGGATCGTATTCTGATCCTGCACGCTGACCATGAGCAGAACGCCTCTACGTCAACGGTACGTACCGCAGGTTCAAGTGGCGCCAACCCGTTCGCCTGCATTGCCGCCGGGATCGCCTCCCTGTGGGGACCCGCGCACGGCGGCGCAAACGAAGCCGCGCTGAAAATGCTGGAAGAAATCAGCTCTGTTAAACACATTCCGGAATTTGTTCGTCGTGCGAAAGACAAGAATGATTCTTTCCGCCTGATGGGCTTCGGTCACCGTGTTTACAAAAACTACGATCCGCGCGCCACCGTGATGCGTGAAACCTGCCACGAAGTGCTGAAAGAGCTGGGCACCAAAGATGATCTGCTGGAAGTGGCGATGGAGCTTGAGCACATTGCGCTGAACGACCCGTACTTCATCGAGAAGAAACTGTACCCGAACGTAGACTTCTACTCCGGCATCATTCTGAAAGCGATGGGCATTCCGTCCTCCATGTTCACCGTGATCTTCGCCATGGCGCGTACCGTCGGCTGGATTGCACACTGGAATGAAATGCACACTGACGGCATGAAAATCGCCCGTCCTCGTCAGCTGTATACCGGCTACGATAAACGCGATTTTAAATCGGCGCTGAAGCGTTAATTGACAACCGGATGGCGACGCAACCCTCGCCATCCGGTACATTTTCCCTTTTTTCTTATCCTCATTCTTTTATTGTTACCCCGTTACTCTCTATGATTAATTAAGGTTTCGCTAAATATCATTCAGGGAGCATGGAATGCCGATTCTGCAGTGGTTTTTGTTGTTCCTGTTATCGCTGCTCATTTCCCTTATTTTTCTCTATCTGCACCTTCCGGCGGCAATGCTGCTCGGTCCAATGATTGCGGGTATCGTGTTGAGTTTGCGAGGTAGTACGCTACAACTTCCGCGCGGTATTTTTCTCGCCGCGCAGGCAATTCTCGGCTGTATGATCGCCCAAAATCTAACCGGTTCGATATTGACCACCCTCGCCCTCTACTGGCCAGTCGTGCTTTTAGTGTTGCTGGTGACGCTGCTTTCCAGCGCGATAGTCGGCTGGCTGCTGGTACGCTACAGCTCGCTGCCCGGCAACACCGGCGCATGGGGGTCTTCGCCGGGCGGCGCGGCGGCAATGGTAGCGATGGCGCAAGATTACGGGGCGGATATCCGCCTGGTGGCGTTTATGCAGTATCTACGGGTACTGTTTGTGGCTGGCGCGGCGGTGCTGGTGACACGCCTGATACTCGGCGACAGCGCGGCAGCGGTCAGCCAACAGGTGATCTGGTTTCCGCCGCTTAGCGGTAATGTATTGACGACGCTGCTATTAGCGATCGTGGCGGGCATTGCCGGTCGCCTGATGCGTATCCCTTCCGGCACGATGCTGCTCCCCATGTTGGCAGGCGCGCTTCTCCATTCGCAAGGCATCATTGAGATTGAATTACCCGAATGGCTGCTGGCCGTGGCGTATATGGCGATAGGCTGGCGTATTGGGCTGGGTTTTGACAGACAGGTTTTTTTTATGGCGCTGCGGCCATTGCCGCAAATCTTATTGTCAATTTTCGCGCTGATGGCGATTTGCGCCGCGATGGCGTGGGGAATGGCTTACTACATGCAGATTGATTTTATGACGGCTTATCTCGCCACCAGTCCCGGTGGTCTGGATACGGTTGCCGCGATCGCGGCAGGAAGCAGTGCCGATATGGCGCTCATCATGGCAATGCAAACCCTACGGCTGTTCAGTATTCTGTTAACTGGGCCAGCAGTGGCTCGTTTTATTTCAACCTATGCGCCCAAACAACCTTTGTAGGGCTGATAAGCGTCGCGCCATCAGGCAATAGCCGCTCGCCGATGGCGGTTCCGGCTATTTCTGGCAATGCGGGCACCAGTAAAACGGGCGTGAGGACAATGTTGTCTTTTCAATAATGCCGCCGCACCGCTCGCACGCTTCGCCGTCACGGTGGAAAACCTTAAAGCGAAACAGTGCGCCATGATGTTTGTTTTCATCCGCCTGACCGCGAGTCGTGTAGGACAGGCGCGGAATATCCAACAGCGCGTAAGAAAGCGCATTCAGTTGCGCCTCGTTGAGATCTTTCGCTTTATGCTGTCCGGTTAACCCTACCTGCCAGAGGATTTCAACGCGCAGATAATTCCCCAATCCCGCCAGAAAGCCCTGATCCAGCAACAGTCCGGAAAATTGTCGGTTGCGAAAACGCGGCGACAGCAATCGAGCTTTAACCTCTTCCGGAGTGAGACGCACGTCCAGCACATCCGGGCCGACTCGCTGTAAAAAGGGGTGTGTCGTGAGCTGCTCTGCTGTCAGCATTTCGATATCAGACGCGCTATAAAGCAGAATAGTTTTATCCGCCGTTTGTAGCCTGACGCGCAATATACGCGTGGTCTGTGGTATTTCACCGGTATCGATCACCCGCCATACGCCATAGAGTTGGTTGTGGCTGTAGAGCGTCAGGCCATTTGAAAAGTGGGTCAATAACGCTTTTCCCCGCGTCTCTATCCGGGTAACAATTTGACCGGTAAGTTGCGATTCATACGGTTTTAACTGTGCAAAGGCAAACCAGACATCGGTTAAGGGTTTGCCTTTGATTGCCGCCTCCAGGTTATCCGCCGCACGACGAATTTCCGGGCCTTCAGGCATGATAATATCCTTTGTTAACAGGTGATTAAGGGGCTGCGCCGCGCACTATGATAACATCGTCTTTCAGCTACAGCGCCGTCGCTATCGCTTTGATCATGATATTTTTTATCCGACAACTCCAGCATCGCTGCTGGAACGTGCTAAAACCGCCGCCATTAGCATCATCAACGTCCTGTGGCAGGCGCTTCACAACATAATAACGTGTAATCATCAGTGCCGTTCAATGTGACAGTTGTTGAAAAAATTGCCATTTTATGGAAACCATCAATCCATTCCCCGGAGTTAAATAAGTGAAGTGAAACGAACTACTTCTTTTTTTAACTTTGTAATGTACATTACATATATTCATTAATGTCCTATTCCGTCATGACAGCGGTAACGGGCAGATCAGGTTTTTTGTTCCAGTAAAGTGAGATAGAGATTAACGTAAGCATCAATCATATGCCTGGCCGTAAACATCTTCTCAAAGCGATGACGTGAGTTTTCGCCATAGCGCAGGGCGATCTCATCGTTATGCCACAATTCATTCATCGCCTCCACCAACGCAGCGCTGTCGTGCGGTGGGATCACACAGCCGTTAACCTTATCAAGGTTGATAAATGATGTTCCGGTACCAATCTCGCAGGAGATAAGCGGCCTTGCAAATCGCGCACCTTCCAGCAGAGTGATGCCAAAGGCTTCAGATCGCAGATGCGATGGAAACACGACGCCACGGCAAAGTTGAAAGAGAATATATTTATCCTCATCATTGAGCCTGCCGGTAAAAATGACGTTACGCAGCCCGCGAAGTTTCGCTTCACGTAGCACCTCGGTTTCCAGCGGCCCGCCGCCAACGATGACAACCGCCAGTTGGCTTTGTTCAGCGGCATCCAGCAAAATGTGCAATCCCTTGTAATAGCGAAAAGTGCCGACAAAGAGGAAAAAATTCTCGCCAACCGTTTTGCGCCAGTGTGCCAAGCGTAGCGGGTCGTGCTGAATATGATACTGTTGCAGACCAAAAGGTATGACCACCGTTTTGTCCAGGTATTGTTGTAACGTCTGGCTGGAAGCCACATAGTTAGGAGATGACGCCACAATACAATCAACGCTTGAAAGAAAGCGATGCTGTAATGGTTGATACAACTTCATTAACCGCTTTTGTTTCACGATATCAGAATGATAAGTGACTACCGTTTTGGCATCCGGACGTGTGCTCAGATGCAAAATATCCATAAATGGAAATGGGAAATGGTAATTAATAATGTCGTAGTTATCTTTAATTTTTTTAAACCGCTTTATTGCCTGTAGGGAAAACGGCGTGGAAGCGACTTCAGTTAATTGCTTATTATAAATGACCCGATGATCCTCATAAACAACAGGGCCAGTATTTTTATCCGGACTAAAAGTAAATACATCGGTAGATATTCCCTGTTGGGCAAGGCCCTGAGACAACTGGTAAATGACCTGCTCAATACCACCATAGGTATCAGGATAATAGGTCTTATAGACGTGTAAAACTCTCAACATATACCCTTAAATCAATTTATAGGCATTGATGGTCTGGGCTGCGCAGTTTTCCCAGGAAAACTGCCGGGCCTGAACAAAACCGCGTGCTATAGCCGTTTTCCGCCACTGTTCATCCTGTAGACTTTGTAAAATATGAGCACTTATCGCATCTATATCATTGGGTTCAGATAATAACCCCGCGTCACCGGCTACTTCAGGCAGAGAACTAACATTGGAACTCACGACCGGAATACCGCAGGACATTGCTTCAAGAACAGGTAATCCGAATCCCTCATAAAATGAGGGGTAAATAAAAGACCTGGCTGCTGCGTATAAATAAGGAAGGTCATTATCAGGAACATAGCCTAAATAGCGAAGCCAGCCTTCACGCTTACTCTTTTCGACAATCTGCCAAAGAGTATCGTCTTCCCAGCCGTGATAGCCACACAGGATTAAAGGATATCGCATACGCGTTTCCATCGGCAGCATCTGGTATGCCTGCAACAGGCCGCGAATATTTTTTCGCGGCTCCAGAGTGCCAATATATAGACCATAACATTGCCACTCCAATTGATATTTTTGTAGTACAGCCTGACATTCCATCTGACGACGTGGAATATAATCACTACTGCAGGCTAAAGTGGTTGTAATAATTCTCTCTGATGGATAATTGAACATGCGTATCATTTCCTGACGGGAAAAGTCAGAAACGGTCAAAATCAGTTTTGCCGAGGATAAACTTTCGCGCAGCGATTTCTCCATATAACGAACACGATCTTGCGGATGATACTCCGGGCAGGTAAATATCGAAATATCATGGAATGTTGCCACTGCGCGCTCAAGCCGATATGGTAGGTAAAAATTAGGACCGTGAAAAATGTAATCTTTATAATTACGCAATGCCCATGCCTGATGCCGTGGGTGCATCATAAAATAGGCGTCAATCAGTAATGGTTGACGACGTAAAAAAGCTGACAAGCGATGATGATTGTTTTTTTTATTATCCCCTTTATTTCCAGATAATGGTATTTGATCAATAAATGTAGTGCCGTGAAATAGCTTTAACTCTTCAATCTCACTAGCGACAGCAAGTTGCTTAACCAGTTCAAAAGAATAGCGGCCAATACCCGTTAATGGATATTTAATAGGTTCAGTTGCAAATATTATTTTCATAATCAGTTCATAGCAGGACGGTACCAACCGCCCCGCTTGAAAGTAATTATTTATTCACGGCAGGTGATATAATTGGTAGATTTTCCAACAGAAATTGAGTGCTCTGCTTCCAGGTTAACCAGTTTATATTTTCTGAACGAGGATGAATATTTTGTTCATAAAGAATTAACCATTCTTCAATAGCTTTAGCAATATTTCCCGGCGCCTCACCGGAAAAATAAAATGCGTGCTGTTGAGCAATCTCTCTAAATACTGGGATATCACGAATAATCACCGGTAGTTTTTTCTGTGCCGCCTCAATCAACGGTAAGCCGAATCCTTCTCCTAACGAGGCGAAAATCAGCGCGCGCGATTGTGTATATAGTTTCGATAAAAACTCATCGCTAATGTTCTGTAACCAGAACAGTTTTTTATTTAGTTGCGGGTGATGGCGTAGGCGTTCGCACAGCGCGTCAACTTTCCATCCCTGCTTACCAATAATAAAAAGATTATCGTTTTTACCCTGCTGCCACAGTTGCTCAAAAGCGGCCAGCGTTTGCGCATGTCCCTTCCTCGGCTCTATAGTGCCAACCATGATAAAAGACGGCTCAGCCGCTACTTTTGCCAGCAACTCATCGGCGTTTTCCGGCATACCCGTTGAGGGTAAACTATTATCAATGTCGGCACCGAGATGGAAATTACTTATCTTCAATAAGGGGTTAGCATTTACCCAGTGGTTGTTTTCGGCAATCCAGAGCTTTACGTCTTCCGCCACGCTCGCTGAGACGCAAATCAGTCGGTCGGCATGCTCCGCAAGGCAGGATAGCCAAATTGGGAATTCGCGTTGAATACCTTCAACACTCCATTCGGGCCGTCTTAGAGGTAAAATATCGTGCATCAGGAAACAGACGAATGCGCCAGCCGAGCGGATATAATCAATTGGTGTAGCCCCTTTCGAAAACAAATGCTCAGTCCGATCGGTAACAATGAGAATATCATCCTTACTGAATAACACGGGCTCATCAGAAGCGAATTCACAGTTGAAATGCCTGGAAAGATAGGCGTTAGCGTAGCGGTAGCATTCACCAGGCGTGTAGTAAACAGCGCTGACCTCATACCCTTCTACACCAGATTTCAACAGCTCGCTAAGAATACTACGCGATACGCGTTGAATGCCGGTCTTTGCATCGTGTTTCACTAATACGGAAATATCCACCAACAGCTTGCGCTGATGTTTTTTAAAGCTATTACGCGCTACCGCCCACGCCAGGCCAAGGCGATCAACCTCGCTCAATACATCAATTTCCTGTATTGCTGCAAATCGGGAAGCGCAAATATCGGCAACAGAAAGCGGAACGTGGTCCTTTTTCTCCATCAGTAATCGGCTAAAACCGTCGATAGCCAGTTTCGCCGTATTAGCCCAGGAAAACTTTGCCGACTGCGTTAACGCGTGTACTTTCAGAGCAATGAAAAAGGCGTCATCGGTAAGGGCTTTTTCCATCAACTGACGAATATCGTTCACGTCCCGCGGATCGAACATCGCCTCATCCCAGCCGATAACTTCCGGCAGGCTGGTTACGTTAGAGCCCAGCGTCGCAGCCCCGCAGCGCATTGCTTCCAGCGGCGGCAGGCCGAACCCCTCATGCAGCGATGGAAACACAAACAGCTTGCATAACGTATAGAGAGCAATCAAATCGTCATTAGCCAGAAAGCCGGTAAAAATAAGCTGATTACGAGCTAATCCATAGTTCTCCGCCAGGGTTAAGATGCGTTCCAGGTCGTCCGGATCCACCTTGTATGCCAACACCATTGGATAACGTTGCTGCAGGGATTTTGGCAATTGACTATAAGCCTTAATTAACGCTTCGATATTTTTTCGCGGCTCGATCATCGCCAGGGTTAAAATGTATTCATCAGGAAGTTTATACTTTTTTTTCAGGACTAAAATCTCATCGGCCGAGTACTCCTGGGGGCCAAACTCTTCGCCAACCGCAGAAGAGATATGGTGCACGCGAGATGCGGGAACATTTGTATATTCAATAAGCTCCTGCGCTGCGGATTGTGAAATGGCAAAGAAGGCATCAGCCTGTTCAAACTCTGCGAGTTTATTCATATAAAACTCGCGGAAATTAGGATCGCGAAGATAGTGCTCCGAATTGAGCAACGGAATCAAGTCATGGCATACACAAACTGTTTTCCACGGCACGTTATCAACAGGTATGGAGACAGTGTAGTTATCACTATGTCCTTCAAATAAATTAATGATGTAAACGATATCAGGATTAATATTAGCGATCGCTATGTCTCTCGCCGCCAGCGCAGCTTTGCTGCGACCATGATTATCGGTATTACAATAGGCGGTTGGGCCAGCCGCGGAAAAGATGAACATCTCCTCATCAGCCAGGATATCGTGGTAGGCTTTTTTGACATTATTAATATTGTCAATGGGGTACATGCCATTTATCAAAATACTAACGCGGTGTCCTTCTGAATTTTGAATAATGGCACGGCTCATAGCCAGAGTACTACGTCCGATCCCGCGGAATCTACTTTCCGACTGGTATCCCTGGACATCAATCAAAATGTGCAAGGTGATCTCCTTAATTATTTTTAGTTAGTTTGAGATAAATTTCATGGACTGCTGGCGGCAACATTTCAGGATGCAATACCTGTAACTCGGTCTGCGCAACCTGCTGCGTGCTGGCCTGGTACTGGCTATCCGGCAACGGATTC
Organism: Salmonella sp. 741265116_PST; assembly: GCF_046567715.1. Classification (NCBI taxonomy): domain Bacteria; kingdom Pseudomonadati; phylum Pseudomonadota; class Gammaproteobacteria; order Enterobacterales; family Enterobacteriaceae; genus Salmonella; species Salmonella sp. 741265116_PST. Next base: position 42,195 of record NZ_JBKFPH010000022.1, on the reverse strand, counting down.
ATTCGGCGGTAGAGCTGGTATGCGGGTTGATAAAGTCCTAACTTATGTAAAGTGTTTACCGCGTTATACTTCACTTTGGGATGTTTACGCAGGAACGAAAATGCAAACTGTAGGATTCGTTTTACCAGATGTTTACAGCGCTGGCTAAAACCATACTGCCGTAGCAAATGAATCTGTAGGCCGGCATAACGGTAACAACGGGTCATTCGCCATGAACGGCTGCGATGAATTTTGTCTATTTCATGGCGCAACTGATGTTTTACATTTTTTAAATGATGAATATCTTGATGGGCTGCCGCCAGCTTCTCCTGTAATATCGCTGTCTCAGGCGGCAACGACACAGCTTCCGCTGGCTGGCACCGGGCCTGTTGTAGTAAATTATCAAGCTGTTCAACGTGTTCAATAAGCCATTTCAGCTCGCTTTCCCCCCTCCTGGAACCAGCCCCGGCCATGACAGCGATATCAGATTCTGTCTTTGTTTCCGTCAGCGCAGCCATATCGTGCTCAAGCTGGATCATCTGCGTATTAAGTTGATACATCTGCTGACTCAGTTGTTCACAATGAGCCACCTCGTTACGCAGGCGGGTTTGGCTTTCCAGCAGCACCGTCTCCTGGGCGGTAATCCATTGCTCAATGGCGCTGATATTACTTTCCGGCGCCGGAAGCCGATCTTTGGTTTTAAACAACTGTGCCAACAGGGTAAAACTCCACGTATCAACTGGCTTTTGCCATACGGCGTATAACCAATTTGACCAGGGTTGCGGTAAATTAAAGGGGTGCAACGGCGCGGAACGCCATAATCCCTTCCAGCTTCGCTGTTCATCAAACAGTTCATTTACAAAAATGAAAAAGGACTGAACGATATTTGGCGGCCAACTGCAGTCGCGCGGGATTTTAACGATAGATCCAAAGTCAATCAGAAAGGCCTTTTGCTGACTATCAACCATTACATTCCAGAGACGGATATCATCGTGCCATAGTCCTTGTTTCTCCAGCTTAACCAGTTCCATGAGCAATGACTGCAGAATTTTTTCACGATCGGGGGTTTCACCAGCTCTTAGCATATCGCTTAACAGGCGACCTGATAATTTCTCCATTACCAGCCAGCCAAAGTGATCATTATTGCCATACGCCAGCAACTTAGGTGCTTTAAAACCTCGCGGCGGATGGGTAAGTATTTTCGCTTCGTTGTTTAACTCTTCCCGATTGCGCTGTCTCTCTTCGACGGTTAATAAATCGTCAGGAGTATTATAATAGAAAAGCTTACAGATATAATTTTCGCCGAAATAATAGCGTCGGCTCTTTTTATGCGCAAAACCAGCTCCCGCATACGGGTGATCCTGCCAGCGCTCAAATGGCTGGTTGAAATCCTCCAGTATCACACGAGTATTGCTTATCAGGAACATAGGTCGCGGCACGGGAGAAAGATGGGTATTAAACTGCCCAATCACGCGATAAAACGCGCATTGTTCAATCAATTCACGGGGATCATGCGGCTGAGAAATATACCAGAACAATGGCTCTTCTTTTACCGCTAACTCAAGGATCATCGCTTGTGTGCAGTCGGCCAGGCGCGACAGTAACCGTTTAACTTCTTCCACACCGTGGAGATGTACAATATGGTGGAAAACACTCAAACCAATAGCAAGATCGAACTGGTTCACGTTTAACGCCGCGATGGTATCTTCAATACGTCCAACCCGGAAAGTAACATCTAACACCGGGTACTCATCCGCTAAGGCCTGACAAACAGTAATATTTTCCTGTTGAAAATCTATACCAACAACGCTTGCCCCCCTGCTGGCGAGACTAAGGCTGAAGAAGCCCTGAGCACAGCCAAGATCGAGCACTCGCAATGGTCGACCCAGTTCACGAGATAAATGGTCGTACTGCTTAGTAATCAGCGCCAGTCTTTCATGGCAGTCACGCACAGCTTCGCCATCCCATTCAGGATGACCAAAAATTGTCTGATAAATTTCAGGTAGCTCGCTAACTAATTTATCTAAGTTAGTAGTCATGTAATTGTAATCTCAACTTCACTGGTAACTATTAAACGTTGCCTTAAGATCGATAATGCCCCAGAAATCCATACTCCTGGTGACATGTAATATGATGGAGTCATAGCGCCTGTCGAGTGGGGTCATATCGGTTTGCGGATTCCCTTCGGAGATACCGAATGAGAGCAAATAATCACTGCTGTTCAAGTCGACAGGAATGCTGAATTTAAATACGCGGATATCACCGCGGGATACGGAAATATTTTCGCGCCCTTCAGATGCGAGAAAAGAATTTGTGCCATACAGAAATAACCCATCAAGCGTTTTAATCAATAGTCCCGGCACTACACAGTCAAAATCGTGTTCAAAAATGACCTTCATTATAAAATCGACTTGCTGATTGCCGATAAGCGAAGGTGGAAAATCTTCGCCATTACTCTGAATAAGATAATCAATGATTTTCGCTCCACCCTGCCCCCAACGATACTCTTCCGGCCTGTAGCCCGGACGAGTGTGATAAACATCAGAAATCTTTTCCGGAGACATTTTTATGGCCGGGTCACTGATCCAGCCTTTATTCTTTGTCCGGTTGGACGCAGCCTTACCAGGCTTACCGAATAGTTCGTCCAGGTAGCGGTTAGTTACATCGCGCGCCGCACCATCCATACAAATATCACCATCTTTCAGGAAAATGGCACGTTCGCAGTGCTTAACGATATCGCCAGCACTGTGCGAAACCAGCAGCAGCGTAGTGCCTCGTTTTTTGAAATCAGCGATACGCGCGTAACATTTTGCCTGGAAACGCGAATCGCCAACCGAAAGCGCTTCATCAACAATCAAAATATCCGGACGTGCCGCCGTAGCGACGGCGAAAGCGAGGCGCATAAGCATACCGCTTGAATAGATGCGCGCAGGCTCATTGATATAATCACCAATATCGGCAAAAGCTTCGATTTCCGGCAGCAAACGCTCGATATCTTCTCGGCTTAGCCCCATCATTAGCCCGGACATATAAACGTTCTGAGTACCGGTAAAATCAGGATGAAACCCCATCCCTAATTCAAGTAGCGCTGCAACTCTTCCCCGAATTTCAATAGAACCTTTCGTCGGTTGCGTAGTACCAGTGAGTAATTTCAACAGAGTACTTTTCCCTGCACCATTTACGCCGACAATACCCACAGATTCTCCCGGCTTAATGGTGAAACTAATATCTTTCAGTACCCATTTTTTACTGTGCTGAGGTTTATCTCCAGGCAGTAGCTTCTCAATCACCCGATTCCATTTTGATGAATAGTATTTATACGCCTTACCGACGTTTCGAACTTTAATACTCATCTTTAAATCTCGTCCACAATATCAGCCGAATGTTTTTTAAACAGACGCCAGGCGAATAAAAACAGTATAAGAGAGATAATGGCTACTGGAAAAAGCGCCATCCAGTCAGGATGTTGTTGGTAGAGTATTACATCCTGATAAGAGCCAATAATCGATACCATAGGGTTATATACTAAAAATCCCGATACCCATTCCGGCAGGGTTTTGGAGACATAAACAATAGGTGTGAACCAGAACCAGAATTGCAGCAGAACATTCACGAACTGCCCAACATCGCGGACAAAAACATTCAACACTCCCAGGATAATCCCCAGTCCAAGAGTAAATAGCACCTGAATTATTAATACCGGAATAACTTCGAAAAAAATCCAGCCAGGAAAATTCCCGGTAATAAGGAGAAACCCAATAAATAATAAGAATATAATTAAGAAATTAATAAAAGCTGAAGAGGTAATAATAACAGGTAAACAAATACGTGGAAAACTCATTTTTTTAAGGATATTAGCATGAGTCAGAAATATATTGACAAGGTTATTCAGCATTTCGGTAAAAAAGCCCCAGGTCAGTACCCCTGAACATAAATAGATGCTATAGGCAAAGGGACCATCCATACCTGCCAACCGTGTACGCATTAGTTCCGAAAAAATAAGCGTATACACGGAAATCATAGCGACAGGCTGTAAAATCAGCCACGCTACGCCCAGAAAACTGGTTTGATAACGGGCCTGAAAGTCTCGCTTTACACTGTCAATAATAAAACCACGATAGCGATAAATCCTTGAAAACATAGGCCTCACAGCGTTTCCTCTTTTAGCATGTTGAGCAACTCGGCGGTCTTCTCATTCATCAGCGCAGGGGCTGCTTTCGATTCCACATTAAGACGTACCATCTGCTCAGTATTCGAGCAGCGCAGGTTAAAACGCCAGTCCGTATATTCGATGCTGATGCCATCCGTTGTGTCTACCTTCACCGCCTCCGACTCATAACGCTCGCGAATGCGCGCTATCACTGCCGCCGCATCGCCCAGTCTGCGGTTAATCTCACCCGACGCCGGATACGCAGCCTGGCGATCCGCCACCAGCGTCTTTAATGTATTCCCCTTCAGACATAGCAGTTCCGTCACCAACAACCATGGGATCATCCCACTGTCACAGTAAGCAAAATCCCGAAAGTAGTGGTGCGCGCTCATCTCCCCGCCGTATATCGCATCTTCCCGGCGCATCCGCTCCTTAATGAACGCGTGACCTGTTTTCGACATCACCGACGTCCCCCCGCAGCGAGTCACAATATCCACCGTATTCCACGTCAGGCGCGGATCATGAATGATTTTCGCCCCTGGTTGTTTTTGCAGGAACGCTTCTGCTAACAGGCCGACAATATAATAACCTTCGATAAATTCCCCATTGTTATCAAACATAAAGCAACGATCGAAGTCGCCATCAAAGGCGATACCCATATCTGCCCCGTGTTCTTGCACCGCATCCGATGTGTCCTGTCGGCATTCAGGCAGCAGCGGGTTGGGAATCCCGTTCGGGAAGTTACCATCCGGCTGATGATGAATCTTAACGAAGGTCATCGGTACGCCCGCCGCGGTAAAGCGTTTTTCTATCTCGTCAATGACATGCCCTGCTGTTCCGTTACCGGAGTTCACCACCAGTTTCAGCGTACGAGTAAAGTTCGCCAGATTTACGTAGCCCATCAAGTGGTCCACATATTCCTGCAGGATGGAAATCTGGCGCAAAGTGCCACGGCGGGAGGAGTCTATCGACGTAAAGCGGTTATCCTCCGCCAGACGCTGGATATCACGCAGCCCGGTATCACCACTGATGGGCTTTGCATTCTCCCTAACCAGCTTCATACCGTTATAATTTATCGGGTTGTGGCTGGCCGTTACTTCAATTCCGCCATCCAAACCCAAATAGAAAGTGGCAAAATAAATCTCTTCGGTACCGCTCAGACCAATATCCAGCACGTCGGTACCCGCATCCATCAATCCGTTGGCTAGCGCCTGCTTCAGGGACTCACTAGTCAGTCGCACGTCCCCCCCTACTACCACCTGACGTGGTTTCAGTAACTCGCCATAGGCGCGGCCGATACGGTAGGCAACATCGTCATTCAGTTCTTCGCCCAGTTCGCCACGAATATCGTAGGATTTAAAACAGTTAAGCTGAGTCATTCTAAATCTGTGTCCTGCAAAAAATTAGCAACAACCTACTGGCCTTTAATACGGGTAATGTCGTTTTCACCCAGGCACTGACTGGATTTCCAATATTTCGAGAGGAATGCAGCCCGGATTTTCCAGGCAGTGCTCAACACCGATGGGAATAAAAGTCGACTGATTTTCGTTGAGCAGAAATTGTTTGCCGCTGAGAGTGATTTTTCCGGTTCCTGCGAGAATAACCCAGTGTTCGGCGTAGTGATGGTGCATCTGCATCGAGAGCGACCCGCCAGGCTTGAGAGTAATGCGCCTGACGTTGAAGCGCGGGGTCTGCACCACCACGTCGCAGCAGCCCCACGGAAAGTAGGTTTCCAGATGGCACTTATATTCGCTGCGCTGGTTCAGCTTCAGATGCTCAACCACCTTTTTCACGTCCTGAGAGCAATTTTTGTTCATCACCAATACGGCATCCCTGGTGTTGACAATCACAAGATCCTGGACACCTATCGCCGCCACCAACTTTCCATCACTGTTGACGTAGCTGTTCTGAGTGTTATGCACCCAGGAATCACCTGTTAACACGTTATTCTGCTCATCCTTAGGACTAACATCCCACAAAGCGGACCAGGAGCCGACATCGCTCCAGTCCGTATTCAGTCCTACCACCACCGCATCGGCAGTTTTTTCCATCACTGCGTAGTCAACGGACTCCGCCGGGCAAGTACTGAACACCTCAAGCGGAATGCTGATAAAATTATTGCCTCTATCCGCTGCGCGCACCGCAGCGGTACAAGTTTTGAGAATATCGGGGCGGAATTTTGCTAGCTCAGAAAGATACTTTTTCGCCCGGAACATAAACATACCGCTGTTCCAGTAGTATTCTCCGGAGTTCAGATAGGCTTTGGCATGTGCCAGGTCAGGTTTCTCCACAAAGCGAGCGACCCGGTAAAGCGAGCGTTCACTTTCGACTAGCGCGTTGCCACGATGGATATAGCCATACCCGGTTTCCGGAGCGTTCGGCACAATGCCGAAAGTGACCAGATGGTCAGCCACGGCATAGCGTTCCGCGACACGAATGGCATCGTGGAAGAGCTGTTGGCTGTTGATGATATGATCGGCCGCGAGCACTAACATCAGCGGGTCGTCGCCGTTATGTATGGCCTGTAAAGCCGCCAGGGCGATAGCTGGAGCGGTATTACGCCCCACCGGTTCAAGTATGATATTTTTCGACAGCTTATTAAGTTGTCTGAGCTGTTCAGCCACCAGAAACCCGTGTTCTGCATTACAGATAATCATGGGCTCATGGATATCCAGACCGGAGAGGCGCAAGATAGTTTCCTGCAGCAGGGTATTCTGTCCGTACAGCCTCAGGAACTGTTTTGGATAAAGCTCACGGGACATCGGCCACAGGCGGCTACCGGCGCCGCCAGCCAAAATCACAGGAAGCAACATAATAAAATCCTTAAATGTCTGGTGGTTATAGTCCATGCTGCTTACGGCGTAAAATCAACAGATGAGCAAATGCATCCATAAGAGTCATAATCTTACGCTTTTGGTCTACCATATTGTTTTACCTACAAAATATTAGCAGGTAGTATTTGATGTCGGCATTAAAAAGGGCTGGAGGCGCTTTCAGGATTCAAATTATTTCCCACAAAGATCCTATTCTCTTTATTAGAGTATTCTCCTGCTTTATAAATATATCTTTATGTTAATAGCCAATAAATTTGCGATATTTTATTTATAATCAATTCGGCTATTTGCTCTACCATAGCAACAGGGAAAATATTTTAGGCGACACAGATAATGTTAAACAGTTTATCCAGAACCATTTTCAGTAATATCAGCAGGGTAAAATGAAATTTACTCAACGCATCCAGATAATTCCACGCTACCGCCACAGCGCGTAAACCTTCGCACTGATTACAGATTCATTAATGTCACACGTTATGCGGTATTTCTGGACAACGATGATTGCCATATTTATTTTGCGAAGATAACTCATTCAGAACGCAACATAATGGGTTTGAATACCGCACGGCATGATGTAAATATGCTGTCAGCATAAATCCGATGCGTTACCGGCCCCGGTTTTTACCAACGCACTCTGTTGACTGATGTCCGGGCCGACGTCCGGTATCCTTATTCTTACTGCATCAGATAGCGGTACTCCTGTCGGGATATCCCAGCGTTGTTTCAGCGTCTGCTCCGCGAGCCAGACCTGCCTCACGCCGGTTCCCAGCATACGGGCCGTCATTTCCGGGCTACAGCCTGACAATAGTAATCCCAGCACCCGCCGTCCCTGTTTTGGCAGACGCTCTGACAGTAACCTGACCAGCGTGCGGCTGTTTATCTCCATCACCAGCTCCGGTACGCTCAACGCGTTTTTCATCTCCTCCTCGTAAGGCGATGTCTGTAGTGATGACCATATGGCAAGCTCAGCCATTCTGGCCAGAACCCTTACCGACATGGCGCGTTTAACCAGCCTCAGATGGCGGAAGTAACCTTCCACGCTGACGTCAACCGGTAAAAACGCGTTACTGCTGCAAAAAACCACTGTCCGCGGATAACGCAGAAAAACCTGTTGCCACAGCAGAAGCTGGGTTGATGGCCGTCCGGCGGATATCACCATCGCGCCGGGCCACCGACGCAACCGATCAAGCAGCCCTTCTGGTGTCCTGAGACGAACGCAGTCCTCCACGCAAAGGCCGCCGGTATCCGGAAACTGCGCAGGATTTTCACCTGACTGACAAAACATAATCAGCCGGAGAGGCGGCAGTACTCTGGTTAACGTCTGCATATCAGTACGTCAGAACCTGGTACAGGCTGAACAACGCTGCGACGGTGGAGACCGCCAGCAGGAGCAAAAATATTTTCGCGCCCATACTGTACCGGCACTTACTGGTGCCCCCCCTTCCGGTGGACATTTCCGCATATTCTTGCGTCATCAGATTGTTCTCCTCTGGCCATTGCCGACCCGGCACTGCGCCAGCAACGGCAGCTTCGTGTTGTGGAAACAACATGTCCGCACCCTTTCGTGGACCGGGAGCCATTCCATGTCTGTATGAAAAATGACGTCTGGCCCTATCTAAACACAGCACTCTGACACCCTGTCCGGTTCTGCTTTTCGGCTGCACAGGCCGTCAGCCCCTGGTAGTAAATGCTCCTGCCGCAGGGTAATTCTGCCCTGTGCGGAGTACAAAATGACAAATAAAAAACACAGTAATCTTTTGATTTATATGTTGATTATGTAAATCAGTTCTTCCCTGAACAGACTTCTCAGTGATTTAACAATATGATTCAAAAAGTCAAATAACGGATTTAATTCTTTAATATGATAGTTAATTAGCATTAAATATTATTTAATACGTTTTTTTAACACTTAAAATTAACATTTTGTGCAGGCAGGACAAAAATGGATACAGCATAGTACTGGTTGGACCAGATAAATTTTCCCTTAGTTTTTTTATTGTTATAGGGATAACTCCTTAATAAGCAAGAGATTACGATTGCATGACTCTTGTGTGGAAGGGGTAAATCTGAGAGGATAATAAAAGCGTGAAGCGGACTTAACTTTTTGAATCAGAACGTACGGTTATACTCGACGTTTTTTTCGCCATATTCCATGAAAACGCCCGGCGTTACTTGCGGTGTATCTTACGGTGTGCTGGATATTCCTGTGCCCCAGATAGTCCTGTATGAGTCGTGTATCAATCCCTTTGTCAGCAAGGGCGTAGCCGCAGGCATGTCGCAGCATATGAGGATGTGGCGCTATTGTTAATTCGGCCAACCGCCCTGCCTCACGAAGTATGTAAAAAAATTGTTGCCTGCTGAGCGGATGCCGTCGCAGCGACAGGAACAGCCAGTCTCCGTCAGCCCCTTTCTCAAGATACTTCCTGGCCCTGAGCCAGCTTTTCAGTACGTTATACTCATCGGGAAGGAGGGGGTGACATGTTGAAAAGCCATTTTTAAGGCGCCGGATATAAAGCTGTCTTCCTGCAAGATCAATATCCGACAAGCGCAGCCCCAGCAGCTCACTGGCCCGGAAGCCGTGAATAAACGCCATCAGAATTAAGCAGCGGTTTCTTTCCGGGAAGGGCATTCTGTCAGTCGCTGACAGCAGTTTTTCAATCTCTTCTTGCGTAAGATATTTTCTTTTCACAAAACAAATCCATCATAACAAAATGAGTAATATACTAAAAAATCACTGATCAGATGAGTTTAATTTTCGCTAAAAAAGTTGCTATGCGTAAACAGCTTAAAATCCATATAGTTGGCAATCTGGCACGCTATCCATGACGTGATAGTGAAACAGCGAATCAATCTGGCTTCAGTCTCCTGATAAGTCGTCATGACGAGGAATATAAATGCTAAAAATGAGGCTATTGTGAGGTAAATCAATCAGAAAGGGTAATAAAGAGTCAGGTAGTTTACTCGCCCCGGAGGTTTGATTAGATGGCGATAGCTAACGATATCATAGTGATTTTCAAAAATTCTGCTGCTGGCAACAATAAGCTCATCATACTGGCTATTACAGCATCACTTGGTTATTTTTAATAATAATATATTATAAGGGGATTTATATAGTATTGAATAAATCCCTCTTCCTGACATTAAGAGAACAGAACACGATAATTTTTAGCAGCCGTAAGATAATAGCCTCAATCGTCTGGCTCTCAGGCAATAACGTGTATATTACGCGCATTAAACGCGGCGCGTAGCCTGCGTGCGAATGCAAGCGCATACTCGCCGTCGCCATGAATGCACACCGTTTGCGCCGTGACAGTCGTCCACACGCCAGTAACGCTTTTCACTCTCCCGGCTTGTACCATATCCAGCGTTTGCGCCAGCGCCTGCTCTTCGTCGTGAATCAGCGCGCCAGGTTGCATGCGCGGCACCAGGCTACCGTCGGCCTGATAGCCGCGATCGGCAAACACCTCCTGCCGCGTCACCAGGCGATGGCGCTCACCGGCCCGGATCAGCTCACTTCCCGCCAGTCCAACCAGTATCAGTGACGGATCATAGTCGTGTACCGCTTTCGCAATCGCCTGTGCCAGATGAGGATCTTTCGCCGCCTGGTTATAGAGCATACCGTGCGGTTTGACATGGCGCATCACGCCGCCTTGCGCCTGGACAATCGCCCCCAGCGCGCCGATTTGGTACAGCGTCTGGGCGTATACCGTTTCCGGCGGCAAAACCATCGCCGTCCGCCCAAAATTATCCCGATCCGGAAAGCTGGGATGCGCGCCGATCGCCACGCCGTTTTTCAGCGCCTCGCGCACGCAGGTCAGCATGGTTTGCGCATCACCGGCGTGAAAACCACAGGCGATATTGGCGGAGGAGACCAGCGTTAATAATTCGTTGTCGCTGGCGCAACCTTCGCCCAAATCCGCATTTAAATCAATGTTCATGCTGAAGTCGCCAGGTAAGCTGCTCCAGATAGCGCTGACGCTCGCGGCGCGCGTTGAGCGCCTCTTCCAGCGAACATTGCACAAAATGGATCGGTTGCCCTAGCGGGATCTGCGCCAGATGGTACATATCTGCCTCGATGATGCAGGCAATACGCGGATAGCCGCCAGTTGTCTGGGCATCATTCATTAGCACAATAGGTTGGCCGTTGTAAGGCACCTGCACGACACCGGGCAGCAAACCGTGCGACAGCAGTTCGCGATCCGTTGTCCGCGTTAACGATTGTCCCTGCAAACGATAGCCCATGCGATTACTTTGCGGACTGAGCTGCCACGGCGAACGCCAGAACGCTTCTTGCGAGGCGCGATCGAATTCACGGTATTCCGGCCCCGGCAGCGCACGGATGCGATTCCCCCACAGTAACTGCTTCACGCCCTGCGGCCCGCTAAACTGTCGCGATGGTTTACCCGTCGCCAACCGATCGCCATCTTTTAGCAGCCGTCCTTCCAGCCCACCGATACCGGACTTCAGATCGGTACTACACGATCCCATCACCTCCGGCACAGCAATACCGCCCGCCACCGCCAGATAGCTACGCATCCCGTGAAGCGGTCGATGCAGCGTAAGACGCTGACCCGCTTTTACCGGCAATCGCCAGCCGGTCCAGACCGGTTGATCATCCAACTGCGCTTCGCAGCCCGCGCCGGTAAGAGCGAACCAACTTTCATTTTCAAATTCGACAACCAGTTGACCGAGAGTGATTTCCAGCGCCGGGGCATTCGCATCGTTCCCGACCAGGAGATTAGCGGTCTGAAAGGCGGGTTTATCCAGCGCACCGCAGTGACTCAGCCCCGACTGACGAAAGCCGTGACGCCCGCTATCCTGCACGGAGGTGTAAATCCCCGCGCGAATAATATTCAGCATATTCCCTCCTTTTGCGGCACAAAGCGTACGCTATCGCCAGGGCGTAGCAGAACCGGGGGCTCCCGCATCGGATCGAATAACTTCAACGGCGTGAGGCCGATCAGCTGCCAGCCGCCCGGCGTGGATAATGGATAAATCCCCGTCTGCGCGCCGCCGATGCCGACAGAACCGACCGGAACCTGCAGGCGCGGCTCCGCGCGTCTGGGCATATGGAGCGGTTCTGGTAAATTCCCAAGATAGGGAAAGCCAGGCTGAAAGCCTAAAAACCAGACGACATACTCAACGGAGGCATGTAGCTCCACGACCTGCTTTTCACTCAAACCGCTGTGCCGTGCCACCGCCGCCAGATCCGGCCCGCCTGCGCCGCCATAGATCACCGGGATCTCAACCGAACGCGAGTCCGGCTCCAGCGCCTCGCTCTCTTCCCACCAGCGCTGCAGACGCTCAATCGCATCCAGCGCCAGGGTTTGCGGTTCCCGCAAGATCACGGTGATATTGTTCATCCCGGGAATGGCTTCCACCACGTTCGGCATATCGACCAGACGCTGCGTCAGACGCCAGATGCGTTTCTGGCTCGCCAGCGTAATCGGCGGTTCAAGTTCCAGGACGACCGCCGTTTCGCCTAACAGATAACAACGCGCTCGCTGCACTTTATTACCTCTCAGTTATGCCGGGTTAGGGATATCAATAAACGTCACATCCAACGCCGTGTTTTCGTTCAACCATTCGCTCAGGGCGCGAATACCGCCGCGTTCAGTGGCATGGTGCCCGGCGGCATAAAAATGCAGCCCCTGTTCGCGCGCGGAATGAATGGTCTGTTCAGACACCTCGCCGGTAATAAAAGCATCCACGCCGAAGCGGGCGGCGCTATCAATAAAACTTTGTCCGCCGCCGGTACACCAGGCGACACGCTGCACATTCTCTGGCCCGGTATCGCCACACCATAGCGGTTTACGCCCCAGACGCGCTTCAATCCATGAGGCCAGTTCCAGCCCCGGCACCGGCATTGAGAGCTCTCCCCACGGCACCAGCGGCTCAATTTCTCCTTTTACGGTAATGCCCAATAGCGCCGCCAACTGCGCATTGTTGCCCAGCTCAGGGTGCGCATCCAGCGGCAGATGCCAACCGTAAAGGTTAATATCATTTGCCAGTAACGTTTTTAAGCGACGGCGTTTCATGCCGCGAATAACCGGAGACTCGCCTTTCCAGAAGTAACCATGATGAACAATGACCGCATCGGCCTGCAAACGCACCGCCTCATCGAGCAGCGCCTGACTTGCGGTCACGCCGGTAACGATTTTCTGTACCGTCTCTTTTCCTTCGACCTGTAAACCATTCGGCGCATAATCGCTTATTGCCGCACTGTTCAGCTTGTCGTTAATCAGTTGTTCCAGCTCGGTGTTTTTCATCATCGCTCCCTTTAACCCACGTTCTACTTTCCCGTTACGGGTTCAGCCTCCGTTAACATAGCCTCCCGTTAGCCGTTCGTCGATAAACATTTGTTTGACACATCAAGAAACAATCACCCCCGGTGTTTGGCGCAAATTACTTAGCAAAACACGATCGATTTCATGTATATTTATGCAATCAGAACGCATATTGCAGAAAAAATCAGTTCTGTATCATGTTGGTAACTTTAAGGAAACACGGCGATACGGCAGACTTAATAAGCCCACAAAGAAAGGCATTATCAAAGAATACCGCTTTCTTGCCGCAGCGCCTCTATCCCGGAAATACGATGAATAAACAAGCATCTCAACCCCGCGCTATTTACTACGTTGTCGCTCTGCAAATTTGGGAGTACTTCAGCTTTTATGGTATGCGCGCCCTACTGATTCTTTATCTCACCAATCAGCTAAAATACGACGATAACCACGCCTATGAGTTATTCAGCGCTTATTGTTCGCTGGTCTACGTAACGCCGATTCTTGGCGGCTATCTGGCGGATAAGGTGCTTGGCAACCGAATGGCAGTCATGCTGGGCGCATTTTTAATGGCTATAGGTCATTTAGTGCTGGGCGCCAGTGAGATCGCGCCGACATTCCTTTATCTGTCGCTGGCGATCATTGTCTGCGGCTACGGCCTGTTTAAATCGAATATTAGCTGCCTGCTGGGCGAACTGTACCAGCCGGAAGATCCGCGCCGCGATGGCGGGTTCTCGCTGCTTTACGCAGCGGGTAATATTGGTTCGATCGTGGCGCCTATCGCCTGCGGCTATGTGCAAGAGGAGTACAGTTGGGCGATGGGCTTTGCGCTCGCCGCCATTGGTATGCTGGCGGGGTTAGTGATCTTCCTGTGTGGAAATCGTCATTTCACCCACACCACCGGCGTGAATAAAGCCGTGTTGTGCGCCAGAAACTACCTGCTGCCGAACTGGGGCTGGCTGTTAATTTTGCTGGTAGCGGCGCCGTTGCTGATTACCGTTCTGTTCTGGAAAGAATGGTCTGTCTATGCCTTAATCGTGGCGACCGCGATCGGCCTGGTCGTGCTGGCAAAAATTTATCGTCAGGCGCAAACGGCCAAACAGCGCAAAGAACTGGGGCTGATTGTCACCCTGACCCTGTTCAGTATGCTGTTCTGGGCGTTTGCCCAGCAGGGCGGCAGTTCTATCAGCCTGTATATCGACCGCTTTGTGAACCGCGATATTCTGGGCTATTCTGTTCCTACCGCCATGTTCCAGTCGGTGAACGCCTTTGCCGTGATGCTGTGTGGGGTCGTCCTGGCCTGGCTGGTTAAAGAGAGCGTAAGCGGTAATCGCACCGTGCGTATCTGGGGCAAATTCGCGCTGGGTCTCGGTCTGATGAGCGCCGGATTCTGTATTCTGACCCTGAGCGCACGCTGGTCCGCCGCTTACGGACACTCCTCAATGCCGCTGATGGTGCTGGGACTGGCGGTGATGGGCTTTGCCGAGCTGTTTATCGACCCGGTCGCCATGTCGCAAATTACGCGCATTGATATCCCCGGCGTCACCGGCGTATTAACCGGAATTTATATGCTGCTGTCCGGCGCGATAGCTAACTATCTGGCAGGCGTCATCGCTGACCAGACCTCGCAAAGCGCCTTCGACGCCAGCGGCGCGGTTAATTACGCCATCAACGCCTATGTGGATGTTTTTGAACAGATCACCTGGGGCGCGTTAGCCTGCGTAGGGGTTGTCCTGCTGATTTGGCTGTATCAGTCCTTCAAATTCAAAAGCCGCGCGCTGGCCGTCGAATCCTGATAGCAGAAGGCCCGGTAGTTTGCGCTACCGGGCCTGTATCACGTCCCTTTTCTCGCCGCCTCATAGGCGGAAAGCGTCGCGATTCTCGCCTGTTTGTGTTCAACAATGGGCCGAGGATAATCAAGCACGACTCCCGCTTTTTCCGCCCACCGCCACGGCTCGTGAATCGCTTTTCCAGGGATATCGCGTAATGCCGGTAGCCACTGGCGGATAAATTCGCCGTCGCGATCGAACCTCTCTCCCTGAGTCGTGGGATTAAAAATACGAAAATAAGGCGCGGCGTCAGTACCGGTTGAAGCGGCCCACTGCCAGCCGCCATTATTGGCGGCAAGATCGCCGTCAATAAGCTGCGACATGAAATAGCGCTCCCCCAACCGCCAGTCAATCAGCAGATCTTTTATCAGAAAGCTGGCGGTAATCATGCGTAAACGGTTATGCATCCAGCCCGTCGCGTTAAGCTGGCGCATCGCCGCATCGACAATGGGATAACCGGTTTCGCCTTTCTGCCATGCCTGAAAATAGTGTGAGTTCTCCTGCCACGCGACGCGTTTTGTCCAGCGGATAAACGGCTGGTGTTTGCATAATGCCGGATACCAGGTCATTAAATGACGGTAAAATTCCCGCCAGATGAGCTCATTCAACCAGACGCTTCCCGGTCCGCCGTCCAGCGCCTGCGGCTGCTCCGCCAGTAATCGGTGCAGGCACTGTCGCGGCGACAGGCCACCCGTCGCCAGGCTGGCGGAAAGCCGACTGGTGCCGTCGACCGCAGGGAAATCCCGCCGTGACTCATACCCGTCCGCGCCCTGCGCGCAGAACTGACGTAGCTGCGCGATGACCGCGTTTTCTTCCACCGGGAAAAGCGCGGCGTCAAACGCCTGTTGCGGGTAGTTAAGCGAAACTGGCGTTAAGGGTGTAGAAAGCGCGCCGCTCACCCGGATCTTCGGGGCCGGAACGCACGGCGGGATATTCTCTTTTAGCCGTTTCAACCAGGCGTTTTTAAACGGCGTAAAAACTTTATACATTTCATGATTGCCGGTCATCACCGCGCCGGGCGCCAGAATCACGCTATCGTCAAAGCCTTCGCAGATGACAGATGGCAGCGTTTTTTCCACCGCCGCGTCACGCTGACGCTCGTTAAACTCATACTGATAGTTATAAAACAGATGGCTGACGTCATGCTGTCGGCAAACGTTTTTGACCGTTTCAATACTGGCATTAAAATCCGCCACTTCATGAAACAGCAGCGGAATCCCTTTCTCTGCAAGGGCCGTCTGTAGCGCATTGAGCTGCGCGCTGATGAATGCCGCCTGCCGCGGCGCCATATCATGAGCATGCCACTGCGCGGGGGTGGAAATATAAAGCGCCAGCACCCGCGCGGATGCATCGCGGCAGGCGGCGGCCAGCGCAAGGTTATCCTGTAAACGCAGATCGCGCCTGAACCAGACTAAATGGGTGGGCATACAACTCCTGAAAGATGAAACGTCACGGCGAATAGCGTTAAACAGTGTAGACCCTGGCGCATAAAAAAACCGCCAGCGTGGCGGCTGACGGTTTTTCAGGCTGGTCGCGATTAATAAAAGTCGCAGGTGGCTTTTTCAGCCTGCGCCATCCATACCGGCTTATCACTGGTTTTCGACCAGACACGGTGCAGATAACTATAAAAACGCGCGCGGTCTTTCCAGAAGAGCATCACCGGCAGCGCCAGCACGCCTGCGATCACCGCGAAAGCACGACGGACAAAAATGACATGCGCCGGATAGTCTTTATAATGTTCCATACGTTTCCCCCCTTTATACCGACGCTACCCGCCCCGGTATAGATTGAATCGGTGAATAGCACCGAAAAATTGAACCTCGTTACCTGATTAAAATAGTACCGCTTTCGGTGTAATTTTACTACTCATCCGACCACTTATTTTCACGCTTTTCCAGCAGATTTACATTCAAAGCGTAAATTAGTTACAAAAAGGTTAAATTAATACTAATCATTAGTTAAATAATGGTCTTTGCCATTTTTATACTTTTTTTACACTCCGCCCGCCAATTTTTGCGAAATCTTTGCAGCCAAAAAATTACCTTTCTCAGGAGTAAAACAATGCCACTGGAGGTGCTCTGTGAGTGCAGGCGTGATAACCGGCATCGTGCTGGTTTTCTTACTTTTAGGTTATCTGGTCTATGCCCTGATTAATGCGGAGGCGTTCTGATGGCCGCGCAAGGATTTTTACTGATCGCCAGTTTTTTACTGATTTTATTAGTACTGGCGAAACCGTTGGGTTCGGGCCTGGCAAGGCTCATCGCCGCCGTTCCGTTGCCGGGCGTGGCTGGCATTGAGCGTATCCTCTGGCGGACTCTTGGCATTACCGACCACGAAATGAACTGGCGTCAGTATTTACTGGCGCTACTGACGCTCAATCTGCTGGGACTGGGCATCCTGTTTTGCCTGCTATTCTGGCAGGAGTGGCTGCCCTTAAATCCGCAGCGGCTACCGGGGATGTCCTGGGATCTGGCGCTGAATACCGCCGTCAGCTTTGTCACCAATACCAACTGGCAAGCCTACAGCGGCGAAAGCACGCTGAGCTACTTTAGCCAGATGGCGGGGCTGACGGTGCAAAATTTCCTGTCGGCGGCGACCGGGATTGCGGTGGTTTTTGCACTTATCCGCGCCTTTACGCGCCAGAATGTGCACACGCTGGGTAATGCCTGGCAGGATCTGGTACGCATTACGCTATGGATATTATTTCCTGTCGCGTTAATTATCGCGCTGTTTTTTATCCAACAAGGCGTACCGCAAAACCTGTCGGCTTATCAGCCCATCACCACTCTTGAAGGCGCTAAACAACTCTTGCCGATGGGTCCGGTTGCTTCGCAGGAGGCGATCAAAATGCTTGGCACTAACGGCGGCGGTTTCTTTAACGCCAACTCTTCGCATCCGTTCGAAAATCCCACCGCGCTCACTAATCTGGCGCAGATGCTGGCGATATTTTTGATTCCAGCCGCGCTCTGTTTCGCCTTTGGCGAAGCGGCGGGCGATCGCCGTCAGGGACGCGCGCTACTGTGGGCAATGTCATTCATTTTTGTGGTCTGCGTAGCGGTAGTGATGTGGGCGGAAGTTCAGGGAAATCCACATCTGTTGGCGGCAGGCGCGGACAGTAGCGTCAACATGGAAGGTAAAGAAACACGCTTTGGCGTGCTGGCCAGCAGCCTGTTTGCCGTCGTCACGACCGCGGCGTCCTGCGGGGCGGTAAATGCCATGCACGACTCGTTTACCGCTCTGGGCGGTATGGTGCCGATGTGGCTGATGCAAATTGGCGAAGTGGTCTTTGGCGGCGTCGGTTCAGGCCTGTACGGCATGTTGCTGTTTGTCCTGCTGGCGGTGTTCATCGCGGGGCTGATGATCGGTCGCACGCCGGAGTATCTGGGGAAAAAAATCGACGTGCGCGAAATGAAAATGACCGCGCTGGCGATCCTGGTCACGCCGATGCTGGTCTTGTTGGGTTCGGCGCTGGCGATGATGACGGATGCCGGACGCAGCGCAATGCTGAACCCTGGCCCGCACGGTTTTAGCGAAGTGCTATATGCCGTCTCCTCTGCCGCCAACAACAACGGTAGCGCCTTTGCGGGTCTGAGCGCTAACTCGCCTTTCTGGAACTGTTTGCTGGCGTTCTGCATGTTCGTCGGCCGTTTCGGCGTGATTATTCCTGTCATGGCCATCGCCGGATCGCTGGTCAGTAAAAAAGTACAGCCAGCCAGTCAGGGAACGCTGGCGACCCACGGCGCGCTATTTATTGGACTGCTCATCGGCACGGTACTGCTGGTCGGCGCGCTGACGTTTATTCCTGCCCTGGCGCTTGGCCCGGTAGCGGAACATTTCTCTTTACCTTGAGCGATGCGGAGTACATTGATATGAGTCGCAAGCAACTGGCGCTGTTTGAACCTGTTTTACTCGTACAGGCGCTAACGGATGCCGTAAAAAAACTAAGCCCACGCGCCCAGTGGCGTAACCCGGTGATGTTTGTGGTCTGGGCCGGCAGCGTGCTAACCACTCTGTTAACGCTCGCTATGGTAACAGGACAAATAGCGGGAAGCGCCTTGTTTACAGGGGTGATCAGTCTGTGGTTATGGTTCACCGTACTGTTCGCCAATTTTGCCGAAGCGCTGGCGGAAGGCCGCAGCAAAGCCCAGGCAAACAGTCTGAAAGGAGTGAAAAAGACCGCGTTCGCTCGCCGCCTGCGCGCCCCGCGCCATGATGCGCAGGCCGATAACGTGCCCGCCGCTGAACTGCGGAAAGGCGACATTGTCCTGGTCAAAGCAGGCGATGTTATTCCCTGCGACGGCGAGGTCATCGAAGGTGGCGCCTCGGTGGATGAAAGTGCGATTACCGGCGAATCCGCGCCCGTGATCCGTGAGTCCGGCGGCGATTTCGCTTCTGTCACCGGCGGCACGCGAATTCTTTCCGACTGGCTGGTGATTGCCTGTAGCGTCAATCCTGGCGAAACCTTTCTTGACCGGATGATCGCGATGGTGGAAGGCGCGCAGCGGCGGAAAACGCCTAACGAGATTGCCCTGACGATTTTGCTCATCGCCCTGACCATTGTCTTTTTACTGGCGACCGCCACCCTGTGGCCCTTCTCCGCCTGGGGCGGTAACGCGGTCAGCGTCACCGTGTTGGTGGCGTTGCTGGTGTGCCTGATCCCCACCACCATCGGCGGGCTACTCTCCGCCATTGGCGTAGCCGGAATGAGCCGAATGTTGGGCGCGAACGTCATCGCCACCAGCGGCCGCGCCGTAGAAGCCGCGGGCGATGTCGACGTGTTACTGCTGGATAAAACCGGCACTATCACGCTCGGCAACCGCCAGGCATCCGATTTTATTCCCGCCCGAGGGGTAGACGAACGCACGCTGGCTGACGCCGCGCAGCTCGCTTCGCTGGCCGACGAAACGCCGGAAGGCCGCAGCATTGTGATCCTCGCCAAACAGCGCTTTAACCTGCGTGAACGCGATGTGCAGTCGCTTCATGCCACCTTTGTTCCGTTTACCGCGCAAAGCCGCATGAGCGGGATTAATATCGATAACCGGATGATCCGTAAAGGCTCGGTGGACGCGATTCGGCGTCATGTCGAGAGCAATGGCGGCCATTTTCCCGCCGATGTCGAGCAAAACGTCGAGAACGTAGCGCGTCTGGGCGCGACGCCGCTGGTAGTCGTGGAAGGCGCGCGCGTACTGGGTGTTATCGCCCTCAAGGATATCGTTAAAGGCGGCATTAAAGAACGTTTCGCCCAGCTACGAAAGATGGGCATTAAAACGGTGATGATCACTGGCGATAACCGCCTGACGGCGGCAGCGATTGCCGCCGAAGCCGGTGTGGACGATTTTCTTGCCGAAGCCACGCCGGAAGCCAAGCTGGCGCTGATCCGTCAATATCAGGCGGAAGGACGGCTGGTCGCCATGACTGGCGACGGCACTAACGATGCCCCGGCGCTGGCGCAGGCTGACGTCGCGGTGGCGATGAACTCCGGCACCCAGGCGGCGAAAGAAGCCGGTAATATGGTGGATCTGGACTCTAACCCGACCAAATTGATTGAAGTGGTGCATATCGGTAAGCAGATGCTGATGACGCGCGGCTCGCTCACCACTTTCAGTATCGCGAATGATGTAGCGAAATATTTCGCCATTATTCCCGCCGCGTTTGCCGCTACCTATCCGCAGCTAAACGCGCTCAACGTGATGGGGCTACATTCGCCGAACTCCGCCATTCTGAGCGCGGTGATCTTTAACGCCCTGATTATTATTTTTCTGATCCCGCTGGCATTAAAAGGCGTGAGTTATAAGCCGCTTTCCGCATCGGCCATGCTGCGCCGTAATTTATGGATCTATGGTCTGGGTGGTCTGGTGGTGCCGTTTATTGGCATCAAAGTGATTGATGTGCTGCTGACCCTGCTGGGTCTGGCATGAGGTGTATGATGATCGGTTTACGTCCTGCTTTTTCGACAATGTTATTTCTGCTGTTATTGACCGGCGGCGTGTATCCGCTTCTGACCACGGCGCTGGGGCAGTGGTGGTTTTCCTGGCAGGCTAATGGCTCGCTGATTCATAAAGACAATGTGATACGCGGCTCAGCGCTTATCGGACAATCGTTTACCGCCGCAGGTTATTTTCATGGCCGGCCCTCCGCCACCGCCGATACGCCTTATAATCCACTGGCGTCGGGCGGAAGCAACCTGGCCGCCAGCAATCCCGAACTGGATGCGCAAATACAGTCCCGCGTCGCTGCGCTACGCGCCGCTAACCCCCAGGCGAGTTCCGCGGTTCCGGTTGAGCTGGCGACGGCGTCGGCAAGCGGACTGGATAATAATCTGACGCCCGGCGCCGCGGCATGGCAAATCCCCCGCGTGGCGGCGGCTCGCCAGCTTCCCGTTGAACAGGTCGCGCAACTGGTTGCAGAATATACGCACAGGCCGCTGGCGCGCTTTCTTGGGCAACCGGTGGTGAATATTGTTGAGCTTAATCTGGCGCTGGATGCGCTACAGGGACACAGAGCGAAATGAACGACGAACCCTTGCGTCCTGACCCGGATCGCTTGTTGGAACAAACGCCCCCGCCCCACCGGGGGAAGTTGAAAATTTTCTTCGGCGCCTGCGCAGGCGTCGGAAAAACCTGGGCGATGCTGGCGCAAGCGCAGCGGCTGCGAGCGCAGGGGCTGGATGTGGTGATCGGCGTGGTAGAGACACATGGCCGTAAAGAGACCGCCGCGCTACTTGACGGGCTGACCATTCTGCCGCCAAAACGTCACTCGCACCGGGGGCGGCAAATTCGCGAATTTGACCTGGATGCCGCCCTCGCCCGGCGTCCGGCGCTGATTTTAATGGATGAGCTGGCGCACAGTAACGCGCCTGGCTCACGCCATCCTAAGCGCTGGCAGGATATTGAAGAGCTGCTGGAAGCGGGAATCGACGTTTTCACCACCGTGAACGTACAACATCTGGAAAGTCTGAACGATGTGGTGAGCGGCGTCACGGGGATTCAGGTGCGCGAAACCGTCCCCGATCCCTTTTTTGATGCCGCCGATGAAGTCGTACTGGTCGATCTGCCGCCCGACGATCTGCGCCAACGGCTCAACGAAGGTAAAGTGTATATCGCCGGTCAGGCGGAACGCGCTATTGAACATTTTTTCCGCAAGGGCAATCTGATCGCCCTCCGCGAGCTGGCGCTACGCCGGACAGCCGATCGCGTGGACGATCAGATGCGCGCCTGGCGCGCGCATCCGGGCGAAGAAAAAGTATGGCATACGCGTGATGCGATTTTACTGTGTATCGGGCATAACACCGGCAGTGAAAAACTGGTGCGTACCGCGGCGCGTCTGGCCTCCCGGCTCGGCAGCGTCTGGCACGCCGTCTATGTCGAAACGCCAACGTTACACCGCTTACCGGAAAAGCAACGGCGGGCCATTTTAAGCGCGCTGCGCCTGGCGCAGGAGCTTGGCGCGGAAACCGCCACCCTGTCCGATCCCGCCGAAGAGAAAGCGGTCGTGCGCTATGCCCGCGAGCATAATCTGGGGAAAATCGTCATGGGCCGTCCGGCGTCGCGACGCTGGTGGCGACGTGACGCTTTCGCCGACCGTCTTGCCAGGCGCGCGCCGGATCTCGATCAGGTGATTGTCGCGCTGGAAGAACCGCCAGCCCGCGCGTTGGCGCAAACGCCTGATAACCGACCTTTTAAAGAGAAATGGCGTGGGCAGATTCAGGGCTGTCTGGTCGCCGTGGCGCTTTGCGCCATCATCACGCTTATCGCTATGCAGTGGCTTGTCACCTTCGACGCCGCCAATCTGGTGATGCTCTATTTGCTGGGCGTAGTGGTGATTGCGCTGCTTTACGGACGCTGGCCGTCGGTGGTGGCGACGGTGATTAACGTGGCGAGTTTCGATCTCTTTTTTATCGCGCCACGCGGTACGCTCGCCGTTTCGGACGTGCAGTATTTGCTGACCTTTGCCGTGATGCTGACGGTGGGTCTGGTGATTGGCAATCTTACTGCCGGGGTGCGCTATCAGGCGCGCGTCGCCCGTTATCGGGAACAGCGTACCCGCCATTTATATGAAATGTCTAAAGCGCTGGCCGTCGGGCGTAGCGAACATGATATCGCCGCGACCAGCGAGCGGTTTATCGCCTCGACGTTTCAGGCGCGCAGCCAAATTTTATTACCTGATGCTAACGGTAAGTTGCTGCCTCTCACCCACCAGCAAGGCATGACGCCGTGGGACGACGCAATTGCGCGCTGGAGTTTTGATAAAGGCCAGCCTGCCGGCGCAGGCACCGATACCCTCCCTGGCGTGCCTTATCAAATCCTGCCGCTGAAAAGCGCCGATAAAACGTACGGTCTGGCTATCGTCGAACCGGGTAATTTGCGTCAGTTAATGGTGCCGGAGCAGCAACGCCTGCTGGAAACATTCACTCTGCTTGTCGCCAACGCGCTGGAACGACTGACGCTGACCGCCAGCGAGGAACAGGCGCGTCTCGCCAGCGAGCGCGAAAGTATTCGCAACGCTCTGTTGGCGGCGCTGTCGCATGATTTACGCACGCCGCTGACGGTATTGTTCGGCCAGGCGGAAATTTTGACGCTGGATCTAGCCAGCGCAGGATCGCCCCACGCGCGTCAGGCCAGTGAAATTCGCCAGCATATTCTCAACACCACCCGGCTGGTGAATAATTTGCTGGATATGGCGCGTATTCAGTCCGGCGGGTTTAATCTTAAAAAAGAGTGGCTGACGCTGGAAGAGGTCGTCGGGAGCGCGTTACAGATGTTAGAGCCGGGTTTATTGCATCCGATTACATTGTCGCTGCCGCAACAGTTAACGCTTATCCATGTCGATGGCCCCTTATTTGAGCGCGTCCTGATCAACTTGCTGGAAAACGCCGTTAAGTACGCCGGGCCGCAGGCCAGTATCGGCATTGATGCTGCGGTTAAGGACGATCGTTTACAACTGGATGTCTGGGATAACGGGCCGGGTATTCCTGCGGGGCAAGAACAGAAGATTTTCGATAAGTTCGCCCGCGGCAACAAAGAGTCCGCCGTCCCCGGCGTGGGGCTGGGGCTGGCGATTTGCCATGCTATCGTAGAGGTACACGGCGGCACGCTTACCGCCTATAATCAACCGCAGGGCGGCGCCTGTTTCCGTGTGACGCTGCCGCAAGGAAAGCCACCTGAACTTGATGATTTTCATGAGGATATGTGACAAACGTTCTGATTGTTGAAGATGAACAGGCCATCCGCCGCTTTCTGCGCGCCGCGCTGGAAGGCGACGGCCTGCGCGTGTATGAAGCTGAAACATTACAACGTGGTTTACTGGAAGCCGCCACGCGAAAGCCCGATCTGATTATTCTCGATCTCGGCCTGCCGGACGGCGATGGAATCGATTTTATTCGCGACCTGCGTCAGTGGAGCGCAATACCAGTGATTGTCCTTTCCGCCCGCAGCGAAGAAAGCGATAAGATTGCCGCGCTTGACGCCGGAGCTGATGATTACCTGAGCAAGCCATTCGGCATTGGCGAATTGCAGGCGCGTTTGCGTGTCGCGCTGCGACGGCACGCCGCCAGCCCTTGCGCCGATCCGATCGTCCGCTTTTCCGGCGTGACGGTCGATCTCGCCGCACGGTTGATCCACCGTGGCGACGAAGAAATCCATCTGACGCCGATTGAGTTCCGCCTGCTGGCGGTATTACTCAATAATACCGGCAAAGTATTAACCCAACGGCAGTTATTAAACCAGGTCTGGGGCCCTAACGCCGTGGAGCATAGCCACTATTTGCGCATCTATATGGGACATTTACGCCAGAAACTGGAACAAGATCCCACCCGCCCACGCCATTTTATTACCGAAACCGGAATTGGCTATCGCTTTATGCCGTGAATAGCTATTCATTATTTTTAAATAACTTCTAATTTTTATGTCATTTATTTTCGGCGTCGCGAATAATTATTTTTGCGACGATATTATATTTTATAGAGGTTATAAAAAACATATAATTAACATTTAAGAAACAATCCGTTATTTCACAGCACGATATGCATAATCGCCGACTAATTATTTTTCAAATGATTGTTTTTTGTTGATCTGGTTCACAGATCGCTGGCGCTCCCTGGATAAAATATCCATGCTTTCAATAAATCAATGAAAGGACCTCAAAATGGAAAATAATAATCGTTTTATGCCCCATATAAGGCGGACAACGCATATTATGATGTTTGCCCACCGTAATAGTTTCGATTTTCATTTCTTTAATGCCCGGTAGTTTTTCTGCTACGGGTACTTCAGCATACAGGTCTTTCCGACCCTTATGTCATTCAGGTCTATTGCCTAAATAACTCGAATTGTTAAAAGCGACAGTACGGTAATTTCTTTACGCCCAGCCAGCTAACTATGTGGTTTGACAGAAGAAATTCCGACTCAGCGCAATTTTAGTTATCACGGTTTCTGCCTGTATATCGTAGTACTCAACTTCTTAAATCCTGAATTTCCTGCAACCGGACGGGTTGGGATTTATTACATCTAAAATAAAGCTAATTTACTGATTTTTTATCAGCGGGATAGCTTTGATTTTTTCCGGAAGAATCAGTTTCTCATGCGAGAAATTGAGGGCCTGCTATTACCTGAAATAAAGAGATGAAAAATGTCAGAATTAAAAATTGCCGTTAGCCGTCATTGCCCGGATTGTTTTTCTACACACCGTAATATTGTAAATGTTGATGAGAGTCGTTTCATCGACGTGGCTGCCATCGTGTTATCCATCGACGACATTGAACACGGAAAACTCGATGAAATCGACGCAACGGGTTACGGTATTCCCGTGTTTGTCGCGACTCATGACGAAGGGCGCGTACCGCCTGAGTATTTGCCGCGTATCTCTGGTGTATTCGAATATAATGAATCCCGTACTGCCTTCTATGGTCGCCAGTTGGAAACCGCGGCAAGCCACTACGAAACACAGTTACGTCCGCCGTTTTTCCGCGCACTGGTGGATTATGTCAACCAGGGCAACAGCGCATTTGACTGCCCGGGGCATCAGGGCGGCGAATTCTTCCGCCGTCATCCTGCCGGTAATCAGTTCGTGGAATACTTTGGCGAAACGCTCTTCCGCTCCGACCTATGCAACGCGGACGTGGCGATGGGCGATCTGCTGATTCACGAAGGCGCGCCTTGTATTGCGCAGCAACATGCGGCGAAAGTCTTTAACGCTGATAAGACCTACTTTGTGCTGAACGGGACCTCCTCCTCTAACAAAGTCGTACTCAACGCGCTGTTAACGCCGGGCGATCTGGTACTGTTTGACCGTAACAACCACAAATCTAACCACCACGGCGCATTATTGCAGGCGGGCGCAACGCCAGTTTATCTGGAAACCGCACGTAACCCGTATGGTTTTATCGGCGGGATCGACGCTCACTGCTTCGAAGAAGATTACCTGCGCGAGCTGATTAGCGAAGTCACGCCGCAGCGTGCCCGCGAAGCACGTCCATTCCGTCTGGCCGTCATCCAGTTAGGCACCTATGACGGTACCATTTATAACGCCCGTCAGGTCGTCGATAAAATTGGTCATCTGTGCGACTACATCCTGTTTGACTCCGCCTGGGTCGGCTATGAACAATTTATTCCGATGATGGCCGATTGTTCGCCGCTGCTGCTGGAACTGAACGAAAACGATCCGGGTATTCTGGTGACGCAGTCCGTTCACAAACAACAAGCCGGTTTCTCCCAGACCTCGCAGATCCATAAAAAAGATAGCCATATCAAAGGGCAATCGCGCTACGTTCCGCATAAGCGCATGAACAACGCCTTTATGATGCACGCCTCCACCAGCCCGTTCTATCCGCTGTTCGCCGCGCTGGACGTTAACGCCAAAATGCACGAAGGCGTCAGCGGTCGCAATATGTGGATGGATTGCGTGGTTAACGGCATCGATGCCCGTAAATTGATCCTCGAAAACTGTCATCACATCCGTCCGTTCGTACCGGAACTGATTGATGGTAAACCGTGGCAGTCATACCCGACGTCAGAGATCGCCAGCGATCTGCGCTTCTTCCACTTCGTTCCGGGAGAACACTGGCATGCGTTTGAAGGCTATGCCGAACATCAGTACTTTGTCGACCCTTGCAAACTGCTGCTCACCACACCGGGCATTAATGCAGCGAGCGGCGAATATGAAGACTTTGGCGTTCCTGCCACGATCCTCGCCAACTTCCTGCGTGAGAACGGCGTTGTGCCGGAAAAATGCGACCTCAACTCCATTCTGTTCCTGCTGACGCCGGCAGAAGACATGGCGAAGTTACAACAGCTTGTCGCTCTGCTGGCTCGTTTCGAAAAACTGCTGGAAGCTGATGCGCCGTTAGCGGAAGTATTACCGTCCATCTACAAACAGCATGAAGCGCGTTATGCCGGCTATACCCTGCGTCAGCTTTGCCAGGAGATGCACGATCTCTATGCGCGGCACAACGTGAAACAACTGCAAAAAGAGATGTTCCGTAAATCGCATTTCCCGAAAGTCAGTATGAATCCGCAAGAGGCCAACTATGCCTATCTGCGCGGCGAGGTCGAACTGGTTCGCCTGCCGGAAGCGGAAGGTCGTATCGCGGCTGAAGGCGCTCTGCCTTACCCGCCGGGAGTGCTGTGTGTAGTTCCGGGTGAAATCTGGGGCGGTTCTGTCCTGCGTTACTTCAGCGCCCTGGAAGAAGGGATCAACCTGCTGCCGGGCTTTGCGCCTGAACTGCAGGGCGTTTATATCGAAGAACACGACGGCCGTAAGCAGGTCTGGTGCTACGTCATTAAACCTCGTGATGCGCAGCGCTCCCTGCTGAAGGAGGAAAAATTATGAGTAAACCTAAATCCAATAAAATGGGTGTCGTGCAGCTCACAATTCTGACTATGGTCAACATGATGGGCTCCGGGATCATCATGCTACCGACCAAACTGTCTGAAGTCGGCACGATATCCATTATCTCCTGGCTGGTCACCGCCGTCGGCTCGATGGCGCTGGCCTGGGCGTTTGCGAAATGCGGTATGTTTAGCCGTAAATCCGGCGGCATGGGCGGTTACGCCGAATATGCCTTCGGTAAATCCGGCAACTTTATGGCGAACTATACCTACGGCGTCTCGCTGCTGATCGCCAACGTGGCTATCGCTATCTCCGCTGTCGGTTATGGCACCGAGTTGTTCGGCGCCGCGCTGACGCCGATCCAGATCGGCCTGGCGACTATCGCCGTATTGTGGATTTGTACCATCGCAAACTTTGGCGGCGCGCGTATCACCGGACAGATCAGTAGCGTTACCGTCTGGGGCGTCATCATTCCGGTTGTCGGCCTGTGCATCATCGGCTGGTTCTGGTTTAGCCCCAGCATGTACGTAGCGTCATGGAACCCGCACCATGTTCCGTTCTTTAGCGCGGTCGGTTCTTCCATCGCCATGACGTTGTGGGCATTTCTTGGACTGGAATCCGCCTGCGCCAACGCAGACGTGGTCGAGAATCCGGAAAAGAACGTCCCCATTGCGGTACTGGGCGGTACGCTGGGCGCGGCGGTCATCTATATCGTTTCGACTAACGTGATTGCCGGGATTGTGCCGAACATGGATCTGGCGAACTCCACGGCACCGTTTGGTCTGGCGTTTGCACAGATGTTCACGCCTGCGGTAGGTAAAGTGATCATGGCGCTGATGGTAATGTCCTGCTGCGGCTCGCTGCTGGGCTGGCAATTCACTATCGCTCAGGTCTTTAAATCCTCCGCTGACGAAGGCTATTTCCCGAAAGTCTTCTCTCGCGTAACGAAAGTCGACGCGCCGGTACAGGGGATGTTGATTATTGTGATTATTCAGACTGGCCTGTCGCTGATGACCATTAGCCCGTCGCTGAATAGTCAGTTTAACGTCCTGGTTAACCTGGCGGTGGTGACGAACATTATTCCGTATATTCTGTCGATGGCCGCGCTGGTTATCATTCAGAAAATGGCGAATGTGCCGTCATCAAAAGCGAAAGTCGCTAACTTCGTGGCCTTCGTTGGTGCCATGTATAGCTTCTACGCGCTATATTCCTCCGGTGAAGAAGCCATGCTGTACGGCTCAATTGTGACCTTCCTCGGCTGGACGTTATACGGCCTGGTCTCACCGCGTTTTGAATTGAAAAATAAACACGGCTGATGGCGCGCCCGGGCTGCGGTAACGGTAGTCCGGGCATTTTCACTCTTTGAATAAGATAATAGAAATGAGTAATCCAGAACGGGAAGTCACTGATATAGCAGAAATACTGGCTATTCTCAGTAAACACGAAGTGTGTCGGATAGGGTTTAACGACAATCTCTGTCCGTATGTTGTCCCCGTAAATTTTGGCTACGAGTATCAGAACGGACGCTGGATATTTTATTTTCACGGCGCACGCACCGGGAAAAAGATGCGTCTGTTACGTAAGAACCCGGCAGTATGCATTGAAATGGACGGCGACCATGCGTTACTACGTGCCGATGACCCCTGTGATTATAGCTACGCCTACACCAGCGTTTTCGCCACCGGGCTGGCATCGATATTGCAAACGCGCGAGGAGATGCGCTACGGCCTGGACGTCATTATGCGCCAGACCGATCCGGGAAAAACCTTCAGTTATCGGGAAGATATGATGAAAGCGGTTTGCGTGGTGCGTATCGAATGCGACGCCCTCACCTGTCGCCGGCATCTGGCGACTCAGAGCGAATAAGTCTGATATCACAAGCGCCTTATCCGGCCTGGAGGCGATTTACAGGCCTGATAAGCGCAGCGCCATCAGGCAAAGAGACGTTAATACAAAAAAGGAGCCTTACGGCTCCTTTTTCTTCCATATCGCCCATCAGGCGTTTTTCAATACTTCACTAACGATTTCAACGGCTTCTTTCTCAATCTGCTTGCGATGTTCTTCCCCCAGGAAGCTTTCGCAATAGATCTTGTAAGCATCTTCCGTACCGGATGGACGCGCGGCGAACCAGCCGTTATCGGTCATTACCTTCAGGCCGCCAATCGATGCGCCATTACCCGGCGCTGCGGTAAGACGCGCGGTGATCGGGTCGCCTGCCAGAGTGCTGGCGCTGACCATTTCCGGAGACAGTTTAGACAATGCCGCTTTCTGGGCCGAGGTCGCTGCCGCCTGCAGACGGTTATAGCTCGGCGCGCCAAAACGCGCTGCCAGTTCATTGTAATGCTCTTGTGGGTTTTTCCCGGTAACGGCGGTGATTTCCGCCGCCAGCAAGCACATGATGATACCGTCTTTATCGGTAGACCACGGCGTACCGTCGAAACGCAGGAACGAAGCGCCCGCGCTCTCTTCCCCGCCGAAACCAAAGCTGCCGTCGAACAAACCGTCAACAAACCATTTGAAGCCTACCGGCACTTCCACCAGCTTGCGTCCCAAATCATTCACCACGCGGTCAATCATCGCGGAAGAGACCAGCGTTTTACCGACAGCCACGTCTTTGCCCCACAGCGGACGATGCTGGAACAGATAGTTAATGGCGACCGCCAGATAATGGTTCGGGTTCATCAGCCCTGCAGGCGTCACGATGCCATGACGGTCGTAGTCCGGGTCGTTGGCGAAGGCCAGGTCAAACTTGTCACGCAGCGCCAGCAAACCCGCCATTGCGCATTCGGAGGAGCAATCCATACGGATCGCGCCATCTTTATCAAGGTGCATAAAGCGGAAGGTTTGATCAACCTGATCGTTGACTAACGTCAGGTTAAGCTTGTAATGCTCTGCGATACGTTTCCAGTATTCAATACCGGAGCCGCCCAGCGGATCAACGCCCAGCGTCAGACCGGCTTTCTGAATCGCCGCCATATCAACGATATCCGCCAGCCCTTCGACAAACGGCTGTACCAGATCTACCGCTTTAACGTGGCCCGAGGCCATTGCCGCATCCAGAGAGATGCGCTTAACGCCTTGCAGGCCGCCCGCCAGCAGCGCATTGGCGCGATCTTCTACCACTTTAGTGACGTTAGTATCCGCCGGGCCGCCATTGGGCGGATTATATTTAATACCGCCATCTTCCGGCGGGTTGTGCGATGGCGTAATGACAATACCATCAGCCAGCGGGCCGCCTTTTTTGTTATGGACCAGGATAGCATTTGACACGGCAGGCGTTGGCGTGAAGCCATTATTTTCCTGCACGATAACGTCTACGCCGTTTGCCGCCAGCACTTCCAGCACGGAAATGAAGGCCGGTTCCGAGAGCGCATGGGTGTCTTTCCCCACATAGCAGGGGCCGGTAATGCCATTTTTCGCCCGCTCTTCAGCAATCGCCTGGGCGATCGCCAGAATATGCGGTTCGTTGAAACTGTGACGACCTGCGCTACCGCGATGGCCGGAAGTGCCAAATTTCACGGCATGTTCTGCATTCCCTGCCTCCGGTTTCAGTACATAATACTGCGCCGTCAGTTGGGCGACGTTAATCAAATCACTCTGTTGCGCGGGTTGTCCTGCGCGGTTGTGGATTGCCATTGCCTGGTCCTTCTAATGCAAGGATTAAATTGTTCCGCAAACCTTTTCAATCAATTCCGCCGGGAATTGCATTGACTGCATGATGTGTTCGATCATGCTGCATTTACGGCCGGTGTTGGTGTTGGTGATCACCCAGTACGGCGTGCCGGGAACGTGCTTAGGTTTAGTTTGATTCCCATTTTTCAGCAGCGTTTGTTCATCCGCCGCAAAATAGACGCGCGTGCGGCCATGCAACGACTCCGTCGCCTCCGCAAACGCGTGGTGATCCAGTGAATAGAGTGTAGTCAGAATCAGCATAAAGCGGTTGACCGCTTTTTTCTGCTCGGCATATTCGTCAGACAACAACAGCTCACGCATCGCGCGAACTTTGTCTTTTACCGGGTTGACCGGTTTCGCTTCGGCAACGGGTTGCGCCGCAGGCGTCCCCTTCACCGCTGAAGCCGTTGGCTGTGTCGTGGCGGAAAACTTCAACATACGCCGTAAAATGTCGGATGCGCTCTCGCCGATATGCTTGGTGTGGCTGGCAATATAGCTATAGAGTTCATCATCAACTTCAATCGTTTTCATCTTAATCCAGTGCGATGTCTTTGCTGAATACAAGTCATTGGGATTATAGGAACAAATCCCAACAGCGGATAGCGTTAAGCCCGGCTGACAAAAAAACTCGGAGTAAACCTTAGAGGTTGCAGCCCAGTGGCAGAATGGTCAACATAATACCCTAACCCGACAGAGCGAAAAAAAGAACTTTGCCATGAAATTAAACATCCGAGCGCAATCTGCACAAAACCTGCACAATAATTCCCCCATCGTTCTCGTTCATGGCCTGTTTGGCAGCCTGGACAACCTCGGCGTACTGGCGCGCGATCTGGTGACCGATCACGACATTATTCAGGTCGATATGCGCAATCATGGTTTATCGCCGCGCGATCCGGTCATGGATTATCCGGCAATGGCCCAGGATCTTCTGGATACGCTTGACGCGCAGCAGATTGAAAAAGCGACGTTTATTGGTCATTCCATGGGTGGAAAAGCGGTAATGGCGCTGACGGCGCTGGCGCCCGATCGCATCGATCGTCTGGTCGCGATTGATATCGCCCCCGTGGATTATCACGTTCGCCGCCACGATCGCATTTTCGCGGCCATTAACGCCGTCAGCGAATCCGACGCGACATCCCGCCAACAGGCGGCAGGGATTATGCGCCAACACCTCAACGAAGAAGGCGTAATCCAGTTTCTGTTAAAATCCTGGGCTGAAGGCGAATGGCGTTTTAATGTTCCGGTATTATGGGAGCAGTATCCGCATATCGTCGGCTGGGAAACCATTCCGCCCTGGGAACATCCGGCGCTGTTTATTCCAGGCGGTAACTCGCCGTACGTGACCGAAGCGTACCGCGACGCGCTGCTGGCGCAATTCCCTTTGGCGCGCGCGCATGTGATCGCCGGCGCGGGCCACTGGGTACATGCCGAAAAACCTGAGGCGGTTCTGCGCGCCATCCGCCGTTATCTGCACGATAAACGCTAACTGATTAAAAACTCATCGCCTGTGCGCGATTACGCGCGCGGGCGTTGGCGTCGCTTCCTCGCTGATGTATGATGGCGCGCTATCCATCCGGGCATAAGCCTGGCTGATTGTTTCCCCCGAAGTCACCAAAATCATGGCCAAAGAACAAACGGACCGTACGACATTAGATCTGTTCGCGCACGAGCGTCGCCCGGGACGACCTAAAACGAATCCGCTTTCGCGCGATGAACAGTTACGCATCAACAAGCGCAACCAGTTAAAACGCGACAAAGTTCGTGGCCTCAAGCGTGTCGAATTAAAACTCAACGCACAAGCGGTTGACGCGCTGAATGAGCTGGCCGAAGCGCGCAACATTAGCCGCAGCGAGCTCATTGAAGAAATATTAATGAAGCAGCTTATGGCGCTGCGCGGCCAGGGTTTAGTCTGAAAATAAGTTTTGTTTCATATTTCGTGTAGCAGAGCGTGCAGTCCCGCGTGATTGCTGTTTCCGCATATCTGCCTGTTCTGCTATGATTGCCCTTATCCGTGGGCAATTCGCCACCACCATTTCAATAAGTTTCAAGAGGTTATTTTACTCATGGCAATCACTGGCATCTTTTTCGGCAGCGACACCGGTAATACCGAAAATATCGCAAAAATGATTCAAAAACAGCTTGGTAAAGACGTTGCCGATGTGCATGACATTGCAAAAAGCAGTAAAGAAGACCTGGAAGGGTATGACATTCTGCTGCTGGGCATCCCAACCTGGTACTATGGCGAAGCGCAATGTGACTGGGATGACTTCTTCCCGACTCTCGAAGAGATTGACTTTAACGGTAAGCTGGTGGCGCTGTTTGGCTGTGGCGATCAGGAAGACTACGCGGAATACTTCTGTGATGCGCTGGGCACGATTCGCGACATTATTGAGCCGCGCGGCGCCACGATTGTGGGTCACTGGCCAACCGCAGGCTATCATTTTGAAGCCTCTAAAGGTCTGGCTGACGACGATCATTTTGTCGGCCTGGCGATTGACGAAGACCGTCAGCCTGAGCTGACCGCCGAGCGTGTTGAAAAATGGGTTAAGCAAGTTTCAGCTGAATTGCACCTCGACGACATCCTCAACGCCTAATCTTATGCGGCGCAGCGTTATATCTGCGCCGCATCAATAGACAAGACCAATCAAAATAATTGCTACAAATTTGTAACTTTCGCACCCATCCCTGTACAATGTCCGGGTGTAATCAGGTGGCGCCAAAATTTGCAGGCAAAACCACAGTTTTATTAACATCTGCGAGAGACTTGCGGTTTTCATTTCGGCATGGCAGTCCTATAATGATACGCATTATCTTGAGTGCAATTTCTGTCACTTCTCTAATGAAGTGAATCGTTTAGCAACAGGACAGATTCCGCATGACTGACAACAATACCGCATTAAAGAAGGCTGGCCTGAAAGTAACGCTTCCTCGTTTAAAAATTCTGGAAGTTCTTCAGGAACCAGATAACCATCACGTCAGTGCGGAAGATTTATACAAACGCCTGATCGACATGGGTGAAGAAATCGGTCTGGCAACCGTATACCGTGTACTGAACCAGTTTGACGATGCCGGTATCGTGACCCGCCATAATTTTGAAGGCGGTAAATCCGTTTTTGAACTGACGCAACAACATCATCACGACCATCTTATCTGCCTTGACTGCGGAAAAGTGATTGAATTTAGTGATGACTCTATTGAAGCGCGCCAGCGTGAAATTGCGGCGAAACACGGTATTCGTTTAACTAATCACAGCCTCTATCTTTACGGCCACTGCGCTGAAGGAGACTGCCGCGAAGACGAGCACGCGCACGATGACGCGACTAAATAAGTGTAAATCTTTCGAAGAGCCAACCGCCCGGTTGGCTTTTTTATATCCTCCTCTTTCCTGCCGCTTGATGTTGATTTAATGTAAAAAACGCTATCGCATCTCAGGAGAGCAGGAATGGAGCTTCGCCAGTTACGCTATTTCGTGCGTATTATTGAAACCGGCAGTATGGGCAGCGCCGCACAGGATCTTGATATTGGCGTTTCAGCCTTAAGTCAACAGATGTCCCGTCTGGAAAACGAGCTTGCTATCCGTCTGCTGCAGCGCACCTCGCGCGGCGTAACGCCAACCAACGCCGGGCTGGCCTTTTATTCGCAGGCGCAACTCGCCCTGCGTCATGCCGACGACGCGATTCTCGCCGCCAGAGAAGCGCGCCTTTCCGGTCATGTGAGCGTAGGAATGGCCCCCAGTACCGCCTCCATACTGGGTATACCGTTTATCCATGCCATGCAGGAAAACTATGCCGATGTCCGACTGCATGTGGTGGAAAGCTTGTCCGGTAATCTGGAAAGAATGATCAATACCCGCCAGATTGATTTAGCCGTTGTCTTTCAAAAAGATAAAATCCTGCGCTGGAGCGCCAGACCGATCCTTGAAGAACAGCTTTTTCTGATTGGCTCCCATGCCCTGCTGGCGGCGCTTCCTGATAACCCGATCACACCTGAACAACTGGCAGGCATTCCGCTCATTATGCCAAGCCAGGGACACGGGCTGCGCGGCAGGCTGGACGCTGTCTGCCAGGAACATGCGCTTAACGTTGAAATCGTCGCGGAAATTGACGGCCTGGCGTTGTTGATGCGCGCCGTGCGCGACGGTCTTGGCGCCACGTTGCAGCCCGGCGCGGCGATTTCTCACCTGGATAACGACGCGCTACGCGTGATCGGCGTCCATAATCCGGTACTCAGCCGCCCCAATTTTTTAGTCAGCCTGTCGGATGATGAACTGACGCCCGCCGGCCTTGCCGCCAGAGTAGTCCTTACCAAAGTTATGCGTCAGTTAGTCGACGCCGGTGAATGGCCAGGCGCAACCCTTTACGCTTACTAAACCCCTGTTTAGCGCTACCTGATAGCGCGCCGCTTATTTATCCGTATACATTTCAATTACAAATTTAACAAATAGTTAAATGGTACGGGAGTATAAGATGGTTGATGTACTGGTGATAGGCGGAGGCAATGCCGCATTATGCGCCGCCCTGACCGCACGGGAAGCGGGCGCATCGGTTCTGCTGCTGGAGGCTGCCCCGCGGGAATGGCGCGGCGGAAATTCTCAGCACACACGAAACCTGCGCTGTATGCATGATGCGCCGCAGGATGTGCTGGTAGAAAGCTATCCTGAAGAGGAATTCTGGCAGGATCTGTGGCGAGTCACCGACGGCAACACCAACGAGGCGCTGGCGCGGCTGGTCATTCGCACCTCTTCGCAATGCCGCGACTGGATGCGCAAACATGGCGTTAACTTTCAACCGCCACTGTCTGGGGCGCTCCACGTTGCGCGCACCAATGCGTTTTTTATGGGCGGCGGGAAAGCGCTCGTCAATGCCTATTACCGTAGCGCCGAACGGCTGGGCGTACAGATTCGCTATAACACGCCGGTTCACGCGCTTGAACTTCATGACGGCGAATTCGTAGCAGCGCTGGCGGGTAGCGAACGTATTACCGCCAAAGCCTGCGTATTAGCGGCTGGCGGTTTCGAATCAAACCGTGAATGGCTGCGGGAAGCCTGGGGAGAAAACGCCCGCGGCGAATGGCCCGCGGATAATTTCCTGATTCGCGGCACGCGTTTTAACCAGGGCGTATTACTCAAATTTATGATGGATGCCGGCGCGGATATCATTGGCGATCCGTCCCAGTCGCACTGCGTAGCGATTGATGCCAGGGCGCCGCTGTACGACGGCGGTATTTGTACTCGCGTGGATTGCGTATCGCTGGGTATTGTCGTGAATCGCGACGCCGAACGTTTTTATGATGAAGGCGAAGATTTCTGGCCGAAGCGTTACGCCATTTGGGGGCGGCTGGTGGCTCAACAGCCAGGACAAATTGGCTATTCGATTATTGACAGCAAAGCCATCGGCCACTTTATGCCGCCGGTTTTTCCTGGCGCGCAGGCCAATACGTTGGCTGAGCTGGCCTGCCAGTTGGGGCTGGACGCGGAAAAATTTACCCATACCGTCACGCAGTATAACCAGGCCTGCCAGCCCGGTCATTTTGATCATACCTTGCTTGATGACTGCGCTACTAAAAACCTGACGCCGGCGAAAACCCACTGGGCGCGCCCGCTTGATGCACCGCCCTACTACGGTTATGCGCTGCGACCCGGCATCACGTTTACCTACCTGGGCCTGAAAGTCAATGAACGTGCCGCGGTGCATTTTGCCGGTCATCCAAGCCGCAACCTGTTTGTTGCTGGCGAGATGATGGCAGGAAATGTTCTGGGCAAGGGGTATACCGCAGGCGTAGGCATGTCTATCGGCACAACCTTTGGCCGCATTGCGGGAATAGAAGCCGCCCGCGCGGCGCACAAGGAGGCGCAGCATGAAACAGCTTGAAAAATTAATCATTGAGGCCACCGTGCTTACCGAACCGGAAGCCGAGGTCGAACGCGTCATGCAAGTGTGTAACGCGTGTCGCTACTGCGAAGGTTTTTGCGCGGTATTTCCGGCGATGACCCAGCGGCTCGAATTCGGTAAAGCCGATATTCATTATCTGGCGAATTTATGTCATAACTGCGGCGCCTGCCTGCACGCGTGCCAGTACGCACCGCCCCATGAATTTGCCATTAACGTGCCGAAAGCGATGGCGCAAGCCCGCCTGGAGACGTATCAACAGTATGCCCAGCCCGCCGCTTTTGGCGCGTTATACCGCCGGGCGGGGATCACCGTCGCGCTGGCGCTGATAGTCGGTCTGACGCTCTTTTTATTACTGGCGATGGCGCTGAAAGGGTCGCTGATTCATCCACCGCTGGCCGGTGACTTCTATCAAATTTTTCCGCATAGCCTGCTGGCATGGATGTTTGGCTCAGTTTTTGTGCTGGCAATCGGTTTGCTTATGGCGGGCGTAATTCGCTTCTGGCGTGAGATCTCGCCGGGCGTACCGCGTTCGGCGGAGATTGCGGAAGCGTCGCACAATGCGTTAACGCTGAAATATCTCGACGGCGGTCACGGCAAAGGCTGTAACGAAGCGGACGATGCGTTCACGCTGCTGCGCCGTCGCTTTCATCACTTTACCTTCTACGGTTTTATGCTCTGTTTTGCCGCCACGGTCGTGGCGACGGGCTATCACTATGTCGCCGGTTGGGAAGCGCCCTATCCGTTCTTTAGCCTGCCGGTCATGCTCGGCACGCTGGGCGGTATCGGTCTGCTTATCGGCCCGGCCGGGCTACTGTGGCTCAATCTGCGGCGGTCGCCGTTACATGGCGATGCGCGCCAGAAACCCATGGATCGCGGCTTTATTCTGCTGCTGTTCTTAACCAGCCTTACCGGGCTGGCGCTGCTGGCAGGCAGAGACACCAGCGGAATGGGCATACTGCTGGCGCTCCATTTAGGCGTGGTGATGGCGCTCTTTCTCACCCTTCCCTACGGAAAATTCGCCCACGGATTTTTCCGCTGCGCGGCCTTACTCAAATGGGCAATTGAGAAGCGACGCGGAAAACATGCGGGAGATACAGGCAACTGACCCGCAACATCTTACCCATAAAACAATAAAGACAGTGGAGAGCAAACCCTATGGCACAACACACACCTGCAACATCGCGCGCCGGCACGTTCGGCGCAATACTGCGCGTGACAAGCGGCAATTTTCTTGAACAGTTTGATTTTTTCTTGTTCGGATTTTACGCCACCTATATCGCCAGAACGTTTTTTCCGGCGGAAAGCGAATTTGCCTCATTAATGTTGACCTTTGCCGTCTTTGGCTCCGGTTTTTTAATGCGCCCCGTCGGCGCGATTGTGCTTGGCGCCTATATTGACAGAATCGGACGTCGTAAAGGGCTGATGGTGACGCTGGCGATTATGGGCTGCGGTACGTTGCTCATCGCCCTCGTCCCCGGCTACCAAACGATCGGCCTGGCAGCGCCTGCGCTGGTGCTGTTGGGCCGGTTATTACAAGGATTTTCTGCGGGCGTTGAGTTAGGCGGCGTCTCAGTCTATCTGTCCGAAATCGCAACGCTAGGCAATAAAGGGTTTTATACCAGCTGGCAATCTGCCAGTCAGCAGGTCGCGATCGTTGTCGCCGCGTTGATTGGTTATAGCCTGAATATCACGCTGGGACACGACGCGATATCGGAGTGGGGCTGGCGAATTCCGTTCTTTATCGGCTGTATGATCATTCCGCTGATTTTTGTTTTACGTCGTTCATTACAAGAAACAGAAGCGTTTTTACAACGCAAGCATCGCCCCGACACCAGGGAAATTTTTGCAACTATCGCCAAAAACTGGCGCATTATTACGGCCGGAACGCTGCTGGTGGCGATGACCACCACAACGTTTTATTTTATCACCGTTTATACGCCGACCTATGGCAGAACCGTGCTTAATCTCAGCGCGCGGGACAGTTTGATCGTTACCATGTTGGTGGGGGTGTCCAATTTTATCTGGTTACCCATTGGCGGCGCGATTTCCGACCGGATTGGCCGTCGCGCCGTGTTAATGGGCATTACGTTGCTGGCGCT
Organism: Salmonella sp. 741265116_PST; assembly: GCF_046567715.1. Lineage (NCBI taxonomy): Bacteria > Pseudomonadati > Pseudomonadota > Gammaproteobacteria > Enterobacterales > Enterobacteriaceae > Salmonella > Salmonella sp. 741265116_PST. The sequence continues at coordinate 2,632 of NZ_JBKFPH010000022.1, read as the reverse complement.
GATCACCACCTGGCCCGTCATGCAGTGGCTGACCGCCGCGCCCGACTTTACCCGCATGACGCTGGTACTGCTGTGGTTCTCTTTCTTTTTTGGCATGTATAACGGCGCAATGGTCGCGGCGTTAACCGAAGTGATGCCAGTCTATGTGCGTACCGTTGGTTTCTCGCTGGCCTTTAGCCTGGCGACGGCAATTTTTGGCGGCCTGACGCCGGCCATCTCTACCGCACTGGTAAAGTTAACCGGCGACAAAAGCTCGCCCGGCTGGTGGCTGATGTGCGCGGCGTTATGTGGACTTGCCGCGACGGCGATGCTGTTTGTACGTCTGAGTCGCGGCTATATCGCGGCAGAAAATAAAGCCTGAAAAAACCACGGGCGGAAAACATTCGCCCGTGGGTGGCAAGGCAGGGTTTTATTGCACATTATTATGACTGCGAATTTCCTGCCAGACCTTATCGCAGTCAGCCTTGACCGCCTGATCGTTACCCGTGCGCGTCGCCTGAATGCACTGCTGATAGTCCAGTACCCGCACACTTTCTTCGTTAGCAAATTGCTGATGTTTGCGCTCTTTTTTAAGGACATTCAGTACGCTTTGGCAGGCCTCTATCTTCTCAGGCGAGCCCTGTGCGGTATTGATACAGGCGCTGTACGCCTCTTTCAGCCGGCTATCTTCTTCCGGCGCGGGTGATGACGCACAGGCCGTCAAACCAGCGGTCATGCTGGCGATGAGTAAAATTTTTTTCATAGGTCGTTCCTCAACAGCGCGGCAGACCGGCTGCCTGCCGCATCTGACATCAGAAAATAGTGAATGGCGCAATAACGATAAATTTCACGTCACGCTCATCCTGGAAGATGTTGCCGTAACCACCGCCCCAGCTTGGAATATTGGAGTGGTTGTCATATTCGGTGAAGTGCAGCTTGAACATGGTGCCTTTGGCACGCCCCTCCTGCAGGGTATAGACCGCATCCAGACTGTATGAGGACTCTTCGATAGTGCGGTTTTTGTCGTAGTAAGCATCCGGGTTACTTTGCCAGGTTGCCGGTTTGGCATCCCAGGCGTAAACGTAAGACGCGCCCACAGCCCAGCCCGGCAGATTCCAGTTTTTCAGGTCATACATCGCGCCGAAGAAAACCGCCTTTTCACCGTTAGCGTTAAAGTCGGAGCGGTTATCCCACCAGATATCCAGACGACCGTTTGAAGAGGCGTAGGTTGGCGTCATACGTTGCAGAAAATAGCCCTGCTGACCGTCCGCTTTCACCCAGGTACCTTCCAGACGCAGGTCAACCACTTCCGCGACTTTGTAGCCGAAGGTCAACGCCTGCAGCCAGGCCGTACCGTCGTAAATATCATTCACGCTGCGATCGTCTACTTTGTCGCGCGCGCCGTAGAACTGGTAACTGGTGGTGAACGGATTGCCGCCTAAATCAAATTTATAGCTGGCCTTTGCGAAATATTGATCGACATAGCCTTCGGACTGACCAAACGCCGCTTCCAGCACCAGATCATTTTTGAAGTCGTACTTCGCGCCGATGGAATGGAGGTAGTCCACATTGGTTTTTTTATCCGCCTGATAAAACTTATCCATTTCGGTATGCCACGGCGCTTTATATTCGTTAGTCCACATGTAGGAAAAACTTAACGCGCCTGCATCGCCATAGTCAAAACTGGCGCCGGCTTCCGCACCCTGATAAGTACCCGGCATAAAACTCCAGTGCGGCGCTAACAGCGTCTGACCAGTAGGCTGAATATAACCGGCGCGCGCCCAGACCGGGCCATATTTAAATTTCGCAGCGGCTTTATAAAGACTGATACCGCTCTTATCGCCGGAATAGTCTTCGTCGTAGCCTTTATTCTTTTTCGAGAAGGCAATTTCGTTTGGATGACCGCTGTCGCCGTTTTCTGCCATTTCAATCGCGGTAAACGCCGCGATATCCAGACCGAACATATCCGCAGCGTAACCAGACTGAAAATCCAGGTTAGCGTTCCAGGTCGCATGAGAAAGGTTAGTTTTATATTTGTCGCCGTCGGTCACATCTTTGCGATCGCGTTCACGCTGCCAATAATAGATGCCGCCCGTTAACGTGGAGTCGTCGAAAAAGCCGGAGGCTTGCGCCTGCGGAACAACGATCCACCCCGACATTGCTGTGATACCGGCGATAGCCAGAGCCAGCGTACTACGTTTGCCACTAAACGTACGCATAAGTTAATCCTCTTTGACGTATAAATTGCTGCCGACAAAAGCGAACAGCGAAAAAATAAAAATAAAAAGTAGCGCTGAGAAACCTCATTTACTACGTTAAATAGACTATTTTTCGCGATGCGAATTATCAATCTCTTTCTGTAACCAGTATGTAATAATATGAGCAACCGCACATATTTAATTGCTTTCTGTTACATTCGGCTGCTGGTGGGGGAAGCAGACCGCCAGAAAGAAAATTGACTTGTTTTCCATAGGTATGAAAATAATTGTCTCCTGTTGACCTGACGCTTATAACATTTAGATTAATAATCATTTATCAGATCAATAATTTTCAGAGAATAATTAATTCGCCTCGCAAAAAAGAGAATCGACTTAGAGCCTATCCCACCAGGCGTTATTGGCGCAGCCAGTTTGGACACGGACAGCGCGCAAAA
>NZ_JBKFPH010000021.1:0-80872 GCF_046567715.1 Salmonella sp. 741265116_PST | reverse complement strand
GAAGCCGAAGGGTGGCTAAGGATTACGCTCGGTCGCTCGCTCATTGCTTTAAGTTCGGAAGATTGACGGAGCTGTTGCTGAAAACTGTCGAAAACTCTTCCCTCAGGCGTATTAAGCAGCGCGTCCTGATCGTTGAGCAGGCGTTCTACGATATCGCCGCGATGATACTGCTCGCCGATAATGGATTGCCGAAGCGCGCGGTCGGCCTCACGCCAGGAGTCTTCCACGCGACGAAAGTCAGCCCGCAGGCTGGAAGCTAAGTTGAAGACCTCGCGAATATGTTCAACCGCCTGATGCGCTTCCAGCACTTCAATATGCCCGGCCTCTGCCTCCTGTAATTCACGTTCCAGTTCGGCAATACGACGACGTAAGGTTGCAACCCGGTTTGCCGGATTTGGATTAAGCCGGGTTTCCAGGTTTTCAATTTCTCGCTGTACGGTGGACAAACGGGAAGCCGTAGAGGTCATGAAACGATTATCCAGCGACTCAACAAACGTAATCGCGACCTCAAGCGCATCGGTGGCGAAGATACGGCCATCCCGTTCGACGATGAGACGGCGTTTAATCCATTCCCGCAGTTCACGGCTGGCCTGAAGAGAGGGATTGTCCTGATTAATGTCATACTGTTCCTGACTCACATGCTCGACAAGAATGCCGGAAAGAGACTGGATCGCTTCTTCAAGGGGGATACCATCATGTGATTTTTCAAACAGCGTTTTCAGGCAACTCAATACCAGCGGGGCGCGGCGGGTGGCAAGAAGTATCCAGGCAGGATGCTGGTTTTTTGCTGAAATATAATTCTCTGTACGCTGCCTTGTGTTTTCTTCCATGTCGCAAAGCCTTCAAAATGCTGGTTGAGGTACACAGACTACGATAATTCGCCGTTGCGGACTTTTTCTCCAGCAGCCTGCCTTACTTTGTGATTTTTATCACAATATTTTCTCCAGTGACTTTCCTCTATTATCAGAAAAATACCGGAATCGGTGTGCTACAAGTTCGGACGAAAGTATGAATTGATAACGTCCAGAATAACTTTACAAGGCAGAATGCAGGAATGCGTGGTGGAAAAATGCGGAAAATATGGAACAAGTCGTGTCGTAAGAGTGGGGTTGTGAGTCAATTTAACACCGATTTTTCGTGATAAATATCACAAAAATAAAGCGATTTTTTATGGGGCCTTCGTGGGGGGCACTATTTACAAGAAATGCCTACAAAACCAATAACAAACAGCACCTTAATCGTGGATATGATTCCGAGTCCGCCACCTTTCCTTTTTTATGCTTCCCTATGAATTCCTATGTGTGTAATTGAATAAGAGCCTATCCCACCAGGCGTTATTGGCGCAGCCAGTTTGGACACGGACAGCGCGCAAAAACCGGAGCGTACACGTAGTACGTGAGGATTTTGAGCACTGCCCAGGACCAAAATGGCAAGTAAAATAGCCCTAATGGAATAGGCTCTAAGTTAGCGTGAAAAACTTTCCAGATGCGTTTCGATTTATCCCTGTGTATCCGGAAAATTGTGGGTCAGATTGAGGGTTCATTCAGTTCGATGAACGGTTTGCTGGTAAATACGCCCAACGCCTTTCAGGTTGCCAACATAGAATATGTCCTGTGAACCCAGATAGCCGGGATGCGCCGTTTCGATTTCTCCACACGCTTCGTCGTCACTGGCTTTACGCTCCAGCGCTGCAATCTGGGAACCGGTTAGCTCGATACCATCACGTGCTACCTTTTCTTCCAGCGCTTTCAGACGTTTCTTGAAGTTATCAAGGTTATGGCGAAACCAAATAGAACGGACACCGCTTCCGGAGACACTCTGTTTACGTAACACGTTACTGGTTCTGTGCTGACCTCTCTGCTGCATAATAACAAGCGATAACGCTTATAAGTAACGTAGGACCAGGGTGTGTTTCGTAACTATTTGTTGTACAACTTGACGCTGTATGTCGACGAAAAACCACTGAATTTGATGGAAAAATATTCAGAAATGAGTTCATTTTTTCATTTCAGGGGCAATTTTTATCCGTAACTTGAAGTGTCTGTGAGGTTAAAGGATACGCCCTGCAGTTTAAACACTCTCCACCAAATCCCCCAACGTCACCATCAGCATCATCGGATCCATCGGCGACGGTACAAACCCCACCCGCAGGTAAAACTCCCGCGCTTCATCCGACAGGGCGTGAACCAGCATCCCGCGAATGCCGATCGTCTCCGCCACCTGGATTACCCGCAGCCCGGCGTCGCGTACCAGCGCACGCCCGACGCCCTTCCCATGCAACGATTTATCCACCGCCAGACGGCCCAGCACTACCACAGGGATCGGGTCAGGCATATTGCGGCGAAAGCAACTGGGGGCGGTATTCGTCATGACCGCGCTGGACGCCAGCGAATAATAGGCCAGTACGTTAGAATCGCTGCCACAACACACAAAGGTACGGGACGCGCCAGTGGTCTGATTTTTCATCGCCCGCTGTTTCAGCCAGTTATCCATAGAATCCACACCGCAGCAAAACGGAGTAATAATATGTCCGGCATGAAGCGGCTCAGGGGCGGAGATCATTTTTCCTGCCCCCACAGCGCAGGAGTCTGCATGGTTTTACGCAGTGCGGCGTTAGGCGCAGGAGCCTGATCCAGACGGGCAAGAAATTCCTGATAAGCCTCGGGATCGGCCATGATGATACGTTGCTCGATCAGCGCTTCTTCGGCAGCAGCACGGGCAGCCTCCAGCACAAAGTCTGTGCGGTTTTTCCCTCTGGCTTTCGCCGCCCGATCGATAAGATCGCGCTCGGCGGGTTTGATGCGCAAATTTAATGTTTCGCGCTTAATAGACATGCTGTTTGCGGCTGACATGGTGTTGTCCTCTTGTGTTTCTGTGGATATTAAGTGTACAACACGTGTAACGCAGATGTCATTACGATAAATTTAGAAGGAATAGAACCGGAGTATCGAACCGAAAGGTTTTCTACTCATTTAGAGATTCAGGACCAGGCCATGCGCTAGCATTCGCTGTGAGTGATTCCTCTTCGGGGCCGGCGCAGCAAAAGATTCAATACTGCCGCGCCAAAACACGCTACATTATGCAATCCAGAAAGCATAAACCTAACGGATACGCACAGTAAGAACCTCAATAACGTGTTACACCGTTTTTCATAATGTCAACCATACGATTGAATGCTTCCCCTCCCCCTCAAACTTCCGGATATCGCTACGCCATCTACCCGCCGCAGTATATATTTACCGCGTTGTATGCCTTTCCTAACCGAGAACGTTAATATTTACCTCCAGGATAAACCTTATCACAAATTAAAATCAGATCTTATACCTCATGCTAACTACCTCCATGAAATTAAAGAGCTATTCTCTAAAAGATTAAAGGAAATTATTACTTAATTCAAATTTTAAAGAGATAATTTGATAATAACATGAGCCAATTCTTGTAAATTTCCATCTTTTTTTTATACGCGACATAGTTTTTTAACGATACTATAATATGTAGAAATGCAATATAAAATATCATTTTCCATAGAAAATGAAAAGATCGCCACCTGACACCTTAAGTTCTCCAATACTTATATGGATATATATTAGTTATTTTTTGAAATATTTTTCAGAATAATTTTGATTTACACACACATTTAATAAAAGGAAGTTATCATGCTAAAAGTGTTTAATCCCTCACCTGTCCCGGTGGGGAACATTGAATATTTACAATCAGAGCAAAACTGGCAGAGGAAATCCTTATCACTTCAGGGATTAAATTTACTGCAGTCCGTACTCATCAAGCTCACCACGGGTAAAATTTCAATTACGACATCGTCCGGGGAGTATATTACGGCATCAGGGCCAATGTTAATATTTTTAGCTAAAGATCAAACTATTCATATCACTATGGAAGAGACTCATGAACAGTTAAATTATAATTTAATTGAATTAGATTCAGCGTCAATAAAAAATGCTTATAATTTTTTTCTGTATGAACATACAGAATTTTCGGCCCCATTAACAAAACCGACGACAAAACATCTGTTAGCGCCAATAGAAACAGGTGTAGCAAGAGTATTCAACCTCTTACACTCTTCAAATAAAACTCAGAAATTACCCCAAGATAAAAAGGAATATTTAATAAGATTTCTACTTTCAGAGTTCATCTATGAACCCGAAGCATTTTCTCTCTTTAGAGAACTATCGCAAAATACATTAGCCGAAAATATCTATAATATTATTATAAGCGACATAAGTCGAAAATGGGCACTCAAGGATATTTCTGACTCACTCTATATGAGTTGTTCCACATTAAAAAGGAAATTAAAACAAGAGAACACCTCATTCAGCGAAGTTTACCTTAATGCGCGAATGAATAAAGCGACAAAACTTCTACGTAATAGTGAATATAATATTACCAGAGTGGCTTATATGTGTGGTTATGACAGTGCTTCTTATTTTACATGCGTTTTTAAAAAACATTTCAAAACTACACCATCAGAATTTTTAGCGTTTTTATCCTCCTCTCGTCATCAATATATTAATTGAGATATCTGATAATGCAGTATAAGAACAAAATAAAACATATTAATATAAGAGATGGAATTCTGTTGCTCGCTAAAAAATTCGATCTAACATTGAGCGAGAAAAAAGTTATTTATTACGTGGCAGCAGGATTATCTGTTAAAAGTTGCTCAAATTTATTAGATCGAAATATAAAAACGATTTCAACACAAAAAAGATCAGCCTATAAAAAAATGGAAATTACTACTGATGTTGAATTAATCCATTTGATGCTGAATGAGTTTTACATATCAGTCGATCTTACGTAATTTTTTCTAAAATTATGCGTCAAACAGCACCAGTTATTTAAGTTTACTGTGTTGATAACTTTAACGCTCAAATGAAATTACAAAGACCATCTTTCCTTCTGTATAAAGAAAAGTACCCTAAGGTAAATCAAAAAATGCAAGCGGCGATATTTCTTAGTCATATCACCGCTCTGCTTTTCATCTTTTCAGATCCGATCTCACCCACTTAACTTCATTTGTGGTACATTTATTGTTGTGCTACTTACTGCTCTTAACCTTTCACCAGAAAGGTCAATTTTGCGGGTAAACATTCTTTGCAGTGAAATATCATGGGTTGCAAAAATGACAATGCTATGACAATACAGATGCTTTATCTTTTCCAGAAATGCTAACGCATCAGTTGTGGAAAGATAAGATGTTGACTCGTCCAGGAAGACTATATCTGGTTTTTTAAATAAAGCCAGATACAACAAAACCTTTTGTTTTTCCCCATTAGAAAGATTGAGTTCATCGACAAATTTTTCGTCTACATTCTCTTTCGAGAGAACAAGATTATTGCAGCATAAAGTTAATATTTTGATAATATCATCATCATCAACCACACCATAAATCATGAAATTTTCACGGAGTGTTCCTTTTATAAAAGTGCTGTTGGTAGAGTGGTAGGCAAGGCAATTCTGGATATAATCTTCAGAGATATGAGTGATATCTACATTATTTAATTTAACTGATCCCGTATAGCAATGACTGGAATTTGATAGTGCTTTGATTAAAGAAGATTTACCTGAACCTGATGCACCAATAATACCAATAAATTCTCCGGGAACAGCAGTGAATGAAAGCTGATCAATCAGTTTTCGTTCTGCAAACGCTATGGATAATTTTTCAATCGACAGTTTTTCGATATGGGATATATAAATTCCACTATGTGATATAAACGTGTCCTTATCTTTCAATAGTTCCGCCAAACTATTTTTAATATGGAACATATGCAATCTTGTCAAATATAGTTTATTAACCCCACCTACTAAGGCCCCAGAGAGTCTGGAGTTAATAATCATAATGGCAATAATAGAGGCAGTCATCAATACTCCGTTAACAACAGCAAAATAGGATGACATAAACATCACAATCATAGAAAGAAAGGAGTTGGCCTTTATCATCTCCGCCCAATGGTGATTTTCGATATTCATCTCCATTTTCGTATACTCATCGCGATGCGTTTTATCCATCAACAACTTTTCAAAGAAGGTGCCGCGTAAGAATTTCAGCTCTTTCCTTTTTTCTTCTAAAGAGATTAGTGTAGACATTTTTTCATAACTGACGGTATTCGTTTGCAACGTTTTTTTATAAGCAGAAAAACGAATATAAACGCAAACAAATGTTAAGCCTATATAGTAGATCAAAAGGGGGAAAGCATAGATCCCCATCATTACAAAAAGACCGATCAGGAATAAAAAAGCTAATGATAAATCAACCGATATTAATGGATATGACTCCCAAAGAGACACCACTGAAGATTCAATAGTACGTATCTTCACCGCAGCATTTCTGCAATTGGATGCTTTTAATGCATGGAGATATAAAGCATTACATTTTATATTGTTAACTCTAATATGTGCAGATGTTTTATCATAAAGCATACCTTTTAAAATAAGTTCAAAAAGAACAAAAATTATGAATATTCCAGTCACAAAGATAATGGAATGGTAAGAATCACTATAAATCAATCGTGTATTAAATAGATTTGAATAAAGTGGTGTCATTAAAGCAAAAAAGATTAATCCTAGCGCAAGGTAACTTGCCTTTGGTGTCATCTTTTTGATAGCTTCAAAAACATCTCTGTCATCTATATTTTTTAATTCCTTTGAGAGATAAAATATTCTTTTACTACGTAAATCATCTTGCGTTACCACCTCAGAAGAACTCAGATTAATAATCTTATTTTTTTCTTTTTGTAAGATTAAAAAATAAGATTCTGTCCATTCAACTATAAATGTTTTAGGAAGATGAGCGTACTCGCAACAGCTATTACTGGTTAACTCAAAGTCAAAAAAACTATCATTTACATAATCATTAAAATTCTGCACTATATCATACATATCTTTGCTTTTATTTTTATAAACAAAAGCAACTTCCTCTACCAGGCAATATTTCCTGATAACATCAAAGAAATCATTATTCATTTTTCAGTTCTTCAACAGCACAGTTATTTTTACTTGTCGGCTCATAAATCGGTGATACCACAATAATTTTTTTGTTACCTAAAACTGATTTGGAAACAATATAATTATAAGTTGTATATTTTTTAGCAACCTTCAGACTCATATTATTACCATATGTGCAGTAGAGCCTGACTGCAGAACTGGAAGAACGAAGCGGTAAAAGGTCTGAAACAGATATGGAAAATCCTTGACCAGACATAATAATAGCTTTTTGCTTATTCTTCAACTCTTCAGTATCAGAACTGTACTTGAGTATAGATGAATCTAATTTTTCATCTTTTTCAATTGCTATCGATAAAAGATTAGTTAATAATACGGACATCAGTAATATCATCACCGCTACAGCCGAGGATAAGGCAGAAACGAATCCAAGCATAGTTACATTACCAAACATTAAATACGATATTATCGCCTACCAACGCTGTAATATAGTTTAACAGCGTGACTTTTTTGCTAAGCGCATATACATTAACCTGCACACCCTCCAGTTCAGGTGGAACCTTGACACTATCATCCGGCTTTATTTCAATTTTGTAATAACGCTCAGCACCATTTTTCTCATCGTCAGAAAACGAGTCAGCACTTATCCTCGTAATCTGCCCGGCAATCGTTTTTTTATAACCTGGAGAGGTTACTGTAATTTTCACACTGGCTCCAGTAAAGATAAAAGGTCGATACTTTGCTAGAATTCTCGCATCTACTACCTTACTTTCATTGTTTTTTTTGATGGTCATGACAGGCTGCGCATTTTCAACATAAGAACCTTTTTCAAAACTACGCTCTATGCTTAATATTACACCATTCGTAGGAGATAAGACGCTATTAGCCTTAATTTTATTTCTTAGAAGTTCCAGTTGCCCACGATTTTCAAGGCGCTCCCTACGTAATTGCTCCAACTGCTCGGCATTATTATTAAGTTGTTCAAGCACGCTGCTGCGGAATCGATTGTTTGCCAACTTAATGTCATTTTGTAAGGCAAGCAAGCTAATGTCTCCGGTTGTTATCTGAGAAACAATCTGACTAACCTCAGTCTGATTATTTATTATCTCTATCTCCGGAGCACGGGCGGACTTTAGTAAATTACCTTTTCTTTTCAAAAGTAATAATCGTTCATGAAGGTCGTCTTTTTCTTCATTCATTTTCTCTTCCCGCTGTTTTAGGTTTTTCTCCTCATTCCTTAAAGAGAAAAGCTCATTCAAAAATTTATAAGCACTGAGTTCTTGAGAGAATAGTTCTTTAATTTGTGCCGAAAATTCACTTTCTTCAGGTATTTCTCCCGCAAGAATCATTTTAAGTAACTGTTGATCTTCTTCAAGATTCTGAATACGCCTGCCAGCGAATGAGACTAGCTCATTAAGCGTTTTCTCCTGATGAAAGACATCAAGATTGGTATAGGAGAAAAGAATATCCCCTATCTTGACGGGCGAACCTGTTCGTAGATCAAACTTATTAATGAAACCTGAGTCAGGGCTTACAATTACCAGTTTATCCGAAGCCCCAGTAATCACTCCGGTACCAGGAGAAACAATATCTATCTTCGCAACACCAATATAAATAATCAAAACCATCATTATGGCGATTAAAGCTAAAAACTTGTGCGAAAGCGTATTACTCTTCATATTACAAACTTAATAATTCGCCTGAGATCTGTAACAAAGATACTTTATTAATAGCATCACTTATCTTCATTTCAATCATCTTTCGCTCTAATGCAAAATAATCATATTGTGTATTTAACATCTCATAATAGGATGATTGTGAAATATTATATTCTCTTTTCTGATTGGCTAAGATCACTTCTGTAGTTTTACTTTGTTCTGCCAACCCTTGAAGCTCCTTTTCATTTGAATTGATGGTCAATTGCAAAGACTTCATCTTTGCCAGTAGCTCTTTATATTTGAAGTCCATTTTTGTTTTTAAAACCTGGTACGCCTTAATTCCCGTTTGTCTGGTAATCTTTTTGTCGTAATCAAATAGATTCACTGCTACCTGAATCCCCCCCCAGGAGTCTTTATCTACACGCTGACTGTTATTATATCGTTCTTCCGCGACCAGATTCACTTGAACCAATGAATCCTGCTGCCATGCGTTAAATTTTGCTGCATCAGCCTGCTCGCTCAACAATTTATAATCGAGATTATTATAGATTTTCTTATCATTTATTGTATAAGTGTTAATTTTATCTATGATATTATCAGGTAGGTAAACCCCCTGAGCAGGAAAGGCAATGCCTGTTGCCAGCTCTATATTAGATTTAAGCAACTCAATCTCTTTATTAATATTTTCTGATTCTGTTTTTATTTTTTGAATCAACAGACGAGCCTGTTCTACATCGCTTGCCTTAGCAATACCTGATACATATCGGCCCTCAATTTGTTGGTATAATTCGACGGCAGTTTGCTCCAGGTTCGCTGCCTTCGTCTCAAGATTATTGTAATATTTAATACCAATCAAATTTTCTACTAACGTTTTATACAAGTTCTCTTTTTCTTTCAATAAGGATAACTCTGCGCCATGAAGCCGACTATTTTTTTCTTTAAAGCGATCAGCGATCGTTGTGCTAAAAATTAAAGAACTCGCTGTTACTTTAGAATCAGTTATATCACCACGGGTGGAATCTGATTTGTACTTACTTTCTGCAGAAATCTTCGGCATAAAATACAAATCAGTTTGTTTTGCACGCAATAACTCTGCCTCCAACTCTAACGCTTTGGCTCTAATCCCCCCTGATTCTTGATACATTTCATTAATAAATTCAGAATAATGTAAAGTCCCCTGACTGGCTAAAGCCAATGGACTAAAAAACAAGCACCCTATAATGCTAAAATTAGTTTTCATTCGTCAACACCTCTACAACCTGTTGTATTTTTTTCTTAAATTTATATTTTTCATGGAAATGAGCCTCCTGCCTGTCGTTAATAAGTTTCAGTTGCTCTGCCTTCATGCCTTCCATCTTTTCAATGAATTCAGAATTTTTCTTCATTAACGAGACCAGGGTGCTGATACCGATGTTCAATTCCATTAATTGTTCGTTGCCAGATGTTATTTTTTCATTTATCAGCATATTGCTTTGATTAACATCCATGAGTGATGTATTCATGCTGAAAAATCCTTTTTCATTAAGTTCTGCAGATGTTTTTGCTATTGCTTGTAGATGACTGATGGCCGTGTTTATTTGCTGTAAGCTCTCTGCCATCACTTTGCCATTCATAACCAACAGTTCCGTCATATTGGTATTATCTGGTATACAGACCAGTTTAGTGGCGATATTGGTGTTAATCTCTTCGAGCAACATAACCCGGTTGAGTAACGCTTGTAGTTCATCCTCCGAAGGCTTTTTCTCCGGTTCATTGTCAACGTGATTCTCGGTTTCGTAGTAAAACTCCCAAAAATTAAGACTGACCAGAAGTAATACTGAAACAGCAACACCTAATATAGATGTCAGGAACGCAAATGACATTGCCGTCAGAGCTGACGAAATCGATGAAATCATAGCGCCCATTTTTGCTGCCAGGTCGCCTTCTCCCCCCAGCGAACCTGCAATAGCTGATACCATATCGGTTAGCCCCATAAAGGTACCGATAAGTCCCAATGAAACTGCAACTGACGCTGCCAGCTTCGTTTGCGTTGCCAGTAAGGCATAGTATCTTCGGGCCTTTAATCTGAATATCCAATGCGTTAAAAACAAGAGTAGCGGTAATACAAACAATACCCCACAAGCATAAGTAATTTGTGGTGCCAGAAAAACAGCCTGATTAACCATGTTTTTGATGGCTGGGAACAAAAGATAACAGGCAGCCGTTAATATATAAAAAATCAAACCCAAAAAATGCATTTGTTTAATAGCTCCAGTAAATACACGACAGATTTTTTCCACACTGCGAGACGTTTCCTTCTCGGAAGTCGATTTCTATATCAGATGGTAATTTTAAGTCCGTATAAATTTTCAATAGATTAAATGTATTTTTCTCCTTGTAATTTTCTATAGATTCAGATACTGCACCATAAAACGTGATTTTTTTCTTTCCTGAGTCAATTAGATGCTTACGGGTTTGATACAAATCGGTAGACGAAAGTGAAACAGCTCCACTATAGTAAATACTATTCTTACTTAGATCTGTGAATGAATCTCTGAACTTTAATGCTCCGCCATCCGATGTTACAAGCGAGTCTGTTCCTGATAACATAAATACTGTGGAGATCAGTATTAGTATACAAAGAGCTCCGCTTAATCCATCAACCATCGGCGCCAATTCTTCATCGCCATTATTTTCATCTGCACTCATACGGCCATCTTAATATTGGTAAAGGTACTTTAATTATAAATATCCCATGCTGATCTGACATACAATCATGAGCTTGAGATATTGCATTTTTAGACCATTAAGATACTGCTTAATTTATTTCATATTTACTGACAGGTAAAATTAAGCCTCTGAAAAAGAAAAGTTAGCCTACTATCAAAACCATTTTGGTAATCTACCATTAGCTATATTAAGGAATATCGACAACATGACGACGCAAAATGATATCTCTTCGACTGAAAAACCGAACGTTAAACCGGAGAGTGTTACGGATATTAAGTCGTATAAAGTCAGTGGCTTTGATCTGATAGTCACTACCGCTGACGGTAATACCACAACATTAAAAGATGGCTTAACTAACCTGGTTCTGGGAAATATTGAATTACGCGACACATCGGGAAAAACAATTAATCAGGATCATATTATCTCGTCTATAAAAACCTATCAGCTTGGTTTAGATACTGTATACCTTGCTGATATGCTAAAAAGCGAAGAGTCGACCATTGAGGCTAATAATGACGAGGCGGATAAGGAGGCGTCTGTCGAAACGAATAAATCCTTAGAGACTGCTTTACAACAAAAAATTAAAGAGTATGAGGCGCTTCTCAAAGAGCGTGCCGAAGAGCAGCAACAGAACATAAAGCTCGAACAAAACGATCTGTCGCCAGAAAAAAAAGAGATTATCGATAAGAAAGCAAAGCAAGAAATTTCGAAAAATCTAAAACCGGCAGAAGAGGAAGTCCAAAATAGCGTAGCCACACCACCACCTCCTCCTGCCTCGTCCTCTTCATCCAGTTCTTCATCAGGAGAGCCGGCGGAAAAAACTCAGGCACCGTTACCCACTCAGGAAACGCCCCTCTTTATTACCGGTAAGTTGGATGCGAAAACAGACTCAGGTAAAACAGGGGATGGGATTACCAACATCGCAAACCCCACCTTTAGCGGAAATGCTACGCCAGGCGCAACGGCAAGTCTGATAATCAACAAAACACATTATCCGCTAACTGTCGATAAAGATGGAAAATGGACATTACGGCTATCTTCCCCCCTGCCGGATGGCCATTATGATGTAAACTTTACCATTACCGATAGCAGCGGCAAAACGGTAGCTTCCACTACCACCATTGTGATTGATAGCGAAATTACCGGACTTACTGCCTCGCTTGATCCAACGTCAGATTCCGGCATTACAGGCGATTCGATAACAAATAATACTAAGCCAGTGCTTCAGGGAACCTCAGAACCGGGCTCCATTATTAATGTCATCATAGGTGGAATGACGTTAACTACGGTGACTAACGCTGAAGGCTATTGGTCTTTATCCCCGGGTACAAATTTGCCTGATGGGGTCTATCATTACCAGGTAACCGCCACCGATGATGCAGGCAATACCGCCACGGTGACTAACAGCGTCACGATTGATGCCACTGCGCCTGACGTAACGTTTGCGTTATCCGACGCCACGGATACCGGACAACAGGACGATTTTCTGACGAATATTCCCCAGCCCGCATTGACCGGAAAAACCGAACCCGGCGCGAATGTGATGCTCACCCTGAATGGCCACGTCTATGAAGGCACCGCCGACCAGCAGGGACAGTGGGAATTTAAAATCACTCCGGCGCTCGACGACGGCAGCTATGACTTTACTGTCACCATAACCGATATCGCGGGCAATACCGCCACGCAAACCGGTACCGTCACTATTGATACCCAGCTCCCGACGGTTACTGCAACATTATCCGCAGAGTCAGATACTGGCAGCAGTGATGCTGACGGCATTACCAATAATCCCCATCCAGTATTAATCGGGAGCACGAAACCTTTTGCCGTGGTTACCGTTACACTTGCCGGCAAATCGTTTTCTGTACGGGCTGATGAAAACGGGCTATGGGCCTGGAAAGTGCCAGAAGATCTGGTATTAGATGATGGCGAGCATGTTTATACGCTTTCAGTCACCGATGCGGCAGGAAATAACGCCTCTTCGCCTTTAGAAGGCCGTTTTACACTTGATACGACACCACCGCCAGCGCCCACAGTGACCCTTGACGTCAACAGCGATTCAGGTGATTCAGGTGACAATATCACCAATATAACAACGCCCACTCTGCACGGAAAGTCTGACCCCCATACGGAAGTACTTGTGACTGTTGACGATCACGTTTATACCCTGCAGGCCGATGAAAATGGCGACTGGCAGCTCACGCTGGATACACCGCTGGCTGATGGTCGCTATGACGTCACCGTTGTGGCAAAAGATAGCGCAGGAAATATGAGCGAAACCGCAGGGAGTATAACCCTGGTTATTGATACCAGTCGGCCGGAAATCACCGTCAGCTTGCTGGACAGCGATGACAGCGGTGTCAGCAACAGCGATAATATCACCCAGGTTAGTCAACCAACCTTCCACGGTACGGCGACACCAAATACCACCGTTATTTTTACCATTAATCATGTCGACTATCCCGTCGCCGTAGGTGTGGACGGTAGCTGGTCTTTAACGCTCCCGGACGCGCTTGCGGATGAAACCTATGAATATACGGTACAAGTAAAGAATGCGGTGGGAACCAGCGCGACCACAACGGGGACGATTACCGTGGACACCACGCCACCTTCATCTGATGCAAGCTTAAACGAAGCATCGGATAGTGGACAGAGTACGCAGGATGGCATTACCAACGTTATCCGCCCTATCTTTACCGGTACGACAGAGCCCGAGGCCAGCGTAGAAATTATTTTTAACGGCGTGAGTCATACTCTGACAGCCGGCGCTGATGGCGTCTGGCAATATGCGATGCCGAACGACCTTACTGATGCAACTTATACTTATACGGTCGTCACCACCGATAAAGCGGGCAATACCTCAAGCAGCGAGCATCAGTTTACTGTTGATACCGTTTCCCAACTCAGCGGTGGGCTTGACCTTTCCAGCGTGATGGAAGGGACTGTGGGGAATACGACTACCCAGCTTGTTCGCCCAACGCTCAGCGGTATGGCCGAACCCGGCAGCCTCGTCACCGTCACCATTAAAGGCGCGACCTATATGGCTTCCGTAGATAATGCCGGAAGTTGGAAACTGACCTTACCCAAAGATGCGGCTCCCGGCCTGAATGAGTATACCGTAACTTCAGAGGATCTTGCCGGTAACACGGCAACAATAACGGGCAATTTTAATTACGTCCCATCAGGCATCACGCCGCCTAAAGTAACGGCGCAGTTGGATGTAGATAGTGATAGCGGCACTAAGGGCGACAATATTACCAATAACAATACGCCAAAAATTGTCGGGCAGGCTACGCCGGATACCGTCATTGTCCTGACCATCGCAGGGCAAAGTTATACCACAACGGCGGCGGCCGACGGCAGTTGGTCTATTGATGTGACTAACCCATTGCACGAAGGGTTCAACGAATATACGGTTACCGCGACGGACACCACTACCGGGATCTCCGCCATCGCCACGAATAATGTTTTTATTGATACCCTTAATCCTATGTCCATCGTCGGTTTAACGAGCGATTCTGATACCGGTATCAAAGGGGATATGATCACCCAATCGACCAGGCCCGTATTTACCGGGAAAACCGAGCCTGGCGCGACGATCACTTTACATATAGATGGCCAAACACTTAACACCACAGCAGACCATAACGGAACCTGGACGCTGCAAGGCCCGACCTGGGGGTTACCGCCTAATCACACGGCCAGCTATACCCTTACCGTCACAGATACAGCCGGAAACCAAACCTCTACAAAAGGGAATGTTATCACTGATAATAAACCGCCGACGCTGACAGGATCTGAGCTGGACAGCAGCAGCGATACGGGCGACAGAGACCGATACTGGACTAACGATCTCACCTCCACATTGACGGGACGGGTTGAACCGGGTTCAAAATTGACCATTCGTATTAATAACACAACCTACGACGTGACGGATATCGCCAGCGACGGCACCTGGAAATTCACTCTCCCTGCGGGGCTGGTAGCGGATAACGGCAGTTATAACACTGTTCGCTTTTACATGACGGCAACCGATGCCGCAGGCAATACCACGACAAACTCTGACGCCATTTATATTTGTAAGCGTAAACTGACTATCACCAACGGACTCTCTGCTGAAACGGATAGCGATACCAAAGGCGATAATTTGACATCCGTGACCCGCCCAACGCTAGAGGGTACCATCGCCGGAGGTGAGGCTAACGACAATCTGCGCGGCACCATTACCATCGGCGGTAAGACTTATCCGCTCACGATTACCGCCGGAGGGACAAAGTGGTCGTTTACGGTCCCCGATGGCGCTCCGCTGGGCTCAGGAATACATGACTATACGCTAACGTTCAAGGATAAATTTGGTACAGAAACCACCCACTCCGCCTCGGTGACAATCAGTACTCTGATCGGATTTCTTTCCCCCGAAGATGATACTGGCGTAGTCGGCGATAACCAGACGCAAAATGCCTCACCGTCGTTAAGCGGCAAAGCGAGTATCGGCGCCACATTACGTATTGAGTTTAATGCGCAGGAATATACTATTCCGGTTAATGCCGATGGCACCTGGACGTTTACATTACCGGGAGGGCCATTCGTTGAAGGGGAATATCACTACAAACTGACTGAGATTATTGGACACTCGGTCACGTCATTTAACGGTTCCTTCGCCATAGACCATACACCGCCGGAAATTACCGGGGGACTTAGGCCCAACGATGCGACGCCAAATGACCCTACAGCCTCCCGATGGGCTATGCCGACGTTTAATGGAAAAGCAGAACCCAATCGGGAAGTTATTGTAGAGATTAATGGAAAACGTTACTCAACCACTTCAGACGATAATGGTAACTGGCAAATCTGGTTACAGGATGTAAATCTTCTTCCTGACACACGTTACGATTACACCATAACGTCTACCGATGGTGCGGGGAATAGCGGCGTATTTCATGGCTCAGTTAGCAATGTCGTCACCGCGCCTAATGCACAATTTGGCGGTCATGAAGATTATCTCATTGGTACCGCTGGCTCAACTAACACTATTTTCTATACGGACGCCTCGCCGGTTATCGTCGGACGCGGTAATCCGGGCGATACGATCACTATCAGAAAGAGCGCAGGAGGTCCTGCCCCTCTTACTGCCGTTGTTGACGCAGATGGCAACTGGAAAATTCAGTTGCCTGCGTCAGAATTCCCGGCAGATACCCCCCAGGGCGGATACTTCACCTGGAACCTGACCGTAACCAATAGTTATGGTTTGGAAACTACTTACACCATTAGAATCACCCGCGACTCCGTACCTCCGAATTTAACTGGTGGTCTGGACAACACCAGCGATACCGGTACGCCGAACGATGGCATCACGAATAACACCAGACCTACGTTTAGTGGCCACACGGATGCCGGTCTGAAAGTAACCATTACGCTGAACGGGCAAACCTACACGGTAACCGCCAATAATGCCGGTAAATGGAGCTTTACCGTACCGGAAGCGCTACGGGACGGCAATTATGATTACACCATATCGACCGTCGATAAGGCCGGTAATGCTTCCACTCCTGTTACCGGCACACTTACCGTAGATACTTCCAGCGTGGCGCTGACAGGAGGACTGGACACAACCGCCGATCCGAATATCGCCAATGGCTGGAGTAATCACAACGATCAAACGTTAAAAGGTACAACCACGCCAGGCGCCACCGTGACGGTGACAATCAACGATGTTATCTATACGCCAACCGTTACCGCTGATGGCAACTGGACTTTGCCTCTCCCCGATCTGGCCAACAATAGCTACAGTTATACCGTGACAGCCACCAATACAGCGGGCACCTCATCCATCATTACCGGCCAGTTTGTCATTGATAATACGCCGCCAGCCACAACGGTAGGGCTCAGCGTCGCTACGGACAGTGGGACGTTAGGTGATTTTATCACTAACAATGAAACACCCGTGTTTACAGGCAAAACGAAACCAGGCGCTACAGTAACGCTTACGGTTGATGGACAAACATATACGGTCGTAGCGGACAATACAGGACTCTGGGAAGTGGCCGTCACCACGCCATTAAATACGGGTACGCATAATTATACCGTCTCCGTTATCGACCTTGCGCAAAATATCAGCCCGCCAGCAACCGGCACGCTGAATATTCAAAGTGGAAACATCACCGGTTCGGTAACTGGCGGCCTGGATGTTCACAGCAATACTGGCGATACCAGCGATACCCTCACCAGTAATAAAAAACCTAACTTTTCCGGCACCGCGCCTGCTGGCGTTACGGTCGTCGTCACTATTGACGGCAAAACGTATAAAACCGTAGCCGATCGGGACGGTAACTGGATGCTGGCGATTACCAACCCATTGCGCGATGGCGTCCATGATTACACGATCGCGCTCGAAGACATAGCGGGTAATCAATCGCCGCCAATGACCGGGCAGGTGACTATCGATAGCGAATCGCACCTTCAGATAAACGGCCTTAGCCATGATACGGACTCCGGCACGAAAGCCGACAATACCACCAGTAATACCACGCCCACACTAACGGGAACCGCTGACGCCAATGCAACTATTACACTCATAATTGGCGGTAACAGGTACATCACCACAGCGAACGCAGACGGGGAATGGGCTATCCCGCTGACTCACGCCTTAACGGATGGCGCTTATCATTACACGGTCACTGCCACCGATAGTGCAAACAATACAACATCGTCGACGGCAACCATCACGATTGACACCACCGCTCCCGACCATTTAACCGGCGGACTGGATACTACCAGCGAAACCGGGGGAGCCGGCAGTCATCTTACTAATCAGACGATGCCGACCTTTAGCGGCGTCACAGAAAACGGCGCAACCGTCACGCTAATGATTAACGGTAAGACGTATACCGCCGTCGTGGGTGAGAATGGTAAATGGAGCATTACCCTGCCGGAAGCCGGTAAATTAGCGGATGGCAGCTATCCGTATACGATTACAGTGACGGATGCCAGCGGCAATATGAGCAACGCACAGGTGAACGGTAATGTCACTGTTCAACACACGCCGCCCTCAGCAAATGCCGGGTTACACGCCGGGAGCGACAGCAGCGTCACGGGCGAACAAGTGACCAACAACACTCAGCCTGTGCTGTCGGGCAAAACCACGCCTGGCGCGTCGATTGTTATTGTATACGCTGGCGTGAATTATCCCATTCCTGTCGATGCGTCAGGTAACTGGACGTTCCAGATACCAACCACGCTAACGGATGGTGCCTACAACTACCAGGTTCTGGCCACGGATAATGCTGGCAACGAATCTCGCTATGAGGGCGCCTTTACGATTGATACCACTCCTCCGGACGCCCCCGTCGCCGCCCTGGCGGAAATAGCAGACAGCGGCGTCAAGGGTGATGACATTACCCACATTAAGAATCCAACCTTTGCAGGAACGGCAGAAGCGAACGCTACCGTAATACTGACGATTAACGGCAAAGACTACACCGCTCAAGCCGGAAGCGACGGCGCCTGGACAATCACATTGCCTGTAGGCCATTCGCTGCCAGACGGTACGTATCAGTATACCGTTCTGGCCCAGGATGCCGCCGGAAATCAGTCTGCATCCACTGCGGGGTCTGTAATTATTAATACCGCCGCGCCAACAGTCCCTACGGGAGGCCTCACACAAGATCCGGATTCCAGTACCGGTACAGATAACACGACTAACGTAACCACCCCGACGTTTAGCGGTAAGGCTGACCCTCACAGTGTCGTCATTCTGCGAATCAACGATAAAGCGTATGAGATCCAGGCAGGAAATGACGGTGCCTGGAAATTTACATTACCGGCAGAAGATAGTCTTATTGAGGGCACTTACGAGTACACCCTACAGAGCAAAAACGCTATCGGGAATACCTCCGCAGAACAGGCAGGCTCGTTCATCATTGATACGACACCGCCAACAGTCCCCACGGCCAGTCTGGCCCCCGGTTATGACACGGGAGTGGCTGACGACAATATCACACGTATCACTACGCCTAAATTCACCGGTAAAGCGGAGCCAGGAGCGACAATCACACTTTCTATCAACAATAAAACGTATGAATGTCCTACGGCGGACGACGGTACATGGGTCTTTACTTTACCCACAGCAGATGCGCTCACAGCCGGTAACTATGCCTATACCGTGTTAGCCACCGACGCCGCAGGCAATGTCTCCGCAACGGCTCACGGCAGCATAACCATCGATCTCACCCTCCCGGCCGTTCCAAACGGCGGGCTGGCTATCGAGTCGGATACAGGCGACACCGGAGATAATATTACCCGTGCGGATCTTCCCACCTTCAGCGGTACGGCAGAACCGAATATCACCGTTATTCTGACCATCAATAATAAAAGCTACGACGTGCCGGTGAGCAATGATGGGACCTGGCGCTTTACCTTACCTGCTGGAGATAAGCTGAACGACGGCTCCTATAGCTTTACGCTGCATGGTAAAAACATGGTGGGTACGACCTCTGAGTCCTTCACAGGATCGATAACTATCGATACGACACCGCCAGCACCTGTCGTTGGAGAACTGTCTGACGATACAGATACGGGAACTAAAGATGATGGCATTACCAGCGTGAGTACGCCGACCTTTACCGGTACGACAGAGCCTGACGCGATCATCATTCTTACCATTAACAATAAAACGTATGAGATCCAGGCCGATGATCACGGCGCATGGCGTTTCACACTGCCGCCAGAAAATGCGCTGCCTGACGATACGTATGTTTATACGGTACAGGCAAAAGACGCCGCCGGAAATACGTCTACGCCAACCAGCGGTTCGCTTACCATTGACACTACATCACCCTCGCCTACTACTGGCGCGCTTACCGAGAATTCAGATACCGGCGATAAGGGAGATAACATCACCAGTGATAAAACGCCGACATTTACTGGCGCAACAGAACCCGGAGCAACGATTATTCTGACACTCAACCAAAAAACGTATACATTCCAGGCCGAAAATGACGGCAGATGGGAATTTACCTTACCGGATGCTGATGCGTTAGACGACAGTGTTTACCGCTATACGGTACAGGCTAAAGACCAGGCAGGAAACGCCTCTTCGCTGTCTACCGGCTGGCTGACGATCGATTCTACACCGCCAGTACTTTCCATGGAGGGTAATAGTGATATCGGCGCCGGAGGCGATAATATCACTAACATCAATACACCGACCTTTATCGGCTCCTCAGAAGCGCACGCAACAATGAAGCTGACTATTGATAATAAGGATTTTATAACAACTGCAGATGAAACAGGAAAATGGACAATTACTCTTAAGCAGCCCCTCAATGATGGCGCTTATGACTACACCATTACGGCTAAAGACGCTGCCGGGAATGAGAATACGCTGAACGAGCGGCTGACTATTGATACACAACCGCCCGCCGAACCAACGTTGGGATCGACTATTAGCAGTCTGGATAATACCGTCACCCTTAAGGGAGTCGTGGAGGCGCATCAGGATATTCAGGTGAAGGTCACGGTCAACGATACGGACTACACCGCCAGTGTTGATAACGATACCGGTAACTGGCATGTTTCTGTTCCGCAATCCGCTATTCTGTCGGGGGCGAATCAGTACACCATAACGGCCACCGATCCCGCCGGTAATAGCGCCACCGCCAGTGGAGCATTTACAGGTACATCGCCGACGGAAAATCCGGTTAACAAGAGTTCCGGCGTAGATGAAATGATTTTGCTTAGCGAGGCGACATTGCATTCGGTAAGTGTTGATGAAGAATATTATGCCTGATAACTAAACATCACCATGCGAGGCCTCTTCGGAGGCCTCCTGAAAAAAACAGAATAATATTTATTGTCTGTTAATTATTACAGAAGAGAGTTAATTTATAAAAAAAAGCGGCAGACTACGCTGCCGCAAATATGAGGAGGACAATTACCGTTACGCTACACCACAAAGTAATCCGTTACTGAGGTAAGTAAAACATAAATATCCCCAACAATGAATCAACGAAATCAACGAAATCAACGAATCAAGAAATCGTCAAATCATGGTATTAATAACCTTGTTCTGTTTTAGCATACTGTGGCAGTAAAAATACATTTTAGTCATTCTGTATATCACATGAAAATTTATAAAACAGATTTGGTTCGCTCACAATATACAAATTATTTTCATTATCCATGGCAATCCCTTCTGGTTGGGGGATATCGTCTCTGAGCCCTGACCACTCCGCCGTCAGGAACAATCGATCGCGCACCCGCCACTCGGAACTGACCTCCAGAATCATTTTTGACTCGTCCGACAACACCAGCAGCGAATCCGTTGGGGCATGGTATTCAAGTCCGGAAACATCGCTCACACTTGCAGTGATGGCAGAAGGCAACGCTCTGGTGATACCATTTTTGCTCATCTCTACTTCTTTGATCATTATGGGTTTTCTTTCTTTTGCGGCATATAATCTCTCATTTTTCGCATCCCATGCCGTACCTTCCAGCCCTTTATTTTTTGCTTTGTCATAACCCTCAAGCTTCACCATGGAGATTATCTGCATGGTGCCGCGCTGAATATCCACCTGTGTTTTATAGACCGCGCCATCTTTCTCACTGCCTATCTGGAACTGGTTACCCCCACTCCATGCAATAGACTCCGGGTCGTGGATGCCCTGGAGCGGCATCCGCCCTATCAGCTGCCCTTCTGTCGTTAACCAGACCAGTTCAGGGGGATTATTAATAACGGCGAAAAGCATCCTGTCTTCGGCGGAGTAGGTCAAACCTGAAAGGTTACTCTTAACTCCTGCGACTGGTTTTTGCTGAATAACCGCTTTATAGCTACTCAGTGCTAGCGCCGAAGGTTTATCACCATATTTGAGGATCAGTTGATAAACATAGCGTATATCGTCCCTGACCATAAATAAAATCACGCCCAAGAGTACAACCACAATAACGCGTTTTAGTAATCTCATAAAAAATCCATAGCAGATCGCGTCACGACTGATGTCGTAACGCATTTCTTAAAAATAAAGCCGATGTCCGATAGAATCGTTATTCGGTTATGGCGAGCGCCATTAGCATAGGCAAAATGAAATAGTGAGGGTTATCACAAAAAGCCCGATTTTAATCACTAACGTACCCTTTTTGTAAATTGACATAATCAAGAGGAGGGTAGTTTCGGCTAATTATTTAAATAGTACGTCTGCAAATTCGCCCCTGTATGCAGGGCGAATGACAAAAAGTGATAATTAATGAGATGTAACACCGCAATCTGATCTGCTATTGCTGCTCCCACTTCTATTCAACCGGGCAGCAAAAAAATGAAACTCAACCTTATTACCGTCAGCCTGGCTACGCTCGTTGCCGCTGGCGCATTCCCGGCCCATGCCGGTCCTCAGGCGCATGTCGTGTGCGGCTATCACCACACGCTGGGCGATGACGCGATTATGATGTTTGGTAAAGCGAATCAGGCGATGTGGCATGACTTTTTTGGCAACACCCACACCGACGCGGTCTCTACCTACCAGACGTTGCGCGCGCAACCAGATACCACCTGTGATAATAAAGCCGACAGCTCCGCTTACTGGGCGCCGTCCATGAAATTACCCGATGGTGAAATCGTAAATCCCGCCTACCAAAAGACCTATTATCAATCCACAAATGTTGCGCAATATCCGCTCCATCCATTCCCGGCCGGGCTGGAGTTACTGGCAGGCGATCATCACGGTACTGGCCCCAGTTCCGCAATCACCTTTTTATGTGCCAACGGCAAAGGTTACACCAACAAGGTAGGCGAAATATGCGGCCTGCGTAAAGCGGGCGATGCCGTCCAGTTTAATATCGGGATCGCTTTCCCCAACTGTTGGGATGGCGTCAACCTGAAACCGACCCATAGTCACAATAACGCTATCTATGCCGACCACGGGAAATGTTCCGCAGACTATCCGGTCAAAATCCCGACGGTTAATATGAACATCGCCTGGGTACTCCCGCAGATCTCCTCGCTGGATACGTCCAAAGTAGAATTGTCGATGGACCCGGTAATGCATGGCGAAACCCGGGAAGAGCGCTGGGGAAGTCTTTATACCGCCCATGCCGATTTTATGAATGGCTGGACGGAAGATGGCGCGCAGTTTATGACGGATCTGTGTATGAATCAGGGACTGGATTGCGGCACTACGGTTCCTTACGCCTACAGTAAAGCGGAAGAAAATACCTGGGTAAGCAGCGAAGACGACAAGCCTCATGCCAGCGTCGATACCTTGTACGTACAGGATGACTGGACAAATGGCGGACGCACGCAGCACCCGGAAACGCTCACGCTGGTGAAATTTAAGATCCCGCCCCTGCCTGCCAATATGGACACTTCGCTATTCAAATACCGTATTCGCCTTTTTGGCGGCAAAACGGAAACGAACGGCGCCGATCAAATTTTCTTTTACCCGACCAGCAATGACTGGCACACCAGTACCGTGTCCTGGAACAATAAACCGGCGATCAACTACCGTTCCGATGCCGTATTATATCTGGACCATTCACATGAGTATCGTATGGTTGATGTCGATAAAGCGGTGCGCAAAGCGCTGGCGGAAGGGAAAACGGAAATATCCTGGTATATCGGCGGCGACCGTCAGGGAAATCACTACGATTTCACGCCAGCGGACTCAAAACAGAGCCTGGTGCTGATGCTGACCGGTTTCAAAAAGACGCCGGAGCTGTAATAGTAAACTGTGCCCGCTGACGCAACAGCGGGCACGATGGCGGCACAAGTATTACGGCACGCCATCAAAACCCGACCAATACCTCAGAAAAACAACCGTTTATTCTCAGGCTGTAGTCCCTGTTGCTGCTGAACATCCTGCAGATAACAGGTCGCTACGACGGCAAGCCGGGCATAGAAGGCGCTAACGGTATTGCGTTGCAGCAATTCCAGATAGCGGAATCCCCAGGGCAGCAGATGCGCCTCCAGTAACCGGTTGGCCGCCACGTTGTCGCCTCGTGCCAGCAGATCGCTACAGGCCAATAGCATCAGGCCAAACTGATCTTCCGGCTCGCGTTCACGGTCAGTGAATACCATGCCCTGCGACTGTAAAAAAGCTCGATAATCGGCGGTGGTTTCCCCCATCAGCAAATTATCTTTTTCCAGATAGACCGATCCCCAGGGCGGGACGGGCATCTTTCCCTGGCCTTCAAACAACACAGAAAATTGCCATGTAAGCGCATCATCATCCGGTAGCGACCATGACGCACACAGTGATTCAATAGGTCCACGATCGCGCCAGGGGTAAAGCTCAGGCAACGTTGGCAAACAATCGAACAACGCTTTCACCTCCGGCCTCTCAGGGGAGTAGTAAAACAGTGCGCCGAGGATACGCGGCAAAACAGCACGGGAAGGCATAGCAATAGCTCCTGAAATATTTCGCCTGATGACGCTACGCTTATCAGGCTTACATGGCATAAACCGGGCAAAAAACTACAAACTACAAACTACATTGGCAGCGTCCACAGATTGTAAAACGCAATCCTACCCGCCAACTCCGCCGCGATAACCACCACAGCCGTCATGGCCAGCACAGTAGCGCTCGATTTCAGGCGCGCGCAGACCACCACCCCGACCACGCCCGCCGCCAGCAATATCGCCTGGGCGGTAAACCAGCTATGCTGCGCAGCGGTCAGAGCGCTATCGGCGCTCATCAGCGTCGCCATATAGCCCGGGCGCAGACAAAAGCTCACCAAAATCGCCAACACGCTGACCAGTAGCCCCAGACGGCGCACGCCAAACAATGCCGCCAACGCGCCGCCGCCAATCAACGGCGTCAATATCATCATTGCCGTGGTGTAAGATGAACGCCAGGTCGCCACCGTCGGCAGTTGGTAAATCTGCGGAACGGCGTATAAGAAGACAACTCCGACTATCGCCGCCAACCAGACCAACGCGTTACACAGCGGCGTCGCCCGGTTCAGCAACAAACCGAGCGCCCCCAGCCCGCCGAGCGCCGCAAAAGCCGCCGACAAGACAATCTCGTTACTCATCGGCGAATGTCCGACGCGCAGCAGCATATTCAGCGCACGCAGCGGTTGCCCGACGTGGAAGGTGCCGATAATGACGCCCAGCCCAAACAGGCACATCACCGAGAACAGACCGATAGCCTTGCGCCGCGGCGCGACCAGCCCCATTGCGCCGCCAATCAGCAGCAGAATAAACGCGCCGACCGCGCTCTGGGTAAAGACCGTAAAAAAGACCAGCGGTAACTCATGCATGGCGCACCTCCCGAATGTTCATGATTGCGCCTTCCGTATCGCCCGTGGGTCTCGCTTTCGGATGCGGTTTAATAATGAGGTTAGGATGGGTGAACGACGCCGAAGGCAGCGGCGCGATTTGATTCTCCGTGCCATATTTTGCCCGTAATTCATCGACAGGGCCGAAATCCAGCGCTCGCTGCGGGCAAGAATCCACACAGATAGGGCGCAGATTGTTCTCCAGTCGGTCAAGACAACCGTCGCATTTACGCATCACGTTCGCCTGCGTATCAAACTGCGGCGCGCCGTAGGGGCAACGCATTTCACAATAGCGACAGCCGACGCATACGCTGTCATCCACCACGACCAGACCATCTTCTTTGCGTTTATGCATCGCCCCGGTTGGACAGCCGGAGACACATACCGGCTCATCGCAATGGTTACAAGCAATAGAGAGGTAGTAGGTAAAGGTGTCGTGATGCCAGCTTTCCCCCTCTTTCACCCAGCTTCCGCCGCCATATTCATAGACGCGGCGCAGTTTCGGACCGACATCCAGATCTTTATTATCCTTGCAGCTTACCTGGCAGGTTTTACAGCCTGAACAGCGCGAGGAGTCAACATAAAAGCCATACTGTTTCATCGTACATCACTCCTTAAGCGCGTTTAATTTCAACCAGATTGGTATGCTGCGGATTGCCTTTCGCCAGCGGCGAAGGATGGTGGCTGGTCAGCGTATTGATACAGCCGCCGACATCAACGCCGTTGCCGTCAAGCCGCGTCCACGCGCCCTGCGGCATCGCCGCCACGCCGGGTAAAATGCGCTGGGTCACTTTACAGGGAAGCTCCACCACGCCGCGGTCATTGAATACATGCACCCGATCGCCGGACTTCAGTTGGCGGGCGCTGGCGTCAATCGGGTTAATCCAGACTTCATCCGGCACCGCCTCATGCAGCATCAGCACATTGCTGTAGGTCGAGTGGGTATGCCCTTTGGTATGGAAGCCGCTTAACTGCAACGGATACTTCGCCGTCAGCGCTTTGTTAAGGTGCGACTCTTTCGCCGGACAAAATTCCGGCAATGCGGGAATTCGCTCGCCTTCTGGCAACGTCCACGTTTGCGCCAGATCCGCCAGCGCCTGGGAGTAAATTTCAATTTTGCCCGACGGCGTGGAGAGTGGATTAGCCTCGGCGTCGGCGCGGAAATCGGCAAACGCAAGGCTCTGCTGCTCGGTAGCGATACGCTGGTCAATCACGCCCATCTCTTTCGCCACGCTCCACTCCGGCAGGTATGGACGTTTTTCACGGATCTGCTGATAGTGCATCTCCGCCCACTGCGCCTGAGTTCGGCCCTCGGTATATTGCTCGCGCAGTCCAAGATGCCCGGCGATATCCGCGCAGATGTCATACGTGCTGCGCACTTCCCACATCGGTTTAACGGTTTTCTGAATCGCAATCATATAGTTATGCGATCCCGCCGCATAGGAGCTGTCCACCAGGTCTTCCGCCTCAAGATAGCTGGTCTCCGGCAACAGCAGATCCGCATACATCGCGCTGGGCGTCATATGGTTTTCAATCACGATAATGGTTTCACACAGCGATTCATCCGCGAGAATTTGACGGGTGCGGTTTGTTTCGCCGTGCTGATTAAGCAAAGTATTACCGGCCTGGTTGAAAAACAGCTTAATTCCGGTTTTTAGCCTGTCCGCGCCTTTCACACCCATTGTCGTCGCGGTCATTTTCTCCGGATGCTGAATGGCGTCCGTCCACAGATAGCAAGGAATAGAGGTTGTGATCGGATTCTTACCGACAGGCAACAATGGCACGCCATACGGCGTACCGTAAGGCCAGTTGCCATTGTTGGTGCCGGGCCGCCCGAAGTGGCCGGTTAACGCTGGCAGCGTCTGAATAGCACGCACGGTTTGTTCGCCGTTGGCATGACGCTGCGGCCCCCAGCCCTGGCAAATATAGCAGGCGCGCGCCGAGGCGATTTCGCGCGCCAGTTGGCGAATACGCGTTGCCGGAATTCCGGTGATATCCGCCGCCCATTCCGGGGTTTTCGCGATACCGTCATCGCCCGTGCCAAGAACATAATCTTTATAGCTGGCGTTAGGCGCAGCCGTGTCCGGCAAGGTGCTACGGTCATAACCGACGCAATAGCGGTTTACCAGCGCCTCGTCGAGAAGCTGTTCGGTAATCAGCGTATGCGCTATGCCGGCGACTAACGCAGCGTCCGTGGTTGGGCGAATCGGTAGCCATTCGGCGTGTTCGGTAATCACCGAATCGGTATAGCGCGGATCGATAATAATGACTCGGGCTTTCGAGGTCTCCAGCGCCCGGCGCAGCTCTTCAACCTGACCGCCGCCGGACATCCGCGTTTCTGAGAGATTCAGACCAAATAGCACCACCAGATCGGAATGCGCGATCTGCGTAAAATGGCTACCGACATAATCACCGTGGGTATAAGGCGTGGCGGTGGCGATTTGCGCCGTGGAATAGGTGTTGTGATAATTTAAATAACCGCCGGTGAGATTTAATAATCTTATCCAGGCGGGCCTGCCCTGCGTATGATAATATGCCCCGGATTGATAATTATAATAAATAGCTTCCCGGCCATATTGTTCGCTAACGCGCGTTAATTCCGCTGCAATAAAGGCCGTGGCCTCATCCCATGAAATACGTTTAAATTTTCCTTCACCGCGTTTTCCCACTCTTTTCATCGGATACTTAATGCGATCCGGGCTATAGACGCGCCAGCGACTGGAACGCCCACGCAGGCAGGGACGAATCTGATGCTCGCCGAATACCGCGTCATCTTTCGCGTCTTCCGGCTCAATGCGCACGATGCGATCATTTTTCACGATAACCTTAAGCGGGCATCGGCTGCCACAGTTGACCAGACAGGCGCTGTGCCTGACGGTTTCGTCGTTGGCATCCTTCGGTATCGGGGTATCCTGCGCCTGGGCAGTGGTAGCAAAAGGCAGCGTAATCGCCTGACTTAGCGTCACCGCCGCCCCTACTTTTGCAGTAGCGACAATAGCATCACGTCGGGTTATGGTTGTGTTCAGCCATTTTTTTATTTCCATTTTTTATTTCTCACATTGCTTCCATAATTATTAATAATATGTAATGAAAACTAATCATAATAGATTAAACATTAGCGCTGATTGATTGTGATCAAACGCATTCTGAACGTCAGTAAAAATAAAACGTGACACCGCATACGTTATTATAAAAATTAATGAAAAATTATTTTATGCAATTCTGATGAAAATAAATTACCCATCACGGTATCCGGCGATATTAATTAACGACATGACGTTTGCCAGTCGACATGAGCAGGTAGCGCCCCCTACAAGGTAAGACGGGCTTTTCAACACTGGAGCAACATCGCCTATGCCTTTGAATTAGACGCCTCATCAGGGATAATAACCTTACGATTCGTCCGCTCAGGTCCACTATGAAACACTCCCTGCCATGCCGGGCGTTACGCAAACGCCCCATGAAACTCGGCACTACCGTCATTCTGATGGTCAGCGCCGTTTTGTTTTCGGTGCTCGTTGTGGTCCATCTGATCTATTTTTCGCAAATCAGCAGCATGACGCGCGACGCGTTGGCAGATAAAGCGCTGGCGGTGGCGCGCTCGCTGGCGGACTCTCCGGCAATTCGCGAGGGGCTGAAAAAACCGCCTGCGGAAAGCGGCATTCAGACGCTCGCCGAAGCGGTGAGCCAGCATAATGGCTTTTTGTTTATTGTGGTGACCAACATGCAGGGCATCCGTTATTCACACCCAGAAACGCAGCGAATCGGCCAACCGTTCAAAGGCGATGACATTCTGCTCGCGCTGCAGGGAAAGGAAAACGTTGCCATTAATCGCGGCTTTCTTGCCAAAGCGCTGCGCGTTTTCACACCGGTTTATGATGAACGCCACCGGCAGATCGGTGTGGTAGCGATCGGCCTGGAACTCAGTCACGTTACGCAGCAGATCAACAATAGCCGCGGCAGTATTATCTGGTCCATTCTGTTCGGCGCTCTGGTGGGGTTATTAGGCACGTATGCGCTGGTCAAGGTGCTAAAACGTATCCTGTTTGGCCTCGAACCCTATGAGATCTCAACCCTGTTTGAACAACGCCAGGCGATGCTGCAGTCAATCAAAGAGGGCGTTATCGCCGTGGATGATAGCGGCGAAGTCACGTTGATTAACCATGCGGCGCAGGCGCTGCTCGATTATCGAAAAACGCAGGATGACGCCAGATTATCCACCCTGAGTCATGCCTGGTCGCAGGTGGTGGACATTAGCGAAGTGTTGCGTGACGGTACGCCGCGCCGCGATGAAGAGATTATCGTCAAAGGCCGCCTGCTGCTGGTGAATACCGTTCCGGTGCGCAGCAACGGCGAAATTATCGGCGCGATATCCACCTTCAGGGATAAAACAGAAGTTCGCCAACTGATGCAGCGGTTGGACGGGATGGTGAACTACGCGGATGCGCTCCGTGAACGATCCCACGAATTCATGAACAAATTACATGTGATTCTGGGATTATTGCACCTGAAGAGTTATAAGCAGCTTGAAGCGTATATTATCAAGACGGCCAATAACTATCAGGAAGAGATCGGTTTGCTGCTGGGTAAAATAAAGTCGCCGATTATCGCTGGCTTTTTGCTCAGTAAAATTACTCGCGCCTCTGATTTCGGGCACAGCCTGGTGATAAGCAGCGACAGCCAGTTACCGGATAATAACAATGAAGATCAGGTTACGGTGCTGATTACGGCGCTGGGTAATTTGATTGAAAACGCGCTGGAAGCATTGAGCCAGGAATCCGGCGGCGAAATCAGCGTCTCGTTACACTACCGCCATGGCTGGCTGCATTGCGAAGTGAGCGATGACGGTCCGGGTATCGAACCTGAGCGCATCGAGGCGATTTTTGAAAAAGGCGTCTCGTCGAAAGGCGCCGAACGCGGCGTCGGTTTAGCGCTGGTTAAACAGCAGGTTGAAGCGCTTGGCGGCGTAATTTCCGTGGAGTCCGAGCCTGGGATCTTCACACAATTTTTTGTACAGTTACCCTGGGATGGAAAAAGGACCAGCCTATGATCAATGTATTAATTGTCGATGACGATGCGATGGTCGCGGAGTTAAATCGCCGCTATGTCGCGCAAATCTCCGGTTTTCATTGTTGTGGAACCGCTTCGACGCTGGAAAAAGCGAAAGAGTTTATCTTCAACAGTGAAAATCACATTGACCTAATCCTGCTGGATATCTACATGCAGCAGGAAAACGGATTGGATCTGCTGCCTGTCCTGCACAGCGCAGGCTGCAAAAGCGACGTTATTGTCATTTCTTCTGCCGCTGACGCCGCCACCATTAAAGATTCGCTTCACTACGGCGTGGTGGATTATCTGATCAAGCCTTTTCAGGCCACGCGCTTTGAAGAAGCGCTGACCGGCTGGCTACGTAAGAAAACGGCGATGGAAAAACGCCAGTATTACGAACAGTCTGAGCTTGACCTGCTCATTCACGGTAATTCATCCAGCGAGCAGGAGCCTCGCCGGCTGCCAAAAGGGCTGACGCAGCAAACGCTACGCACCTTATGCCAGTGGATTGATGCGCATCAGGAGCAGGAATTTTCTACCGACGAGTTGGCCAACGAAGTGAATATCTCGCGCGTCTCCTGCCGTAAATATCTCATCTGGCTGGTGAATTGCCATATCTTGTTTACCAGTATTCATTACGGCGTGACCGGCAGGCCGGTTTACCGCTACCGCGTTCAGCCGGAACATTACTCTTTACTGAAACAATATTGTCAGTAAGGATACCGCATAAAGCCGACGCGAAGCGTTATATCCTGGTAACATTTATTATAACAATGCCAATAAAAACGCTATCACATTAATAACAAATCTGGGAAATTGTGTCAGATCAAATATACTCAACCCAGGCCTGTTAACGTTATTTTCTATTATTACAGCGCTCTGCGCTGTTTTTAATTTCAAAACGCTAACAAAAGTTAATTAAGTATTATCCCATGCCGAGAGTGTGTATTTTTATTAAAAAAGGGATTTGTCCGGAATTTTCCTGACACTTAAATAAAATTATGTTTGTAGCAATGGAGCTTGTGCTACGCCTATGGACAATACGTATATTGGTGAGCAGATACGCGTCTCCACACGCCATACTAATAATTTAAAAAAATGGCGTGACAATGATCACATAAGTCACATTCTGTTCGCTTTATCTCGTGATTTACCTGATGGCGAGACACAAAAATTAAATAATAAACGCCTGTTTTTAAAACAGACAAATCATAATTTACTGTTCTCGCTGACTCCACCTGCCCATCGCCAGAGGGTACTCCCCTCTGAACATCACCATCGCAAGAAAATAATTACTTAAAGCAACTCTGTAAAAAGCTTAATCGTTAATCGTCGCCACTGGCGCATTGAATATTCGCCATTTCCTGATGCTCATTCACACAAATCAGAAGATGGCTGTGATCCATTTATCAAAATTGACTGGGTTTATCGCGAGGATAAATAAAAATGTTATTTAGTATACAGCTTCTCATAATATTAATATGTCTGTTTTATGGTGCCCGAAAGGGCGGGATCGCGCTCGGGTTGTTGGGCGGTATTGGTCTGGTCATTCTGGTGTTTGTTTTCCATCTCCAGCCAGGTAAACCGCCCGTTGACGTAATGCTGGTCATTATCGCGGTAGTCGCCGCGTCGGCAACGTTGCAGGCGTCAGGCGGGCTGGATGTGATGTTGCAGATTGCCGAAAAGCTGCTGCGCCGCAACCCCAAATACGTCTCTATTGTGGCGCCGTTCGTCACCTGTACCCTGACGATTCTGTGTGGGACAGGCCACGTGGTCTACACCATTTTGCCGATTATCTATGACGTGGCGATCAAGAATAATATCCGTCCGGAACGTCCAATGGCGGCCAGTTCTATCGGCGCGCAAATGGGCATCATCGCCAGTCCGGTTTCCGTCGCCGTTGTTTCTCTGGTAGCGATGCTGGGCAACGTGACATTTGACGGAAAACATCTGGAGTTCCTCGATCTGCTGTCGATCACCATCCCGTCTACCCTGCTCGGTATCCTGGCAATCGGTATTTTTAGTTGGTTCCGCGGTAAAGATTTGGATAAAGACGAAGCGTTTCAGAAATTTATCTCCGTACCGGAAAACCGTCAGTACGTGTACGGCGATACCGCGACGCTGCTGGATAAAAAACTGCCGAAAAGCAACTGGCTGGCGATGTGGATCTTCCTGGCGGCGATTGCCGTGGTCGCTCTCCTGGGCGCGGACTCCGACTTACGCCCAACCTTCGGCGGCAAACCGTTGTCGATGGTGCTGGTCATTCAGATGTTCATGCTGCTGACCGGGGCGCTCATTATCATCCTGACCAAAACCAATCCTGCGTCTATCTCAAAAAACGAAGTTTTTCGTTCCGGTATGATTGCGATTGTCGCGGTATACGGGATCGCCTGGATGGCGGAAACCATGTTCGGCGCGCATATGTCGGAAATTCAGGGCGTGCTGGGCGAAATGGTCAAAGAGTATCCGTGGGCCTACGCCATCGTTCTGCTGCTGGTCTCCAAGTTTGTTAACTCCCAGGCAGCGGCGCTGGCGGCGATTGTTCCCGTCGCGCTGGCTATCGGTGTCGATCCGGCGTATATCGTGGCCTCTGCGCCGGCATGTTATGGCTACTATATTCTGCCGACCTACCCAAGCGATCTGGCGGCGATTCAGTTTGACCGTTCCGGCACAACCCGTATTGGCCGCTTCGTCATTAACCACAGCTTCATTCTGCCGGGTTTGATTGGCGTGAGCGTCTCCTGCGTCTTTGGCTGGATCTTTGCCGCAATGTACGGATTCCTGTAATGGCCGCGCGCGCCGCCCGGTTATGCGCGGCGCGCGACTTAGAGTCTGGCCCATGAGGCTCTT
This sequence comes from Salmonella sp. 741265116_PST, assembly GCF_046567715.1. NCBI lineage: Bacteria > Pseudomonadati > Pseudomonadota > Gammaproteobacteria > Enterobacterales > Enterobacteriaceae > Salmonella > Salmonella sp. 741265116_PST. Next base: position 47,378 of record NZ_JBKFPH010000021.1, on the reverse strand, counting down.
AATACATTTTCTTACTATTAGGCTGGAAGCACATGTCGAAAAAAGAGTTTATCTATCAGGCGCCTTTCCCGATGGGAGAGGACAAAACAGAGTATTATCTGCTCACCTCCGATTATGTCAGCGTCAGTGAATTCAACGGAGAATCTATCCTCAACGTTGAGCCGCAGGCGTTAACGTTGCTGGCTCAGCAGGCCTTCCATGATGCGTCTTTTATGCTCCGTCCTGAACACCAGCAGCAAGTCGCCGCCATTCTCCATGACCCTGAAGCCAGCGAAAACGACAAATATGTGGCGTTGCAATTCCTGAGAAACTCCGAAATCGCCGCCAAAGGCATTCTGCCGACCTGCCAGGATACCGGCACGGCGATTATCATGGGTAAAAAAGGCCAACGCGTCTGGACGGGCGGCGGCGATGAAGCCGCGCTCTCCAAAGGCGTGTTTAATACCTATATCGAAGATAACCTGCGCTACTCGCAGAACGCGCCGCTGGATATGTACAAAGAGGTCAATACCGGCAGCAACCTGCCAGCGCAAATCGATCTTTATGCCGTCGACGGCGACGAGTACAAGTTCCTTTGCGTGGCGAAAGGCGGCGGTTCAGCAAACAAAACGTATCTCTATCAGGAGACCAAAGCGCTGCTCACCCCAGGCAAGCTGAAAAACTTCCTCGTTGAGAAAATGCGCACGCTGGGCACCGCGGCCTGTCCGCCATACCATATCGCCTTTGTCATTGGCGGCACCTCGGCGGAAAGCACGCTGAAAACCGTTAAACTCGCCAGCACCCACTATTACGACGCGCTGCCGACGGAAGGTAACGAGCACGGCCAGGCATTCCGCGATCTCCACCTGGAACAGGAACTGCTGGAAGAAGCGCAAAAACTTGGCCTCGGCGCCCAGTTCGGCGGGAAATATTTCGCCCACGATATTCGCGTAATTCGCCTGCCGCGTCACGGCGCTTCCTGTCCGGTGGGGATGGGCGTCTCCTGCTCGGCAGACCGTAACATCAAAGCGAAAATCAACCGCGAAGGCATCTGGATCGAAAAACTGGAACACAATCCGGGCCAGTATATTCCGCCAGCGCTGCGTCAGGCGGGCGAAGGCGACGCGGTGAAAGTCGATCTCAACCGTCCGATGAAAGAGATCCTCGCCCAGCTATCGCAGTACCCGGTCTCGACTCGCCTGTCGCTGACGGGCACCATTATCGTAGGTCGCGATATCGCCCACGCGAAGCTAAAAGAGCGTATTGAATCCGGCGAAGACCTGCCGCAGTATATTAAAGACCATCCCATCTATTACGCAGGTCCGGCAAAAACCCCGGCAGGTTATCCATCTGGCTCATTAGGCCCCACCACCGCAGGCCGAATGGACTCTTATGTCGATCTACTGCAATCCCACGGCGGCAGTATGATCATGCTGGCGAAAGGCAACCGTAGTCAGCAGGTCACGGATGCCTGTAAAAAACACGGCGGCTTTTATTTGGGCAGTATCGGCGGCCCGGCGGCGGTACTGGCACAACAGAGCATTAAGCATCTGGAGTGCGTCGAGTATCCGGAACTCGGCATGGAAGCTATCTGGAAAATTGAAGTAGAAGATTTCCCGGCCTTTATCCTGGTGGATGACAAAGGCAACGATTTCTTCCAGCAGATTGTCAGCAAACAGTGCGCTAACTGCGCGAAATAACCTGGCAGGCCCGGCGTTCTACCGGGCCGCGTTATCGGTTAATTGCCGGATGGCGCTACGCTTTCACGCTACGTGGCATTGACAATCAAGCCCATGATGGTGCCGGATCTGCCATCCAGCGCGGCTGGAGATTAACGGCGTAACCAGGCCGGAAGCCAGTCGCCATGCGCGGCGATCAGATCGTCAACCAACGCATAGATTTCTTCGATACCCAGCACCGCCGCGGTATGAGGGTCCATCATCGCCGCGTGATACACGCGATCGCGGTTTTCCGTGAGGATGGCTTCGGTCAACAGCGTTTGCACGTTGATGTTGGTCTGCATCATCGCCGCCAGATGAGAAGGGATCGTCCCCACCTTCGTCGGCTGGATGCCGTTGGCATCCACCAGACAAGCCACTTCCACGCAGCTTCCCTGCGGCAGGTTATCAATCAGCCCCTCATTACGCACATTGCCGTAAATCACGCTCGGCTCGCCGGTCCACAGAGCGTTCATAATGGTGCTGGCGTACTCGCGGGACGGTTTGATGTCGATACGCTCGGCGGTTTTATACTCCTCCAGCTCTTTATGCCAGTTCGCCAGTTGTTCTACACAGCGTTTCGGATATTCATCCAGCGGCACCTTGTAGCGCGCAATCAGATCCTCGCGTCCCGGTTTAATAAACCACGGCGTGTACTCGGCAAAATGCTCTGATGATTCGGTGACGAAGTAGCCCAACTTTTTGAACATCTCATAGCGCACAATGTTCTGGCAGCGTTCATTGCCGTGAATATTGGGCTTCGGCGCCTGTCCGGCGTCATAGGCCGCCAGCAATTCAGGATAGAGATCGACATAAGTCCCGTCAGCCGTTTTGCGCTCCAGTTCCAGGTAAAACGCCATGTGGTTAATGCCGGCGCAGCGGTAGCGCAGCGAGGCGGGATCGATATTCAGGTCGCGCGCCAGTTCTTCCGCCGTTCCCTGTACCGAGTGGCACAGGCCGACCTGTTTGATATGCGGATAGCGGGCATACATCGCCCAGGTATTCATCGCCATCGGGTTGACGTAATTGAGCATGGTGGCTTTCGGACAGACTTCCGTCATGTCTTCGCAAATCCGCCACAGATGCGGGATAGTCCGCAGCGCGCGCATAATGCCGCCCGGCCCCAGCGTATCGGCGATCGTCTGTTCCAGGCCATGATGCTTACAAACCTCAAAATCGGTCACGGTGCAGGGTTCATAGCCGCCAATCTGAAAGGCGACCACCACGAAATCCGCATCCTGTAGCGCCGCTTTCTGGTGGGTATGGCAGGTAATCCGGCCAGAAGCGCCCGCTGAGTCCATCAGTTTCCGTACCACAATGTGCGACTCTTCCAGCCGGGTTTCGTCAATATCCATCAGGGCGACATGCGCTGATTTTAGCGCCTCGCGGTGAAACACATCGCCGAGGATATTTTTAACGAAAATCGTAGAACCTGCGCCGATAAAGGTAATTTTGGGTGCCGTCATCATGACTCTCCAGAACAGTAGTGAACATCTTCATGGTGGCACGCGTTCCCGGTGAAAACCTCCGTCTTCCCCGATGAGCATTCCCGAAAACTCAGATCGTATGCTGACGCGCGGAAGATCTGAGTTTTTGGGGCAAAATGGCGTAAAAAGCAGAGTATTCGGCCTGAAAGTCAGGCTACGCTCTACAATATCGACGGATTCTGTGTCCGGATTCCCGGTTTCCTCCCGGCTAAAGGGGCATAATTCTGATAATTCAGGAAATGGAGTGACGATGAGTACGCAAGCAATATCCCTCCTCCCGCCCGACCCGCACATGTGCAACGGCGATGAAAAGCAAACCCGTAGCCCGCTGTCGCTCTATTCCGAATATCAACGACTGGACGTTGAACTGAGGCCGCCGCACAGAATGGCCAGCAGTCACTGGCATGGGCAAGTAGAAGTGAATGTTCCGTTTGACGGCGATGTGGAGTATTTAATTAACAATGAAGTCGTGCAAATAAAGCAGGGACATATCACCCTGTTTTGGGCCTGTACGCCACACCAGCTTACCCGCCCCGGCAACTGCCGCCAGATGGCGATTTTCAGTTTGCCGATGCACCTGTTTCTCTCCTGGCCGCTGGATCGCGATCTTATCAACCACGTCACGCACGGGATGGTGGTTAAATCACTGGCGACCCAGCAGCTTAGCACCTTTGAAGTGTTGCGCTGGCAGCAGGAAACAAGCAGCCCGAATGAGCAAATTCGTCAGTTGGCGATCGATGAAATCGGCCTGATGCTTAAACGTTTTAGTCTTTCCGGCTGGCAGCCCATTTTGCTCAATAAAACATCACGCACCCATAAGAATAGCGTCTCACGCCATGCGCAGTTTTACGTAAGCCAGATGCTGGGATTTATTGCCGATAACTACGATCAGGCGCTCACCATTAACGACGTCGCGGAGCATGTCAAACTCAATGCTAATTACGCGATGGGAATATTCCAGCGGGTTATGCAATTGACGATGAAGCAGTACATCACGGCGATGCGCATCAATCACGTACGTGCCTTATTGAGCGATACTGACAAAACGATCCTCGATGTCGCTCTGACTGCCGGGTTCCGATCCAGCAGCCGTTTTTACAGTACTTTCAGCAAATTTGTCGGCATGTCGCCGCAACAATACCGCAAGCTAAGCCAGCAACGACGCCAGACGATGCCCGGCTAAAACCGGATACCACTATCAGCCAAAAAAATAATTCACCTGTCGATAAACGGCAGGTAAAATCGCTCGATATCAATAATTAACTCATTGTTTATTAAAACATAATATCAATAATTGACCATTATTCCATCACTTTACACCCCCTATTTGACGGGGTAATACTTGCCCACGTCACATTCATACGGCGGGCCGGCAAGGTGTAAATTGCACGGCCTCCATAACCGGGTAAAAGATGATGAAAGTATTAATTGTTGAAAGTGAGTTTCTGCATCAGGACACCTGGGTTGGCAACGCGGTTGAGCGTCTGGCGGATGCCTTGAGCCAACAAAATGTTACCGTCATTAAATCGACATCCTTCGATGACGGCTATGCCATCTTGTCCGCGAACGAAGCCATTGACTGTCTGATGTTTAGCTACCAAATGGAACAACCGGATGAGCACCTGAGCGTCAGGCAATTGATCGGTAAGCTTCACGAGCGTCAGCAAAACGTGCCCGTTTTCCTGTTAGGCGACAGGGAAAAAGCGACGGCATCGCTGGACCGCGACCTGCTGGAGCTTGTCGATGAATTCGCCTGGATTCTGGAAGACACCGCTGACTTTATCGCCGGACGCGCCGTTGCCGCCATGACCCGGTATCGCCAGCAACTGTTACCGCCGCTGTTTAACGCGTTGATGAAATACAGCGACATTCATGAATATTCATGGGCGGCACCGGGACACCAGGGCGGCGTCGGTTTCACTAAAACGCCTGCCGGTCGCTTTTATCACGATTATTATGGCGAAAACCTGTTCCGCAGCGATATGGGGATTGAGCGTACCACGCTCGGTTCACTCCTCGACCATACCGGCGCGTTTGGCGAAAGCGAGAAAAACGCCGCCCGCGTATTCGGTGCTGACCGCTCCTGGTCCGTGGTTGTCGGAACCTCCGGTTCTAACCGTACTATTATGCAGGCCTGTATGACGGATAATGATGTCGTTGTACTGGATCGTAACTGCCATAAATCCATCGAGCAGGGGCTGATCCTCACCGGGGCCAAACCGGTATATATGGTGCCAAGCCGTAACCGTTACGGCATTATCGGGCCAATCTACCCGCAGGAAATGCAGCCTGAAACCTTGCAGAAAAAAATCAGCGCCAGCCCGCTGACCAAAACCAAAGCCGGACAGAAACCGTCTTACAGCGTGGTGACCAACTGTACCTATGACGGCGTATGCTATAACGCCAAAGAGGCGCAGGATCTGCTGGCAAAAACCAGCGATCGCATTCACTTCGACGAAGCATGGTACGGCTATGCGCGCTTCAACCCGATTTATTGCGATCACTACGCGATGCGCGGTGAGCCAGGCGACCATAACGGTCCGACCGTGTTTGCCACCCACTCCACGCACAAATTACTGAATGCGCTTTCACAAGCTTCCTACATTCACGTCCGTGAAGGCCGTGGCGCGGTGAATTTCTCCCGCTTCAACCAGGCATATATGATGCATGCCACCACCTCTCCGTTATATGCCATCTGCGCATCCAACGATGTGGCGGTATCGATGATGGACGGTAATAGCGGCCTGTCCCTGACTCAAGAGGTGATTGACGAAGCGGTTGATTTCCGTCAGGCGATGGCGCGTCTTTATAAAGAGTTTACCGATGAAGGCGACTGGTTCTTTAAACCGTGGAATAAAGACGTCGTCACCGATCCACAAACCGGTAAAACGTATGACTTCGCCGACGCGCCGGCAAAACTGCTGGCAACCGACCAGAACTGCTGGGTCATGCGCCCTGGGGAAACCTGGCACGGCTTTAAAGACCTGCCGGATAACTGGAGTATGCTGGACCCGATTAAAGTCAGTATTCTGGCGCCGGGTATGGGCGACGATGGCGAACTGGAAGCATCCGGCGTACCTGCTGCGCTGGTCACAGCATGGCTTGGCCGCCACGGTATCGTGCCGACCCGCACCACCGACTTCCAGATTATGTTCCTGTTCTCTATGGGGGTAACTCGCGGGAAATGGGGGACGCTGATCAACACGCTGTGTTCCTTCAAACATCATTACGACGCGAATACGCCGCTGGCGCAGGTGATGCCGGAACTGGTGCAGGATTATCCTGACACTTACGCGAACATGGGTATTCATGACCTGGGCGATAAAATGTTTGCCTGGCTACGTGAAAATAACCCTGGCGCCCGTCTCAACGCCGCCTATTCCACCCTGCCGGTCGCGGAGATTACCCCGCGCGACGCCTACAACGCGATCGTGAACGACAATATTGAAATGGTGGCGATTGAAAATCTACCGGGTCGCATTGCGGCGAACTCCGTTATTCCTTACCCGCCAGGAATCCCGATGCTGCTCTCCGGCGAAAACTTTGGCGATGAAAACAGTCCGCAGGTGGGTTACTTACGCTCACTGCAATCCTGGGATCATCACTTCCCTGGCTTTGAGCATGAAACCGAAGGCACGGAAATTAAAGATGGCGTATATCACGTTATGTGCGTGAAAGCCTAATCACAAAGAGTCTTTTTTTTGAGGATGGCATGTATTCCCTGAGTATTGCTGCAAAACAATAATACTGTCATACCTTTTTGCGCGGGCCCCATCCCGCGCTTTTTTTATACAAAAATGACAAGTTTCCACTCGCGTACAACTTTTTGTACACCCTAATTCATCGTACAAATGTTGTAATATTATTCAGGAAAGTTATTTTAGTGCAGGTTCAATTCATCACACAATTGATTCAGTCCCCGTTATCTCTCCTGTTTGGCGAGATCCGGTATTTTATGTTCATATTCCAGGAGTTCGGGTATGAGGATTTGCAGCAACGAACCTTGCATAGTGTTATTAACCGAAAAAGACACATGGTTACGAGTAAATGGTAAGGAGCCAATCAGTTTAAAAGCGAATCATATGGCCATTCTGGCTTGTGAAAATAACGTTATTGACATTTCATCATTAAATAGTGTGCTAGTAATACAAGTGAGTCGCAATAATATTAAAGACTATTTACAATTCCTGAATAAAGATCTCTCACATCTTCCCGTCTGGCAACGCAACGCCGATCCCTTATTGACCGCCACCTGTCTGACGCCGGACATCTTCAGGGTTGCCGCCCGCTACAGCGCGATGGAAACACTGGATGAAATTGTTATTGAACGTACCCGTGCGCTCCTTTTCACCGTTTTATCCCGCTTTCTTGACCACAAAAAATTTATTTCTTTGTTAATGCACATGCTGCGCAGCCGCATCAGTGACAGCGTTTACCACATCATTCAGAGCGATATTCATAAAGACTGGAATCTGAGCGCCGTTGCCAGCTGCCTGTGCCTGAGTCCAAGTTTGTTAAAGAAAAAGCTCAAAAACGAGAGTACCAGTTATAGCCAAATAATCACGACCTGCCGAATGCGTTATGCCGTAAACCAATTATTAATGGACGGGAAGAATATCTCTCAAGTCTCACAGCTTTGTGGGTATAACAGCACGTCGTACTTTATTTCCGTGTTTAAAGAGTTTTATGGTATGACCCCCCTGCATTATGTTAGCCAACATCGGGAACGATCGGCTGCCTAATTTTTCTACACTCAACGATAAGACACGATAATATCAGCATTGGCGATAAGCCGTCTCCGATATAATTCAGCGGCATTCTGAGGGGGTATGATACGACGTAATTTATCGTAACGAAGTCACCTTTTCAGGAGTCCAAATTATGTCTTCGGATGCTGATGCTCACAAAGTGGGCCTAATCCCCGTCACCTTAATGGTATCGGGGAATATTATGGGTTCAGGGGTATTCTTACTCCCTGCCAATCTGGCGGCCACTGGCGGGATTGCAATCTACGGATGGCTGGTCACTATCATCGGCGCCCTGGCGCTGTCGATGGTTTATGCCAAAATGTCGTCCTTAGATCCCAGTCCCGGCGGTTCCTATGCCTACGCACGCCGCTGCTTCGGGCCGTTTTTGGGCTATCAAACGAACGTGCTGTACTGGCTGGCATGCTGGATCGGTAATATCGCGATGGTCGTTATCGGCGTCGGCTATCTGAGCTATTTCTTCCCGATTCTGAAAGATCCGCTGGTATTAACGCTTACCTGCGTCGCGGTGCTGTGGATTTTTGTTCTGCTGAACATCGTCGGGCCAAAAATGATTACCCGCGTACAGGCCGTCGCTACCGTACTGGCGCTGGTGCCTATCGTAGGGATTGCGGTCTTCGGCTGGTTCTGGTTTAAAGGCGAAACCTATATGGCGGCCTGGAACGTGAGCGGCATGAATACCTTCGGCGCAATTCAAAGCACGTTGAACGTCACGTTATGGTCATTCATCGGGGTAGAAAGCGCCTCCGTTGCGGCCGGTGTGGTCAAAAACCCGAAACGCAACGTGCCTATCGCCACCATCGGCGGGGTACTGATCGCCGCCGTCTGCTATGTACTCTCCACAACGGCGATTATGGGGATGATCCCCAACGCGGCGCTGCGTGTATCGGCATCGCCTTTCGGTGACGCGGCGCGTATGGCGCTGGGCAATACCGCAGGGGCTATTGTTTCCTTCTGTGCGGCAGCGGGGTGCCTGGGCTCTCTCGGCGGTTGGACGCTGCTTGCCGGTCAAACCGCAAAAGCGGCGGCGGACGATGGTCTCTTCCCGCCAATCTTCGCGCGGGTTAATAAAGCCGGTACGCCAGTGGCTGGGTTGCTTATCGTCGGCGTGCTGATGACTATCTTCCAGTTCAGCAGTATGTCGCCGAACGCCGCGAAAGAGTTTGGTCTGGTCTCCTCCGTGTCGGTTATCTTCACCCTGGTGCCTTATCTTTACACCTGTGCCGCGCTGTTGCTGTTGGGCCACGGTCACTTTGGTAAAGCGCGCCCGCTGTATCTGCTGATTACCTTCGTCGCGTTTGTGTATTGCATCTGGGCGGTCATCGGTTCCGGCGCCAAAGAAGTGATGTGGTCGTTCGTCACGTTGATGGTGATCACCGCGCTGTATGCGTTGAACTACAACCGCATTCACAAAAACCCGTATCCGCTGGATGCGCCGGTTAAACAGGATTGACCACGTGTAGTTAATGTTATCGCAACAGGCCGGATAGGTAGATTATCCGGCCACCACCAACATTAAGTTCTTAAGGTTCACTTAATTTTACTTTGTCACGATTAGCGTCACCGAATCGATGGACGCATCAACATGTTAAAGCGCTTTCTTAAAAGACCTGTTCTTGGGCAAATCGCCTGGCTTCTGCTTTTTTCCTTTTATATTGCCGTCTGCCTGAACATTGCGTTCTACAAGCAGGTACTACAAGACCTACCGTTAAACTCGCTACGCAATGTACTGGTGTTTATTTCCATGCCGGTCGTCGCGTTTAGCGTGGTCAATAGTGTGCTGACGCTGGCCTCATTTATTTGGCTAAACCGACTGCTGGCCTGCGTTTTTATTCTGGTCGGCGCTGCCGCGCAGTATTTTATTTTGACTTACGGCATCATCATCGATCGCTCCATGATCGCCAATATGATGGATACCACGCCCGCGGAAACCTTTGCGCTGATGACGCCGCAAATGGTGCTGACGCTGGGATTAAGCGGCGTTCTGGCAGCCGTAATTGCCTTCTGGGTCAAAATCCGCCCGGCGACGCCGCGCTTACGTAGCGGGCTTTACCGCCTGGCCAGCGTCCTGATCTCTATTTTATTAGTTATTCTGGTCGCCGCCTTTTTCTATAAAGATTACGCCTCGCTATTTCGAAATAATAAACAGTTGATCAAAGCGTTAAGCCCATCGAACAGTATTGTCGCCAGTTGGTCATGGTATTCGCATCAACGGCTGGCGAATTTGCCGCTGGTACGCATTGGCGAGGATGCCCATCGCAATCCATTAATGCTGAAAGGCGATCGCAAAAACCTGACGATTCTCATCGTTGGCGAAACCTCGCGCGGCGATGATTTCTCTCCTGGCGGCTATCCGCGCGACACCAATCCGCGGCTGGCAAAAGACGATGTGATCTACTTCCCGCATACCACCTCTTGCGGTACGGCGACCGCGATCTCTGTTCCCTGCATGTTTTCTGATATGCCGCGCAAACATTATGACGAAGAGCTGGCGCATCACCAGGAAGGGCTACTGGATATTATCCAGCGCGCGGGGATTAACGTACTGTGGAATGATAATGACGGCGGCTGTAAAGGCGCATGCGATCGCGTTCCGCATCAAAATGTCACCGAGCTAAACCTGCCCGGACAATGTATCGACGGCGAGTGCTACGATGAAGTGTTATTTCACGGTCCGGAAGACTATATCGACCATTTGAAAGGCGATGGCGTTATTGTATTACATACCATCGGCAGCCACGGCCCAACCTATTACAACCGTTATCCACCGCAGTTTAAAAAATTTACCCCAACCTGTGACACTAACGAAATTCAGAACTGTTCCCAACAGCAGTTGATCAACACCTATGATAATACCGTGCTGTACGTGGACTATATTGTAGATAAAGCCATTAACCTGCTGAAATCTCATCAGGATAAATTCACAACCAGCCTGGTCTATCTTTCCGATCACGGCGAATCATTGGGTGAAAATGGCGTTTATTTACACGGTCTGCCGTATTCCATTGCGCCGGATACGCAAAAACATGTCCCGATGCTCATTTGGCTTTCTAAAGATTATCAACAGCGTTATCAGGTGGATCAGGCCTGCCTGCAAAAACGGGCGAGCACGCTGGATTATTCACAGGACAATCTTTTCTCAACCATGCTGGGATTAACCGGCGTACAAACGACGTATTACCAGGCCGCAGATGATATTCTGCAACCGTGCAGGAGACTAAGCGAATGAAGATACTGATTGTTGAAGACGACACGCTATTATTACAGGGGTTAATACTCGCCGCGCAAACCGAAGGCTATGCGTGTGATGGCGTTTCGACAGCGCGTGCCGCCGAGCATAGTCTGGAGTCTGGTCATTACAGTCTGATGGTGCTGGATTTAGGGCTGCCTGATGAGGATGGCCTGCATTTCCTGACGCGAATCCGACAGAAAAAATACACCCTGCCGGTACTCATTCTGACCGCCCGCGATACGCTCAATGACCGCATTACCGGGCTGGATGTCGGCGCAGATGATTATCTGGTTAAACCCTTCGCCCTGGAGGAGTTGCACGCCCGCATCCGCGCGCTGCTGCGCCGCCATAATAATCAGGGTGAAAGTGAACTGACGGTTGGCAATCTGACGCTCAATATAGGCCGCCATCAGGCATGGAGGGATGGACAGGAACTGACCCTGACGCCTAAGGAGTACGCGCTGCTCTCACGGTTGATGCTCAAGGCAGGCAGCCCGGTGCACCGGGAAATTCTTTATAACGATATCTACAACTGGGATAACGAACCCTCGACCAACACTCTGGAAGTGCATATACATAATTTGCGCGACAAAGTCGGCAAGTCGCGCATTCGCACGGTTCGCGGGTTTGGCTACATGCTGGTTGCCACTGAGGAAAGCTAAGTGAGCCTGATGCGTTTTCAGCGAAGAGCGATGACCCTTCGCCAGCGTTTAATGCTGACAATTGGTCTTATTCTGCTGGTGTTCCAGTTAATCAGTACCTTCTGGTTATGGCATGAAAGCACTGAGCAAATCCAATTGTTCGAGCAGGCGCTGCGGGATAATCGCAACAACGATCGCCATATCATGCACGAAATTCGCGAGGCGGTCGCCAGCCTGATCGTCCCCGGCGTATTTATGGTTAGCCTGACGCTGCTAATTTGTTACCAGGCGGTACGGCGTATTACCCGTCCGCTCGCCGAACTGCAAAAAGAGCTGGAAGCGCGGACGGCGGATAATCTGGCGCCGATCGCCATTCACAGCTCCACGCTTGAGATTGAGTCCGTCGTCTCGGCGATCAATCAACTGGTTACGCGTTTGACCACCACGCTCGACAATGAACGCCTTTTTACCGCCGATGTGGCCCATGAGCTACGCACGCCGCTGTCGGGGGTGCGTTTGCATCTGGAATTATTGTCAAAAACCCACAATGTTGATGTCGCGCCGCTTATCGCCCGTCTTGACCAGATGATGGATAGCGTCTCCCAGCTTCTGCAACTGGCGCGCGTGGGCCAGTCATTCTCTTCCGGGAATTATCAGGAAGTAAAACTGCTGGAAGATGTGATCCTCCCCTCCTACGATGAGCTGAACACCATGCTGGAAACGCGCCAGCAAACTCTGTTGCTGCCGGAAAGCGCGGCGGACGTGGTGGTGCGCGGTGACGCGACGTTACTGCGTATGCTGCTGCGAAATCTGGTGGAAAACGCGCATCGCTATAGCCCTGAAGGAACCCATATCACTATCCACATTAGCGCCGACCCCGACGCTATTATGGCGGTCGAAGACGAGGGTCCGGGTATTGATGAAAGCAAATGCGGGAAGCTAAGCGAAGCGTTCGTGCGGATGGACAGCCGTTATGGCGGAATTGGCCTGGGGCTGAGTATCGTCAGCCGCATCACCCAGCTACATCAGGGACAGTTTTTCCTGCAAAACCGTACGGAAAGAACAGGCACCCGTGCCTGGGTGCTGTTGAAAAAGGCATAACAGGCGTTTAATACGTCGTGACCCACACATAGATAAAACTGCTGACAATCAGCACACTACACAGGGTCGTCAAACTTTTATAAATATAGCTTTTCATGACGCTCTCCTCCAAAGGTATGGAGGAGAGTATGCCCGCGAGAGATTAAGCGAACCTTAAGCGCGAAATTTATTCATCGATGCGCGGATGTTGCTGTACCAGACGCGAACGTTTGACCTGCAGCTCCGCAATTTCCTGATCGATGTCGTCGATTTTCTGCTCAATATTATCGTAATGCTCGCCCAGAATTTCCTTCGCTTCCTGGATGTCCGACGCCGCTGGCGTTGCGCCTTTTAGCGGGCGATTGGCCGTCTCTTTCATGGAAATACCGGTAATCAAGCCTATCACTGCGATGACCATCAAATAATATGCCGGCATCATCAGATCCTGCGAGCTTTCCACCAGCCAAGCCGCCAGCGTTGGCGTCAGACCGGCAATCAATACAGAGATATTAAAAGCCGCCGCCAGCGCGCTGTAACGAATATGCGTCGGAAACATCGCCGGCAATGTCGAGGCCATCACCCCGGTAAAGCAGTTCAGAATCACCGCCAGCATCAACAAACCGGCAAAAATCAGGCCAATAACGTTACTGTTAATCAGGATAAAGGCCGGGATCGCCAGCGCGAACAGCGCAATGCTGCCCATAATCACAAACGGACGACGACCGAAACGGTCGCTCAGCAGCCCCATCACCGGCTGCACAAACAGCATCCCGATCATAATGGCGATGATAATCAACACGCCGTGATCTTCAGAATAGTGCAGGTTATGCGACAGGTAGCTCGGCATGTAGGTGAGCAGCATGTAGTAGGTCACGTTGGTGGCAATCACCAGACCGATACATGACAACAGGCTACGCCAGTGTTTGGTGGCAATCTCTTTAAAGGAGACTTTCGGCCCATCCTGCAACCCTTCGCGGTCGCCCTGCTCCAGTTTATCCACGTGCTGCTGAAACGCTGGAGTCTCCTCCAGCGCATGGCGTAAGTAGAGACCAATAATTCCCAATGGCAGGGCGATAAAGAACGGAATACGCCAGCCCCACTCCAGGAAATTCTCCTCGCCGACAATCGTCGAGATTAAGACCACCACGCCCGCGCCCAGCACGAATCCGGCGATGGAACCAAAATCCAGCCAGCTTCCCATAAATCCGCGTTTACGATCCGGCGAATATTCCGCGACAAAGATCGACGCGCCGGTATATTCCCCGCCAACCGAGAAGCCCTGCGCCATTTTACATATTAACAACAGTATTGGCGCCCAGATACCGATCGTCGCGTAAGAGGGGATTAACCCGATACAGAAGGTACTGATCGACATAATCACAATCGTGATCGCCAGGATCTTCTGGCGCCCGTATTTATCGCCGAGCATACCAAAGAATAACCCGCCGAGCGGACGAATCAGGAAGGGAACGGAAAACGTGGCCAGCGCGGCAATCATCTGGACGCTGGGATCGGCGCCGGGGAAAAAGACTTTACCCAACGCGTAGGCAACAAATCCATAAACACCAAAATCAAACCACTCCATCGCGTTGCCCAGCGAGGCGGCGGTAATCGCTTTGCGAAGTTTACCATCATCAATGATGGTCACATCGCCCAGTGTAATCGGTTTTATTTTTTTCCTTTTCAGCATAGCTGTCCTCATAGGCTAAGCCCTGTAGCGCTATATACGGCGGGCACTGGCATACCGCGCCAGCGTCGTCGTCGAGCGGAGGGAGGGGCGCGAACGCTATCCCTCATACAAGCGTAGCAGGTTTACTTACACTGTCCGGTTACGGACTGTACAACCGAACCTGTTGACGCCTGAATGGGCAGTTAATGACCTTTTTACCCTAACAGGGTTTAAATATGTGATCAACTTCACACATATATGTCAATTCGGTCAAAAGGTGTAAACAAGGACGCCCTAATGCGCTGTGGTGACAGTAAAAAAGCGGTTATTCGAGTGTAAACCATTGCTGACTGGCGTGGCGCAGACCCATTTATAAAAGCGGCAATAGTCCCGACAACGCTAAGGATTTTGTGTATAATTGCGGCCTTTTTCGGCGATCTGCCATTTTTGGGCGCGTTTGCCCCCGCTGACTTTTTGAGGATACCAACATGTCATTACCCCACTGCCCGCAATGTAACTCCGAATATACCTACGAAGATAACGGCATGTTCATCTGCCCGGAATGCGCTCACGAATGGAACGATGCGGAACCCGCTCAGGAGAGCGATGAACTGATTGTCAAAGACGCCAACGGCAACCTGCTGGCGGACGGCGATAGCGTCACCATCGTGAAAGATCTGAAAGTAAAAGGCAGCTCTTCCATGCTGAAAATCGGCACCAAAGTGAAGAACATTCGTCTGGTTGAAGGCGACCATAACATCGACTGCAAAATCGATGGTTTTGGCCCGATGAAACTGAAATCCGAGTTCGTGAAAAAGAACTGATTTACCGTATCATTGCCCGGTAGCGCCTCGCTTACCGGGCCTGAGCGGCCCTGCCACCGACAATATTGTGCCAATTTCGAACTACACTTAACGAGCATCTCTTACCTGAGGTAACCATCATGCCGTTAAGTCCCTATCTCTCTTTTGCCGGCAACTGTGCCGACGCCATCGCGTATTATCAACAAACGTTAGGCGCAGAACTGCTTTATAAACTCAGCTTCGGTGAAATGCCCCCCTCGGCGGCGGATAACGAAGAGGGCTGCCCGTCAGGAATGCGCTTTCCCGATACTGCTATCGCCCACGCCAACATGCGCATTGCCGGCAGCGATATCATGATGAGTGATGCCAGCGCGTCGGGAACGGCGCATTATTCCGGCTTTACGCTGGTGCTTGATACCCAGGATGTAGCAGAAGGGAAGCGCTGGTTTGATAACCTTGCCGCACAAGGGCAAATCGAAATGGACTGGCAGGAAACCTTCTGGGCGCAGGGTTTCGGCAAGGTCAGCGATCGTTTCGGTGTGCCGTGGATGATTAACGTGGTTAAACTTCAGCCTGCCACCTAACTCCCCGGGAGGCTCGCCCTCCCCCTTGTCATCAGATTGATCTCTGGCTGCACGTTATCCACCGTTTAACTGTCATAGAATAAATCATGACGGTAGTTTGCTACAGTCTGGCGAAAGATGGTTGATCCTGATGAAGCGTCGGGAGGACATTATGCCAGTCTGTGAATTACGCCACGCGACAACAGAGGATACCGATTCTGTTTACGCGCTTATCTGTGAGTTACTTAAAAATGAGCTTGATTATCAGGCTTTCAGGGATGGATTTGCCGCTAATTTACTGGACCCCAACGTTCATTATCGTTTAGCGCTGCGCAACGGAGAGGTGGTCGGCATGATCAGCCTGCATATGCAGTTTCATCTCCATCATGCCAACTGGATTGGCGAAATTCAGGAGCTGGTGGTATTACCGCCGATGCGGGGACAAAAAATTGGCAGTCAGCTTCTGGCCTGGGCAGAAGAAGAAGCACGTCAGGCTGGTGCCGAGCTAACGGAGCTTTCCACAAATATTAAACGCCGCGATGCCCACCGTTTTTATCTTCGCGAAGGTTACAAGCAAAGTCATTTTCGGTTTACGAAAGCATTGTGATCGGGCAGCCGTCATCAGGAGATAAGGCATAACGTAATCAGCCGTCACCGGGTGAAGTAGCGGAGCCATCTCAATTCTACTGTCGGCAAGCCTGGATAAAGGTTAAACGGGCTGACTCGCTTCTTTAGCAAAAATGGCCCTTTTAAGTTGTAGAAATGTAAATTTATTGTCAACGAACTACACTTTTCTCTTTGGCATCACCGGGAGGGTTGCCTGAAAATCCCGGGATGAGGTTTTCTTAGAAGGACAGTGACGTTATGTTCGCAGCAATCATTATCGGTATTTTTATTATCAGCGTCATTTATGCGCATTCACGCGGTGTGGAAAAACAAAAACTTTCCCGTCAACTCTTTGACCACTCGACGTTTATGGCGCCGATCAATATGTTCATGACTCGCTTCTCAACGTTACCGGCAAAGCAGCCGTACTTTGATACCACGGCATTTCCAGAGCTGCAGAAGCTGACGGAAAACTGGCAGGTGATTCGTGAAGAGGCGCTACGGCTTCAGCATCACATAAAAGCCGCGCAGGCCAATAACGACGCCGGATTCAACACCTTTTTCAAGCGCGGCTGGAAACGGTTTTACCTTAAATGGTATTCCGATGCCCACCCGTCGGCGGAAACGTTATGCCCGATAACGACAAAGCTGGTCAACAGCATCCCCTCTATTAAAGCGGCGATGTTCGCCGAGTTGCCTCCCGGGGCCTATCTGGGAAAACATCGCGACCCCTATGCCGGTTCAGTACGTTACCATCTTGGGTTAAGCACACCGAATGACGACCGCTGTTTTATTGAAGTTGATCGACAGCGCCATAGCTGGTGCGACGGCGAAGCCGTCATCTTCGACGAAACCTACGTTCATTGGGCGGAAAATAAAACTGAGCAGACGCGTATTATCCTCTTTTGCGATATTGAGCGCCCAATGAAATGGCGCTGGGCGCAGAGCGTAAACCACTGGGTCGGCGCATCGTTGATGTCCGCCGCCAGTTCGCCAAACGACGAGAACGATCGCACCGGTGCGATTAATCGCATCTTTAAATACGTTCACGCAGCACGCGATGCCGGACAACGGCTGAAAAAGAAAAACCGCACTCTCTATTACGCGCTGAAATATCTCGTTATTGCCGCTATTTTTGCCGCGATAATCCTTTTCAGCCTCCTCTGAAGCCGGGCCGCGGTATGGAACTGCCTGCCGCGGCCTGTTCTATCCTGACGTTAGTCTCAAAGCGTTCCCTGGCCTTGAGTCTATCCATCCGGACAGTTTATTAAAAACCCCCACTTCAGGCAGAGCAGATTGCCGGATGGCGGCTCCGCCCTATCTGGCCTGCGCTCAGCGTTTCTCCCCATAATAAATGTCATGCGGCATTTTCTTTCGACACGTCAAAACTGACGATAGCCTGTTTTTCGTCAGGGTTTTGAGCAAAATTCGCCCGTAATATCAGGGAAAGCCCATACTAAAAAAGTGGCATAAAACATGCATACTGAGGGCGACAGCGCGTATGCGCGATTTGATTAACTGGAGCGAAACCGATGAAAAAAGTCGTCACGGTTTGCCCGTATTGCGCATCAGGTTGCAAAATCAATCTGGTGGTCGATAACGGCAAAATCGTCCGGGCTGAGGCGGCGCAGGGGAAAACCAACCAGGGTACCCTGTGTCTGAAGGGCTACTACGGCTGGGATTTTATTAATGATACCCAGATCCTGACCCCGCGCCTGAAAACCCCAATGATCCGTCGCCAGCGTGGCGGCAAACTGGAATCTGTTTCCTGGGATGAAGCGCTCAATTACGTCGCTGAACGTTTGAGCGCCATCAAAGCGAAGTACGGTCCGGATGCAATCCAGACAACCGGCTCCTCTCGCGGTACCGGAAATGAAACCAACTATGTAATGCAAAAATTCGCACGCGCCGTTATTGGTACCAATAACGTTGACTGCTGCGCTCGCGTCTGACACGGCCCATCGGTTGCAGGTCTGCACCAATCGGTCGGTAACGGCGCAATGAGTAATGCGATTAACGAAATTGATAACACTGATTTAGTGTTCGTCTTCGGGTATAACCCGGCGGATTCCCACCCTATCGTGGCGAATCATGTGATTAACGCTAAACGCAACGGGGCGAAAATTATCGTCTGCGATCCGCGCAAAATTGAAACCGCGCGCATTGCCGACATGCATATCGCGTTGAAAAACGGCTCGAATATCGCGCTGCTCAACGCCATGGGGCATGTCATTATTGAAGAAAACCTGTACGACAAAGCGTTTGTCGCCAGCCGTACCGAAGGTTTTGAAGAGTACAGTAAGATTGTCGAAGGCTATACGCCGGAGTCCGTCGAAGAGATCACTGGCGTGAGCGCACAGGAGATTCGTCAGGCGGCGCGGATGTATGCCAGCGCGAAAAGCGCAGCGATCTTGTGGGGGATGGGCGTCACCCAGTTCTATCAGGGTGTGGAAACCGTGCGTTCACTGACCAGCCTCGCGATGCTGACCGGTAACCTCGGCAAGCCAAGCGCGGGCGTTAACCCGGTTCGCGGCCAGAACAACGTTCAGGGCGCGTGCGATATGGGCGCGCTGCCGGATACTTATCCGGGCTACCAGTACGTTAAGTTCCCGGAAAACCGCGAGAAGTTCGCTAAAGCCTGGGGCGTAGAAAGTCTGCCTGCGCATACCGGCTATCGCATCAGCGAGCTGCCGCACCGTGCGGCGCATGGCGAAGTGCGCGCGGCGTACATTATGGGTGAAGATCCGCTGCAAACCGATGCGGAACTCTCTGCGGTACGTAAAGCGTTTGAGGATCTGGAACTGGTCATCGTGCAGGATATCTTCATGACCAAAACCGCGTCGGCGGCGGATGTGATTTTACCCTCTACCTCATGGGGCGAGCATGAAGGCGTCTTCTCTGCGGCTGACCGTGGCTTCCAGCGCTTCTTTAAAGCCGTTGAGCCGAAGTGGGACCTGAAAACCGACTGGCAGATTATCAGTGAAATCGCCACCCGGATGGGCTATCCGATGCACTACAACAACACCCAGGAGATCTGGGATGAGTTGCGTCATCTGTGCCCGGATTTCTACGGCGCCACTTACGAGAAAATGGGCGAGCTGGGCTATATCCAGTGGCCGTGCCGCGACACGTCGGATGCCGATCAGGGAACCTCGTACCTCTTTAAAGAGAAGTTCGATACCCCCAACGGTCTGGCGCAGTTCTTCACCTGCGACTGGGTAGCGCCTATCGATAAACTCACCGAAGAGTACCCGATGGTACTGTCGACGGTGCGCGAAGTCGGCCACTACTCCTGCCGCTCAATGACCGGTAACTGTGCGGCGCTGGCCGCGCTGGCCGATGAACCGGGCTATGCGCAAATCAATACCGCCGACGCCGCGCGTCTGGGCATTGAAGATGAAGCGCTGGTGTGGGTTCATTCGCGCAAAGGCAAAATCATCACCCGCGCGCAGGTCAGCGATCGCCCGAACAAAGGGGCGATTTACATGACCTACCAGTGGTGGATTGGCGCCTGTAACGAGCTGGTGACTGAAAACCTCAGCCCGATTACCAAAACGCCGGAGTACAAATACTGCGCCGTACGCGTTGAGCCGATCGCCGATCAGCGAGCCGCCGAGCAGTATGTGATTGATGAGTACAACAAGCTGAAAACCCGCCTGCGCGAAAGCGCAATGGGTTGATCTGCCGGATGGCGGCATCAGAATGCTTTATTCGGCCTGCGTCTACTGTAGGCCTGATAAGATGCATTAGCATCGCCATCAGGCATTTTCCCTATAACAGCCTCCGCCCGGAGGCTGTTTTTTTATCCATACGATCTCTTTATACTGTCTTTTCCGTACCCTAAATAAAATTCAAAATGAAACTACTTCTTGCATTGATGTTGTTTATGACATTCTTTGCCCATGCCGCAGATCCTGAGCCGGGTAGCCAGTATTTGCAGGCAGCAGAGGCAGGTGACAGACGCGCACAATATTTTCTGGCCGACAGTTGGTTGAGCTATGGCGATTTGAACAAAGCTGAATACTGGGCGCAAAAAGCCGCCGACAGTGGCGACGCCGACGCCTGCGCGCTACTGGCGCAAATCAAAATCACTAATCCGGTAAGCCTGGATTATCCCGACGCGAAAAAGCTGGCTGAAAAGGCGGCTAACGCAGGCAGTAAAGCGGGAGAAATTACGCTGGCGCGGATCCTGGTCAACACCCAGGCCGGGCGCCCGGACTACCCAAAAGCCATCTCGCTGCTGCAAAAGGCCTCTGAAGATCTGGATAACGACTCCGCGGTGGATGCGCAAATGTTGCTTGGCCTGATTTACGCCAACGGCGTAGGCATTGCCGCCGATGATGAAAAAGCCGCCTGGTATTTCAAACGCAGTTCCGCTATTTCCCGTACCGGCTATTCAGAATACTGGGCGGGAATGATGTTTTTAAACGGTGAACCGGGCTTTATTGAAAAGAACAAGCAGAAGGCGTTGCACTGGTTGAATCTAAGCTGTCTGGAAGGGTTTGATACCGGTTGCGAAGAGTTCGAAACGCTAACAAATGGCTGATGTTTATTGCCGGATGAACGTAGTCGTTGTAGGCCTGATAAGCGTAGCGCCATCAGGCAACCCGGAGCAGGTTGTCGGATGGCGGCGTGAACGCCTTATCCGGCCTACATTCTCTTTCGCTGTAGGCCAGATAAGCAAAGCGCCACCCGGCAATCCGTTATTGGGCGGTCTTATCAAATTTGCCCAGCACATCGCGCTCGTAGGCCAGCGCTTTTTTACGGTCAAACTTGTGTTCCCACTTGGCGATCACCAGCACCGCCAGCGCATTCCCCACCACATTTAGTGCAGTACGCGCCATGTCGAGGATACGGTCGACACCGGCGATAAACGCCAGCCCTTCCAGCGGAATGCCCACGCTGCCCAGCGTCGCCAGTAACACCACGAAGGAAACGCCTGGCACGCCGGCAATCCCTTTCGACGTCACCATCAGCGTCAGCACCAGTACAATTTCCTGCCACAGCGACAGGTCGATACCGTATAGCTGCGCGATAAAAATGGCGGCGATGCTCTGGTATAACGTGGAGCCGTCGAGGTTAAATGAGTAACCGGTCGGCACCACGAAACTGGTGATAGAGGCTGGCGCGCCGTAAGCTTCCATCTTCTCGATAATGCGCGGCAGCACGCTCTCGGAGCTGGCGGTCGAGTACGCCAGAATCAATTCATCTTTCAGAATGCGAATCAGAATCCAGATACTTAACCCGCACAGGCGCGCCACGATGCCCAGCACCACCAGCGCAAAGAAGATAATAGCAAAGTGTACCAGCAGCACCAGTTTCGCCAGCGGCCACAGCGACGCGAACCCAAAATTCGCCACCGTGACGGCGATCAGCGCAAAAACGCCCACTGGCGCATAGCGCATCACCATATGGGTGACTTTAAACATGGTCTCAGAGATGGAACGAAATACAGTCACCAGCGGTTCGCGGTGCGTTGCCGGCAGGGACGACAACCCCAGCCCAAACAGGACCGAGAAAAAGATAATTGGCAGCATATCCCCTTTGGCCATCGATGCGATGATATTGGTCGGCACCAGCGACAGTATCGTCCCCATCAGCCCATGCGCATGACTTTGTACTTCCGCCGTGGTGTTCTGGTATTTCGAAATATCGACGGTCGCCAGTTGCGACATATCAATGCCTGAGCCTGGCTGAAAGACATTCGCCAGCGTAATGCCGAGGATAATCGCCACCGTGGTGATCAGTTCAAAATAGAGAATGGTTTTGGCGCCGATACGGCCTAGCTGTTTTGCATCGCCAACGCCGGCGATGCCGACAATCAGAGTCGAGATCACGATCGGCACGACGATCATTTTAATCAGATGGATAAAGATATCGCCAGCAGGCGACAGCAGGTTGGCAATCAGCCATTCACGACTGTCACTGTGATAATGCAGATAGCTGCCCAACAGAATGCCCAGCACCATAGCCAGCAAAATTTGCCAGGCCAGGCTGACTTTCAAATTTTTCATAACAACAGACTTCCTCGATGAAGCGTTGCTCTCCGCCGAAAGCATGGGAGCAATACATACTGAAAGGGTATGATTTGTGTTGCGTTGGTTTGTAGAGTTTTTTAACGCGCATAATCAGTATCATTTGCATAGCGTCTTGCGCAACCCTTTCATAACAGGGCTTTTGGCTGTTTTTATGCATAATAACGCGAGTTTATGGCGTTAATGATGAATAACTATTTGTTATGGAAAGTTTTTTACTTCGTCAAAAACGAATAATACACTGAGGTAATTAATTTTTACTTGTGTCTCATTCGCCGTTTTTTTAAACAGCACACATGACAAAAGTCACAAAAAAGAAAAAATTATTTCTGCCGATTTTGTAACAATTTAGCCAAATTAATGGCCTCTACCAGCTGCGTGCGGTTCACTCGCGGCGAGTTAGCATCCAGTAAGGTTTGCCACAGCGACACGGCTTGCGCATAATCCGCCTGCATAAACGCATCCGCCGCCAGCAGCATCTGCGCGGTCACTTCTGTCGCATCCAGCGCTAACGCTTTATTAATCATTTCACGCGTCGCAGGCGTCATATGTTGCCCGGCCTGGTAATACAGCACCGTTGCCAGCGCGGCGAAAAGCTGCGCGTTATCGCCTCGCAGACGCAACGCCTGACGATATGCCAGCAGCGCATTGTCATACGCATTGCGATAGAGATAATACTCGCCCAGCCGCGCCCATTGCTCGCTATCCTGCGGATTGGCGCGGATTTTTTCTTGCAGCCTGGAAAGCTGTGCCTCTGGCGTTTGCGGGTTCGTAAAGTCACGTAGCGGATCGGCCAGACGCTGTTGCTCGCTACACACAGCCTGCCATTTCGGCGTCAACAGATAGCCGCCGATACAGACAGCCACCATCAACACCGCCGCAGCCGCCAGACGCTTTACGGGCATGGGACGTAACGGCGCAGTGGAGTGTTCAGACTGGCTCATTGTTCCCCCTCCTCTGCGTGCTGACGCTTTCTCACCCGCCAGACTACCACGCCCACCAGCAATAACAGCAGGTACGGCAGCGTCCACAACAGCAGCGTTTGCTCATTCAACGGCGGGTTGTAGCGCACGAAATCACCATAACGGTCGGTCATCCAGGCGGTGATTTCCGCTTCGCTTTTACCTTCAGCCACCATGCTGTAAACCTGATGGCGCATACTGACCGCCACGGGCGCATTGGATTCCAGCAAATTCTGGTTCTGACACTGCGGACAGCGCAGGTGACTGGCAATAGATAGCGCTTTTTCCTGCTGTTGCGGATTGTCAAAGCGCCAGGTATCCACCACCTGGGCGTGGGTGCTAAAAGGCAGAAAAATCAGAAAAGCCACAAGTAACATCGTCTTGCCGGATGGCGGCGTGAACGCCTTATCCGGCCTACCATGCTTTTCACGCGTAGGCCTGATAAGCGCCGCGCCATCAGGCAATAACTCAGGATGCTTCCTCCCTCGCCATCCGCTCAGCAGCGCGCCACACACCATCAACAATCCCCCACCCCAGATCCAGCGCACGCCGGTCTGCACGTATAAGCGCATGGCGTAACGGTCCGGTCCGGTTTTTTCGCCCATCACCGCGTACCAGTCATGTAGCAGGTTCCAGTGAATCCCCGGCTCCATCATCTGTTGACGTCGTGCGGCATAGAAGCGCCTTTCAGGCTGCAGGCTGCCAATGCGTTTTTCATTCCGCCACAACGTGATCCGCGCTTTTTCACTGGTGTAGTTGCCTTTGGCTTCCAGATCCAGACGCTCGAAACGAAAGGTATAGCCCGCCAGTACCACCTGCTGCCCCGGGCTGAGGTTAAGGCTGATTTCATGCCGACTGCCGCTGGAAACCATGATCCCGGCGGCAAAGATAAATACGCCCGTATGCGCCAGCAATGCCGGAAGCTGACGATGCACAGAGACTTTGCGGCTTCTGATTGTCGCAAGCACGATAACCACCAGCATCAGCAGGCCAAACGGCAGCGTGACGCGATTAAAATAGGGCGCGCCCACCGAAAGCCTTCCCCAGCCCATCAAACCATAAATCATGGGGTAGAGCGTCCCGACCAGCACGATCAACAAGACGGCGCTAAAGAGCAGCAGCGTCGTCAGAATGAGCGTTTCGCACTTTCCGCCGCCCAAACGCGTCGCCGGATACGGCTCCCGCGCCCGCCAGCCGTACAGAACAAGCGATGCCAGACTTAACGCGGCAAAAAGGGTAAACAGCGGCACCGCGCGCACGTTATCCAGCGCAAAGGCATGTACCGAAACAAGAATGCCGGAACGCACAATCAGCGTTCCCAGCAACGAGAGGATCAGCGTCAGTATCGCCAGCAGCAACGACCAGTGACGGAAGCCCCCGCGCTGGCGGCTGACATACAGACTGTGCAGCAACGCGCTGGCGGCAAGCCACGGCAACAACGAGGCATTTTCCACCGGGTCCCAGAACCACCAGCCGCCCCAGCCCAATTCGCAATACGCCCACCACGATCCGAGAATGATACCCAGCGTCAGAGCGCACCAGCCGGGTAACGCCCAGCGCCAGCACACCCAGGCGGTTGCCGCGTTAAAGCCGCCGCACAGTAGCGAAGCCAGCGCTACGCTCGCCGCGGTCATCAGGCCGCCATAACCCAGATAGAGCAGCGGCGGATGTAAGATCAGCCCCAGATGTTGCAGCATGGGATTAAGGTCGCGCCCTTCCATGGCGGGAGGGAAAATACGCAGGAACGGATCGGACCACAGCACAATAAATAGCAGCAGCGAGGCCATAATGAGGGACAAGATGCTCAGGGTCAGCGGAAAAAGCGCGTCAGATTCATGCCGGGAGCGCCAGGCGAATAGCGCCGTCCACCCCGAAAGAAGCAGCGCCCACAGCAGGAGCGAGCCTTCATGACCGCCCCATACCGCCGCCAGTTTCAGTCCCCATGACAACTGACTATGGCTATGCTGCGCAACATAAACGACCGAAAAATCGCTGGTCAGAAAACAGCTAACCAGAATCGCAAACGCCAGTAGCAGCAGCGTGAACGCCGTCCACGCGCCGCAGGTCGTCAGGCGCATGACGCCGCGCCAATGCTGCCCCATCCCGCACCACGTCGCCAGCGGGGTCAACACGTTGACCCCGAGACTCAACAACAGCGCCAGAAATCCGGCTTCAGGAAGGAAGATGTCCAGATTATGCAACCGTTAGCTGTCCCGCATAAAGAATGAAAAAGCGCAGCAGCAGCACGCCGGTCAAACTGGCGCCGCTAACGGTCAGCACGCCGTGAAACGTGACGCTACGATTTGCCCAGGGTTTCAGCAGCAGCGGGATAATCAATCCCAGCCCTACGACCCCAAGCCAGAACCACCAGCTCCAGAATCCGCCGCCCAGCGCCGCCGCCAGCGCCCGCATTTTGCCGTCATCGCCCAGCGCCAGCCCGATAAAAAAGGCCGCCAGCAGGAAGATCTCCAGCCATACCACCGGGGTTTCCATGCGATGTACAAAGCGCGCCTCGGTGCTGTGCGGGTTGCTACGATGGCGTAACGCCATAGCGATCAGCGCCACCGCCGCACCGGAGGAAATTCCAGAGAACAGGAATAGTACCGGCAGGATCGGGTTATTCAGGAACGGATAGGATTTCAGCGCCGACAGCAGAAAGCCAGTGTACGCCCCGAGCAGGACCGCCAGCACCAGCATTAACGTCTCCAGCGCGCGATGAAACGGCGTTATTAGCGCCAACACTTTCTGCACGATCTCTAACCGCGGCAGCCAACGCTGTTGCAGGGCAATCACCTCTTTTTCAAAGATTTTCGCCAGCCACAGCACCAGCACTACCATGTACAACTGGAACAGCATCACCCCCATCGACATCACCGAGGTAAAGCTGTAGTGGAACATCAGCTTCCAGAAGGTCCACGGGCGCGTCAGGTGGAAGACCAGAATCAGCAGACCAAGAATAATCGCCCCCGGCCCTAACACCAGCGTAGTGCGCAGCAGCGTGCTGTCCGAACCGCCCGCCTCCGGATGGAAGCGACGCAGCAGAATCGCCAACGTGACCAGTCCGGCGGAGATGCCAATCAGAAACAGATAGATGGCGATGGGCCAGTCCCACACCAGTGATGCAAAATGAAATGCAGAAGCGGGTGTCATTGGCTCACCTCCCCATAGTTAAAGGGAACGCGGTAGACCTTCGGTTTTGTGCCCAGCGCCAGCTTGTAACGATAGGTAGTTTTTTGCCGCAACAAACGGGAGATATCGCTGTTGGGATCGTCCAGATTACCAAACGTCAGCGCCTTCGTCGGACATGACTCAACGCAGGCGGGCTGTTTGCCCGCTTTCAGGTTGGTTTTCCGGCAGAAATCGCACTTATCCGCCGTCTTACTGACCGGATGGATAAAGCGCACGCGGTAGGGACACGCGGCAATGCAGTACTGACAGCCGACGCAAAGGTCCGGATTCACGTCGACAATACCGCTGGCGGCATCGCGGAATGATGCGCCGGTCGGGCAGACGTCAACGCAGGGGGCATGGTCGCAATGCTGGCACGAGTGGCGGAAGAAGCGATATTTCACATCAGGAAACGTTCCCTGCGGCTCGCTGCGAATAATCGTCAGGCGCGATACGCCTTCCGGCACGTTGTTGACTTCCCGACAGGCATCCATGCAGGCCGTGCAGCCGATGCATAATGACTCATCGTGTACCATGCCATAACGCACGCCGTTAATATTCAACGTGTTCGCTACAACGCGTCCTGCCATCCCACTGACCGCCGCCAGCGCGCCGACGCGGGTAATAAATTGACGTCGGGTGCAACTCATGGCTGCTCCTTAAGCAACGGAACGGACGCCGGATTAAAGTGCGGGTTAGTACGCTGATCGCTGTGGCAATCCACGCATATTTTGATCCGACCTTTCTCGCTTAGCGTCTGCATCGTGTCTTGCTGCGGATGCAGGGAATGGCAACTGGCGCAGGTCACTTTAGTAACATGAACATCGTGCGGCCAGAACGCTTTTTGCAGTTGTTCAGGCAAGTGGCAGGACATACAGACGCTGTTCTGCTGCTCTACCGTATACATCGGGTCGTTAAAACGCATCACATCTTTCACCCCTTCACGGTGGTGAAGCGACGGTTGACCGTGGCAGTTGGTACAGGTTATCGGCAATTTATTGTTCGGGTTGATAGCGCCCGTATGTTTACCGTGCATACCTTCGGTGTCCGGCTTGTGACAGTCCAGACAGGCAGCATCCGGATTACGCTGCTGGGTGACCGTCCAGCGTTGATCCGACTCCTGCGGCGTTGGCGTGGCAGTGATTCCACTCAGGCTCCAGAACAGGCCTGACGCCAGCACCCCAGCAGTTAATAACGAACGTAATACGCTCATATTCACTCCATTACATAATGCCTGATGGCGCGCAGCTTTAAGGCCTACAAGACTTCTGTAGGCCGGATAAAGCGCTTGCGCTGTCATCCGGCAAATTTGTCACATGTGAGGTTATTGGCTTAACAGACCGTTTTTACGCGCCTGATCTTCCCACTGCGGTACGACCGTTTTCAGGAAGTCCTGCTTCTCCGCGTTGATTTGTTGCATATTCAAACCAATCGCTTTCTGCGCCTTCTCTTTCGTCGAAATATCCGGCAGCGGAATTTCATGGGTAATGCCTTTGGTCGCCAGCAGTCGCGCCAGTTTAGTACGGGCATCCGCGGCTTTATCCATCGCACTGCCTAACATCCGTAGACCTTCTTCCGGGGCATGCATATGAATACCGTGTGACGCAATCGCCAGATCCCAACGCCACTGCGCGTGGCGAATATCGTTCAGAATCAGTTTCATTTCCGCGTCTGTCGCCCCCGCATCCCATGCGGCTTTCGCTTCGAAATGCGCATGTACCAGTTGATCTTCAACCTTGATTTTCAGGTCATGAATCGCCTGTTTACGCTCGGCGACCACCTTTTGCAGGGACGCTTTGTCCTGGGTGTGGCAGTTGGCGCAGGTTTGCGCGAAATTGTCGAACGGGTTGCCGATTTTATGGTCGGTGTAGAGCTTGCCTTCGGCGTTCTGTACTTTCGGCATGTGGCAGTCGATACAGGTCACGTTGTTCTTACCGTGAATGCCCACGCTCCAGGTTTCATATTCCGGGTGCTGCGCTTTGAGCATTGGGGTTTTCGACAGCGAGTTTGTCCAGTCAGAGAAGGCGATGGCGTCGTAGTATTGCTCCATGTTCTCGACTTTCATGCCCTCATCCCACGGGAACTTAACGGCTTTGTTTTTACCGTCAAAGTAGTACTCCACGTGGCACTGGCCGCAGACCATCGATTGCTGATCAAAGCGACTGGCTTTCTCAAACGGTTTGCCGATAGCCTCCATCGCCCGTTCAGCATAGGGGCGCGACAACGTTAATGCTGGCTTCCCCTGGGCGAAATCGTCCGACGCGGTGTTATGACAGTCGGCACAGCCCAAATCGTTGACAATTTCCGGGCCGCCGCGCGCCCATTTGCCATGGAAGTAGCCGTCTTCGCCTTCTTGTTGGATAAGGCGCGCGACATCGGGGCTTTTACAACTCCAGCAGGCCATCGGCAGCGGGCCGTCTTCCGCTGTTTTTGGCGCGCCGGTACGCAGTGTTTCGCGCACGTCAGTTACCGCATACGCGTGGCCGCGTGGTTTGTTGTAATCACGGGAGAAGGGATAGCCCGCCCACAGGATCACCAGACGAGGGTCTTCCGCCAGCGCATCTTCACGGGCAGACTGTTCTGACGTCGCTTTCCATGACTGATATTGGTCGGGGTGTTGAGGCGCGAACGTTTCATTTTTCGCTTCAACAGTAACGGTTTTTGCGGATACAGGCGTTTGCTCAGCGTAAACAGAGGTAATGAAGAAAAAAGGAAATATAAGGCTGAAGAAACGGCGTGCGCGTAGTGTTTTCCTTGCCATAGAGGTCTCATCCAGATTGCGCCATTATCTTTAACGGCGATTTTTTATCGTTTTCCATAACAGCAACCGCACAAATACTGTTATTACATTGCTCTCCTCTATGTGTAACAAATAACCACACTTAAAATGTTGTCTTTAATCAATTGTAAGTGTATGTAAAATACCACTTTAGAGTTAGTAACCTGGACAAAACTCCCTCTCTTTTGTGATTTCCGGACACGGATCACTTTTTTAAAAAATTTCATATAACGTCATGTTATCCCGAAAATTTATCTAATTTTGCGGGACACAATCAAAAAATAGATTGCTGCTTATTTGCACAGTTCCCTTTTTGCGTGATCTGTCGCCCAAATACTAAACAAAACTTATTAAGACCCTACATTTAACGTTTATGCGACATATTATTAACATCCTACAAGGAGAACAACAGCATGAGCCAAACACATAAACACGCCATTCCCGCCAACATTGCGGATCGTTGCCTGATAAATCCAGAGCAGTATGAGACTAAATATAAACAGTCTATTAACGACCCCGATACGTTTTGGGGCGAACAGGGAAAAATTCTCGATTGGATCACGCCGTACCAAAAAGTGAAAAACTCCTCCTTTGCGCCAGGCAATGTGTCGATTAAATGGTACGAGGACGGCACGCTGAATCTGGCGGCGAACTGTCTTGACCGCCATTTGCAGGAAAATGGCGATCGCACCGCCATTATCTGGGAAGGCGATGACGCGTCGCAGAGTAAACATATCTCTTATCGCGAACTGCATCGCGATGTCTGCCGTTTCGCGAATACACTGCTGGATCTGGGCATTAAAAAAGGCGATGTGGTAGCGATTTATATGCCGATGGTGCCGGAAGCGGCGGTGGCAATGTTGGCCTGCGCCCGCATCGGCGCGGTGCATTCGGTGATCTTCGGGGGGTTCTCGCCGGAAGCCGTCGCCGGACGCATTATCGACTCCAGCTCGCGGCTGGTGATCACCGCTGACGAAGGTGTACGTGCCGGACGCAGTATCCCGCTGAAAAAGAATGTCGATGACGCGCTGAAAAACCCGAATGTCACTAGCGTTGAGCATGTGATCGTCCTGAAGCGCACCGGCAGCGACATTGACTGGCAAGAAGACCGCGACCTGTGGTGGCGCGATCTGATTGAAAAAGCCAGCCCTGAGCACCAGCCTGAAGCGATGAATGCCGAAGATCCGCTGTTTATCCTTTATACCTCCGGCTCCACCGGCAAGCCGAAAGGCGTGCTGCACACCACCGGCGGCTATCTGGTCTACGCCGCGACCACCTTTAAGTATGTCTTTGATTATCACCCTGGCGATATTTACTGGTGTACCGCCGATGTGGGTTGGGTGACGGGGCACAGCTATCTGTTGTATGGCCCGCTGGCCTGCGGCGCGACCACCTTAATGTTTGAAGGCGTGCCGAATTGGCCAACGCCCGCTCGCATGTGCCAGGTGGTCGACAAACACCAGGTCAACATTCTCTATACCGCCCCGACGGCCATCCGCGCGCTGATGGCGGAAGGCGATAAAGCCATTGAAGGTACCGACCGTTCTTCACTGCGCATTCTGGGTTCCGTCGGCGAGCCGATCAATCCCGAAGCGTGGGAATGGTACTGGAAGAAGATCGGCAATGAAAAATGTCCGGTCGTCGACACCTGGTGGCAGACTGAAACAGGCGGTTTTATGATCACGCCGCTACCAGGCGCTATCGAACTGAAAGCCGGTTCCGCCACCCGTCCTTTCTTTGGCGTACAGCCTGCGCTGGTGGATAACGAAGGCCATCCGCAAGAAGGCGCGACGGAAGGCAATCTGGTCATCACCGATTCCTGGCCGGGCCAGGCGCGCACTCTGTTCGGCGATCATGAACGTTTTGAGCAGACCTATTTCTCTACCTTTAAGAATATGTATTTCAGCGGCGACGGCGCGCGTCGCGATGAAGACGGCTATTACTGGATCACCGGTCGCGTGGATGACGTGTTAAACGTCTCCGGCCACCGTCTGGGTACGGCGGAAATCGAATCGGCGCTGGTGGCGCATCCGAAGATCGCCGAAGCGGCGGTGGTGGGTATTCCACACGCTATCAAAGGTCAGGCGATTTACGCTTATGTGACGCTCAACCACGGCGAAGAGCCGTCGCCAGAACTGTACGCGGAGGTGCGCAACTGGGTACGTAAAGAGATTGGCCCGCTGGCGACGCCGGACGTGCTGCACTGGACCGACTCACTGCCAAAAACCCGTTCCGGCAAAATTATGCGCCGTATTTTGCGCAAAATCGCGGCGGGCGATACCAGCAATCTGGGCGATACCTCGACTCTCGCCGATCCTGGCGTGGTGGAGAAACTGCTCGAAGAGAAGCAGGCCATCGCGATGCCGTCATAACCATAAATGCCGGATGGCAACGCGAAAGCGTTTTATCCGGCCTACGACCCTACCCCTGCCCTCTCTCAAACCGGGAGAGGGAAATATAAAAAAACCCTCCCCCAAAGGATTTCGTGTTACAGGAAGGCGGCAAGCGAGCACATCCCCAGCAGCATAGTTCACTATATGGCTGGGGCGCGCGAGTGCGGCCAACACGCCTGTAGCGCGAAAGACGCAGGGGGACCTCTGGAGAGCTCTGTGATGAATGACCCAATTTATCAGCGGATAGAAGACAGTGCGAGTTTCAGGGAGTTAGTTGAAAAACGGCAACGGTTTGCCACGATTCTGTCGGTTATCATGCTGGCGGTTTATATTAGCTTTATTTTACTGATCGCCTTCGCGCCTGGCTGGCTGGGCACGCCTCTACATGCGGGAACCAGCGTCACCCGAGGAATTCCCATTGGCGTCGGGGTGATTGTGATTTCTTTTGTGTTGACCGGAATTTATATCTGGCGGGCGAACGGCGAATTCGATCGTCTTAATAACGCCGTACTGCATGAGGTGAAAGCATTATGAAGAGAGTTCTGACGGCGCTTGCCGCCGCACTCCCCTTCGCCGCTCATGCGGCGGATGCCATTAGCGGCGCGGTTGAACGCCAGCCCACCAACTGGCAGGCGATTATCATGTTTTTGATTTTCGTCGTGTTTACGCTCGGTATTACCTACTGGGCCTCTAAACGCGTACGTTCCCGTAGCGACTACTACACCGCAGGCGGCAATATCACCGGGTTCCAGAACGGCCTGGCGATTGCCGGCGACTATATGTCCGCCGCGTCATTTCTCGGCATTTCCGCTCTGGTGTTTACCTCCGGTTATGACGGGCTGATCTATTCGCTGGGCTTTCTTGTCGGCTGGCCAATCATCCTGTTTTTGATTGCCGAGCGCCTGCGTAATCTGGGACGTTATACTTTTGCTGACGTTGCCTCTTATCGCCTGAAACAGGGGCCAATCCGTATTCTTTCGGCCTGTGGCTCCCTGGTAGTGGTGGCGCTTTATCTTATCGCCCAAATGGTCGGCGCCGGTAAACTGATTGAACTGCTGTTCGGTCTCAACTATCACATCGCCGTGGTGCTGGTCGGCGTGCTGATGATGATGTACGTGCTGTTCGGCGGGATGCTGGCGACAACGTGGGTGCAAATTATCAAAGCCGTCCTGTTGCTGTTTGGCGCCAGTTTTATGGCCTTTATGGTGATGAAACACGTCGGCTTTAGCTTCAATAATCTGTTTACCGAAGCCATGGCGGTACACCCGAAAGGTTCAGCCATTATGAGTCCGGGCGGGTTGGTGCAAGATCCGATTTCGGCGTTGTCGTTGGGTCTGGGACTGATGTTCGGCACCGCCGGATTGCCGCATATTCTGATGCGTTTCTTTACGGTCAGCGATGCCCGCGAAGCGCGCAAGAGCGTGTTCTATGCCACCGGTTTTATGGGCTATTTCTACATTCTGACCTTTATTATCGGTTTCGGCGCTATCATGCTGGTGGGGGCGAATCCCGCCTATAAAGATGCGGCGGGCGCGCTGATTGGCGGCAATAACATGGCGGCGGTGCATCTGGCCAACGCGGTAGGCGGCAACCTGTTCCTCGGCTTTATTTCGGCAGTGGCGTTTGCCACCATTCTGGCAGTGGTCGCCGGTCTGACGCTGGCGGGCGCATCGGCGGTGTCGCATGACTTGTACGCCAACGTGTTCCGCAAAGGCGCAACCGAACGTGAAGAGCTGAAGGTGTCGAAAATCACCGTCCTGGTGCTGGGCGTGATCGCCATTATCCTCGGCGTCCTGTTTGAAAATCAGAACATCGCCTTTATGGTGGGCCTGGCGTTTGCTATCGCCGCGAGCTGCAACTTCCCCATCATTCTGCTTTCCATGTACTGGTCAAAACTGACCACGCGCGGCGCTATGCTGGGCGGCTGGTTAGGTTTACTGACAGCGGTGGTGCTGATGATTCTTGGCCCTACCATTTGGGTGCAGATCCTCGGCCATGAAAAAGCGATCTTCCCGTATGAGTATCCGGCGCTGTTCTCTATCAGCGTGGCGTTCCTGGGGATCTGGTTTTTCTCGGCCACCGATAACTCGGCAGAAGGCAACCGTGAACGTGAGCAGTTCCGCGCTCAGTTTATCCGCTCCCAAACGGGATTCGGCGTACAACAAGGGCGTGCGCATTAATCTTACCGTTTCCTCCGGCCCTGTGGGTCGGAGGAAAATCAGAACATCACCCTCGCCACCAGCGGGGCTGCCAGCACCATCACCACGCCGGACAGCATCATGACCAGACTGGCGACGACGCCCTCCTGCTGACCAAGTTCATAGGAACGCGCCGTGCCCGCCCCATGTGACGCCGCGCCGAATCCTGCCCCTTTTGCCATGCCTTCCCGGATAGAGAGACGCAAAAATAGCGCGTCGCCGACCGCCATGCCAAACACGCCAGTGACGACCACGAACAGCGCCACCAGATCTGGCTGCCCGCCCAGGGGTTCTGCCGCCGCCAGTGCAAATGGCGTGGTAACGGAACGTACCGCCAGACTACGCTGAATCTCATCCGATAACGTGAACAGACGCGCCAGCCAAACGGAACTGGTGACCGCCACCACCGTCGCCGTCACTACGCCCGCGGTGAGCGACATCCAGTGACGTTTGATAATCGCGAGGTTATCGTACACCGGCACCGCAAAGGCAATAGTCGCCGGGCCGAGCAGCCACAATAGCCAGTGCGATTCACCAATGTAGTTTTGCCAGGAGATATGACCGAACACCAGCATTAACACCAGCAGTGCCGGCGTCAACACTAATGGCATCAACGGCAATTTGCGAAAACGGCGATACAGACGCTTATTGGCGAAGTAAATTCCCAGCGTAATCACCAGGCACAGTACGCTTAACTGAACGTTATTCACGGTTTAGCCTGCTCATCTCATAGCGATACACTTTATCCACCACCCACGCCGTCGCGCCGAGTACCATTAAGGTACTGATCGCTATCACCGAGAAAATGCGCCAGCCGTCCACCAGTAACAGATGGGCATAGTTCACTACCGCCACGACGGCGGGAACAAAGAATAACAGCATCTCCGCCAGCAGCCAGCGTGCGCCTGCGCGTACCCAGCTAAGCGGAATAATCCGGCAAACGATCAGCGCCAACATAAGCACCATGCCGACCAGATTCGCGGGCAACGGCAGGTGCAGCCAGGAGACAAGATATTGGGAAAAAATGAATAAACCTGCATAGAGCAGTACCTGAACCGGTACCTGGAGTCGTTGCACAACGGCAGGCGTAACGCGGCTTATCGCCACAGCCATGAGGGAATGTCCTGAAAAATAATACGGAGCACCAGTATAGAGAACCTCCGTCACGGGCAGAAATGAATTAAAATCATTGCAGGCATAGTCGGAAGGAATAATCATGGATATCAGAACGCTGCGTTATTTTGTCGAGGTGGTGCGCCAGCAAAGTTTCACCCGCGCAGCGGAGAAGTTATTTGTCACCCAGCCCACCATTAGCAAGATGCTGAAAAATCTTGAAGATGAGCTTAACTGTACGCTACTGATCCGCGACGGACGTAAGTTATTGCTGACCGATACCGGACGCGTGGTGTTTGAACGCGGTCTGGCGATCCTCGCTGAGTTTCGCCAGTTAGAGGCTGAGTTGAGCGATATTAACCATCTCAATAAGGGCGTGCTGCGGCTGGGTATTCCCCCGATGGTCGGCATGTTGATGGCCGGGCCAATCAGTTTGTTTCGACAACGCTACCCTGGCGTTGAACTCAAAATTTCGGAGTTTGGCGGCCTGACGGTACAGCAGGCGGTAATGAATGGCGAGCTGGATGTTGCGATGACCGCGCTCCCGGTGGAAGAAGCGAGCGGGCTGACGACGTTATCGCTGTTCAGTCATCCGCTGTGCGTACTGGTTCCCCGTTCCGGTCAGTGGACAACCTGCGACTCCATCGCGCCTGAAGCTCTGGCGGAGCATCCTCTTCTTATCTATAACGAAGACTTTGCCCTGAGCCGCCAGTTGATGACCTTATTTAGCCAGCATGACGTAAAACCACGGATTGCCGTGCGCAGCGGGCAATGGGATTTTCTCGCCGCCATGGTGCAAGCGGGTGTCGGCATCGCCATTTTGCCGGAGCCGATTTGTCAGCGTCTGGATAAGGCCACGCTGCGCTGGCTACCGCTGGAAAGCGATCTCCGCTGGCAGTTGGGCATGATTTGGCGAGAGGGCGTGTATCTGTCGCACAGCGCGCGGGCGTGGTTAACCTGTTGCGAAGGATTTTGGCTGCAACAACCGTAAGCCATGGGTTAAAACCCTTGCCGGATGGCGGCGCAAGCACCTTATCCGGCCTACTTGTAGGCCCGGTAAGCATGGCGCCACCGGGCCACAAGGACTACTGATTTTCTATCAGTAGCGCTTCCATCAAATCCAGGTCGTGCAGCAGCTTTTGCAATGTTTCATTGCTGATTTCTCGTGTGGCGCGCAGATGATACAACTCGGCGCGTTCGGAACGCAGCGCGGCAAGACGGAAACGTCGCTCCAGGTTTTCTTCCTGTATGGAGCTTTCGACATCGTTTCGCCCATCGGCACGGCGACGCAAGTTACCAATGACACGCGAGCTTACTTCAGTAAGCAGCTGATTATCGATGTTTTCTTCGGTATCCGCCGCCAAACGCTCTTCCATTTTCTGAATGGCGACAATCGCCACTTCCGCCGTCGCCGCGCGGGCGACACGCTCCTCTTTCAACTGTTGCGCATGATCGGCGACTTCCAGATGTTGCAACAGCAGCGGCAGCATGATTACGCCGACAAATAACGAGAACAGAATGACGCCAGCCGCCAGGAATACCAGTTCATAACGCGCCGGAAATCCGCTGCCATTCGGCAAAAGTAACGGTATAGAGAGCACACCAGCCAGGGTGATCGCCCCACGAACGCCAGCGAAGGAAGCAATCAGAATTTCACGCGACGTCCAGTTGGCGAACTCCATCGGTTTCTTCTTCAAAAAGCGCAGGCTGAACTTTTTCATGGTCCACAGCCAGCCGAAGCGAACCAGCATCAATGCCGCATAAATCAGCACGATATCGGTAAAGAGCATCCAGGTTTCGACATTCGGGTCAGCTTCCGCCGCCGCCAGCGAAGATTCCAGAATCCCCGGCAATTGCAGTCCCAACAGCAGAAAGACCATACCGTTAAAGACAAATTCCAGCATCGCCCAGGTACTGTTCGCGCGCAAACGCATTGCCAGCGGCGCGCGGCGCATTACGCCAGAACGGGTGATGGTCATCCCGGCGGCAACCGCGGCCAGGATGCCTGAGACGCCAATATGTTCGGCAATCAGGTAAGACGCGAAGGGCAGCAGAAACAGCAGGACGATTTGCGTCGCGGGTTCATCGCCGCCCCAGCGGCTCAAAAAACGCAGCGAGCGGCCATACAGCCAACTGACCACAAAACCCGCCAGAATACCGCCGATAGCGACCTTAAAAAATTCCAGCGTCGCGCCGCCGACGGTAAAGACCATCGTCCCCATCGCCACCGCGACGGCGAATTTCAGCGATACCAGACCGGAGGCGTCGTTCATTAACGCCTCTCCCTGCAGAATGCCCATGATTTTTTTCGGGATACGCCCCTCGCCCACAATTCCGGAGAGCGCTACCGCATCGGTCGGCGACAGCACGGCGGCCAGCGCAAAGGCGGGGATCAGCGGAATACCGGGCACCAGCCAATAAATCAGAAAGCCGATTCCAACGACCGTTACCAGGACCAGCGCCAGCGCCAGCCCGAAAATCTCTCGTCCATGCTCAAGAAATTCACGGGTCGGCGTCTTCCAGCCATCCGCAAACAGCAGCGGCGGAATAAACAGCACCAGGAAGAGTTCCGGGTCGAATTCCACATGCAAACCAAACGTCGGCCACGCCAACAGCGCGCCAATGGCGATCTGCATAAGGGGTAAAGGAAGCTGGAAGGGTAATACACGCGTAAATACCCCCGACAGCGAGACCACAAGGGTCATGATGAGTATTGTGAAGAAAATTTCCATGCGTTCCCTGTTTGCGATGTTTTTTATGATGGAGAGAGGCATCATGCCTCGGTTTCACCTTCTTCAGATTAACGCAAAAGGTAATGTGATGTGTCCTGAAAATGAAAACGGGCGACCAACGCCGCCCGTTTTTCAGAATGAAGGCAGAGCTAGATAGCCCAGCCGCCGGCATAAAAAGCGACCAGCGCGACCGCAATGACGACAGTTCCGATATTCAGCTTACGCCATTCACCGGAAACCAGACGCCCGACGACCAGCGTGGCAAAGCCGATCATAATCCCGGTGACAATGTTACAGGTCAGTACAATAAATACAGCCGTTACCAGCCCCGCCATCGCATCGACGAAATCAGCAAAATCGATTTTCGCCACGTTACTCAGCATCAGCAGACCGACATACATGAGCGCCGGGGCGGTTGCGTAGACGGGAACGAGATAAGAGAGCGGCGAAAGAAACAGGATCAGCAAAAACAGCACGCCCACGGTAATCGCCGTCAGGCCCGTTTTACCACCCGCCGCCGTACCAGCCGCAGACTCGATATACACCGCGGCTGGCGCCGCCCCGACCAGGCCGGAGAAAACGCTACTCAGGGAGTCGGTGGTTAACGCTTTGCCGCCATCGATAATTTGTCCGTCTTTGTCCAGCAGATTAGCCTGCCCTGCGACCGCACGGATCGTGCCGGTCGCATCAAACACCGCCGTCATCACCAGCGCCAGTACGCTTGGCAGAACGACAGGGTTTAACGCGCCCATAATATCCAGGCTGCCAATCAGTGAGTTGCCGTTTTCATCGCTCAACGAAGGCATAGCGAAAATGCCGGAAAAATGGACGTTAGGATCGAAGAGCAAACCCACAATAGAAATGCCAATAATGGTCAACAGAATGCCGCCGGGGACTTTCAGCTTTTCCAGACCGAGAATAACAGCCAGCCCCACAAGCGACATAATCACCGGGAAGGTATCGAAATCGCCCAGCGCGACTGGCAGGCCATCCAGCGGGTTTTTAATGACCAGGCCGACGCCGTTGGCGGCAATCAGCAACAAAAACAGGCCAATACCGATACCGGTTCCGTGGGCCACGCCCTGCGGCAAGTTACGCAAAATCCAGCTACGAATGCCGGTGGCGGAGATAATGGTAAACAGTACGCCCATCAGGAATACGGCGCCAAGCGCGACCGGGACGCTAATATGCTGCCCCAGGACCAGGCTAAACGCGGTAAACGCCGTCAACGAGATAGCGCAACCGATAGCCAGCGGCAGATTCGCCCATAGCCCCATAACAATAGAGCCGACGCCTGCGACCAGGCAGGTCGCTACAAAGACGGCGGCAGGCGGGAACCCGGCTTTACCCAGCATCCCTGGCACCACGATGACGGAGTAAACCATCGCAAGAAACGTGGTTAAGCCAGCAACGACTTCCTGGCGAACGGTGCTCCCGCGTTGTGAAATTTTAAACCAGGCGTCGAGTGAACCGCCGGTACGCGCTGAAGGCGTAGACATAGAAAACATCCCCTGAGAATTTATTATTCGTCGGTATACGTGGGAGGTAATCCACTAACAGCGCAACGTTATCTCCTTATGCTACATTTACGACAACCGGGGTGCCGCAAAAAAGCAAACGTTTAGCTCCACGTATACAAAACGGGTGGCAAAAAAAAGCAAACGATTATCCAGCGATCATAAACGCTTTTTCAACTGAACTTTGCCGCTTTTTATGCTTTTCTGCTTAGTATGCTCAATAAATCGCCAGACGATGCGCAAACGTTATCGTTACTGCGCAATCCAGCAACAATTTTTCGCATCGCTGTTAGCAAATACGTTGCGCAATCTGCTCACAAAAACGCCATTATCCGCCGGGAATGGTAAACGGACCGCCCTGCTGAATCGCTCGCTGCCAGGCTGGACGCATTTCTACCCGCGCTTTCCATGCGTTGATATGGTCGAGATGAGCGATCCCGCCTCGGGCAAGCAGCGCAAATAGCGGGAAGCTCATCTGGATATCCGCCATACTTAACTGCTCTCCGGCAAACCAAGGGTGATTTGCCAGATGCCCGTCAATAAAGCGCGCATGGGTTTCCAGTTGCGGATTAAGGTACGCTTTTTGCGCGCCCTTACCGATAACGCCGCCCAACGTTCGCAGGCCCAATGGTACCGGCGGTTTACCCAGAGAGGTAAAGAGCAATCTCATCAATAGCAAGGGCATGAGCGAACCTTCAGCGTAATGTAGCCAGAATCGATAGTGTTGTTTCCCCTGCGCATCCGCAGGTTTAAAGCGTCCGATACTGTCGTAAGTGTCCTGCAAATATTCCAGGATGGCGCCCGATTCCGCAATAACCATACCGTGATCTTCGATAACCGGAGACTTGCCTAGCGGATGCACTTTTTTCAATGCCGGTGGCGCCAGCATGGTCTTTTCACGCTGGTAACGCACAATCTGGTAAGGCAACGCCAGCTCTTCCAGCGCCCAGAGGATGCGCTGCGAACGAGACTGATTTAAATGGTGCACCGTCAGCATGGCTGTCTCCTGTAAGGTATGCCAACTAACTATAGAAAATTATGGCAGTTGCCGTAAAAATTTCGGCTAAAAAATCAGCATTTCGCTGGCGAACAGGGCGTCGTCGCTTACACTTACAGTATCAACACAAACCGGAACCTCCACCACGTGCTCGATATGAGGGGTGTTGACGTCGGGGGAAACCCTCCTGTAATCAGCGGGATAGAGCGAAAGACAAAGACCGGAAACAAACTAAAGCGCCCTTAGCGGCGCTTTAGTTTTAGGTGAGCTCAGCCCGATGGCCGAGTGCATGTTAATCATCTTCAAGCAGCCGGGCGCCCGTCCCGTGTTCGCCAAGCCTGTCGCCTGGATTTCGCAGCGGACAGTCGCTACGCGATAAACAGCCGCAGCCGATACAACCGTCCAGCTCATCGCGCAACGCCACCAGCGTATGAATACGTCGGTCTAACTCTTCGCGCCACTGCGAGGAGAGCTGCTTCCACTCTTTCGCGCTTAACGTATGCCCTTCCGGCAAGATACCAAACGCGTCGCCGATAGTTGCCAGCGGGATGCCAATACGCTGGGCGATCTTGATAATCGCGACATAACGCAACACGTCACGCTTGTATCGCCGTTGGTTACCGCTATTACGGATACTGGTAATTAGCCCTTTGCTTTCATAGAAGTGCAGGGCGGACACAGCAACACCGCTACGTTTCGCAACTTCCCCCGGCGTCAGTAAGGCTTTTAAACGGGGAGATTTTTTTTCCATAAATCGCTTTACCTCAAGTTAACTTGAGGAATTATACTCGCCCGCAGACAAAACGACGAATCGAATACTGTTTAAGAGGCAACAATATGTCGCATCAGCAGATAATTCAGACCCTTATCGAATGGATTGATGAACATATCGACCAACCGCTAAACATTGATGTGGTGGCAAAAAAATCGGGCTACTCCAAGTGGTATTTGCAGCGGATGTTTCGTACGGTAACGCATCAAACATTAGGCGAGTATATTCGCCAGCGCCGTCTCCTGTTGGCGGCCGTTGAGCTACGAACGACCGAGCGCCCGATTTTTGATATCGCGATGGACCTGGGCTATGTATCGCAGCAAACCTTCTCGCGTGTATTTCGCCGCGAGTTCGATCGCACTCCCAGCGATTACCGTCACCGCCTGTAGGGCGTCTGCCCGCGTATCGTCAGAGGCGCGGGCGTTTGTTGTAGCCAGGCGATGAATTCCTGCGGTGGTAACGCCTTCGCAAAGTGCCATCCCTGACAATACTGAACGCCGCGTTTTAGCAACCAGCTAACCTGTTCAGCCGTTTCAACCCCCTCAGCAATGATTTTTAGCCGCAAACTTTGCGCCATTTCAATAATATGCTCCACAATCAAATGGCTGGCGCTATTAGTGGTTAGCGTGTCGACAAAGGATTTATCAATTTTTAAAAGGTCGACATTTAATGAGTACAGGTTATGCAAGTTCGAATAGCCGGTACCAAAGTCATCAATTGCCACCTCGTATCCCGCCTGGCGAAACGCCTGAATAATCGGCGTCATTTTAGGCACATCAATAAATCCGCGCTCGGTCACTTCAACCTTTATCTGTTGCGCAAGCACTGAATGCTGACGCGTTTTTTCATGAATCATCGCAATTAACCGGGAAGAGAGAAAATCGGCGGCAGAGAGATTGATAGAGACATAAAGATGCGGGTGCGCGGCCAGAAAACCACCTAAATCATTAAATACCTCTTCGACGACATAATCGGTGATCTGCTCAATCATCCCCTCTTTTTCCGCCAGCGGAATAAATTCGCACGGGCTCATCACCGGACCGTGATAGCCCGGCCAACGCAATAGCGCTTCGGCACCTACGCATGTCCCGTTTCGGATATCAATGATCGGCTGATAATGAAGGCAAAGCTGGTGCCTGGTAATGGCCCGTTGCAGCAATCGACGCGGTGAGTAATATGCCTGCCGGGATCGTGACCACATAAATAAGACGATAATGCTACAGATGATCCCTAACGGTAGCGTTAATGTAAGCTGATGAAAGAGGTTCTGATAAAAGCGTTGCTTTGAGGTTGACACAATCGCGGCAACCGGTCGTTTTGCTGATTTAACCAGAGTATAAAAACGCTCACCCTGTTGGAACACAGGTTCACTCCGTCGTACCAAAGGTAATAGCCGATCAGCCTGCGCCTGTTCACTCAGGGAGAAAAAGGTGTTGGTCACCGTATCATACATTCCCCAGGCCAACGCCGGATCGTCTGACATCACCTCGCTATAAGATAAGGGATTGATAACCGCGACATAGTTTCCCCGCTGCATATACGTCATTTTATAACCGTTGAAAAAAGGCGTATCACGATAGTAATAAATAGCGATGTCAGGCTTTCGTTTATAGTCAGCGCGGGGAATAAAATAAGGACTTGTTGGCGTCATAACCGTAGAGCATAGAAAACGCTGGCCCTCAGCATAAATCAACTCATTAATGTACAAACGACCGCGGATAATATTCAGCATTCGCTGTTGATGGGCTGGCGTACAGGCTTGCCCCTGATATTGTTCAGCGGCATCGCGGGCTAAATCTGCTTGCAGGATAACCCGCTCCGTTTTATCTAATACCAACTGCGCAAATGAATGTAACTGATTTCTGGTTTCAGAGACTGCCCGGATATGAGCAAACCAGAGAGCCAGCAATACAGGAAGTAACACCACAATGATCGTTCCGAGAAATCTCAACACCTTGCGTCGTGTGCTTTGACTCATTTTCAGCCTATTTCCCTGCATTATTTATGACTATTGTTGGCAAAATAAGACGTGAACCAAACGGAGGTTTACGGTGCATGAATTTATCAATATTAGCAACAGACTTTTACCGTTCAACATTTACTATTAATAACTACGCGCAATATCTCTCACATACCAGGCAGGACGCTAAATATTTTTGATAATATCAGATTTATACTCAAGTAAACGATGACGTATACATCTTTACTCCTTTCTTTTGATAAATAACTTGATATTTTTATCAGGTCTGAATTTCACGGAAAAAATAAAAGAGTAGTAATAATACATCTTTGCTTTCCGGCAGTTTCTCTACGGATGCGCAGAAGTCACACAGAAAATAAGGTTATAAAACGCACAAAAAATACATTGCCGATCTGGCGAACAAACTGGTTTTTGTGATATAGTTCACAAAAACAATGAAACAGAAACAATGTTTCATTCGATGTTGATGTGACGTCCGTTGATAGCCAGAATGTCCCACATTTCCCGGGAACAACGCCGTGCTGTCCTGGACAAAGGTCTATTCAGAGGAAATGTTTCATGGCTGCCATAACCACTGGTGTCGTTCTTCTCCGTTGGCAACTGCTGAGCGCCGTGCTCATGTTTTTAGCCAGCACGCTCAATATCCGTTTCCGTAAATCAGATTATATTGGTCTGGCGGTGATCAGTAGCGGTCTGGGCGTGGTATCCGCCTGCTGGTTTGCCACCGGTTTACTCGGTATTACCATGATGGATCTCGCTGCGATCTGGCATAACATTGAAGCCGTAATGGTCGAAACGATGAGCCAGACCCCGCCAGAATGGCCGATGGTGCTGACCTGATACGCTATCGCTGCCGCTGAAGTCGCCCACCGGTTATCTCAACGCGGAATCGCGCGCCAGGGGTAGCCTTGCGAACCATCACGTCCCTAGCATTGCCGTTGATGAGGGCCGCCAGGTGTGGTTATCCTAAAATGGCAAGTGGAATAGCCCTAACAGAATCGAGCTAAACTTATTGAAGACGTTGCCGACTCGTTAAATGACAAAAAAGACCCGTTTGTGCAACGGGTCTTTTTTATTAAGCAGTACCACCTGATAACAGCGACAAGCGCTGCTTATTTTACATTAATAATTTATCCGGAGAACAATCACGGATTATTTTTCCACCTTTCATTACCAGAACCCGGTCAAAATACTTTATCAGATATCGACGATGCGTCACCATGATCAACGTTTTCCCATGAATAAACTCATCTAAGTTATCAAAAATTTGCTTCTCGGTATTCTCATCCAGATTGGATGTTGGTTCATCCCATAAAAAGACGCTGGCGTTACTGCTCAGACTACGTGCTAATAATAACTGCTGCTGCTGTCCGGATGACAGGTTTTTAGCCATAAAATTCACCGGAAACTTCAGCCCCATAGGATGTTGCAAGATAAAACCACAGTTCGCCAGATGAAGCGCCTTGAGTACTCGTCCCCTGTCGTTTTGCGGTTTTAACGCGAAATTACTTTCAATGGTTCCGGTGAATAAAACATCATGTGTCGTCACCACACTTAAATGCTGAGAAAAAAAGTTCTGCGATAAATGTCCTAAGTTATATCCATCATATAAGATGGCACCGTCTGTTGG
Source organism: Salmonella sp. 741265116_PST (assembly GCF_046567715.1). NCBI lineage: Bacteria > Pseudomonadati > Pseudomonadota > Gammaproteobacteria > Enterobacterales > Enterobacteriaceae > Salmonella > Salmonella sp. 741265116_PST. Next base: position 2,557 of record NZ_JBKFPH010000021.1, on the reverse strand, counting down.
CGAAAGGTAGCCAGATAGCATTCCCAGTAATGAGCTTTTTCCTGCACCGCATTCGCCTACCACCGCGACACGCTGCCCCGCAGGTATGTCTATAGACAGTCGGTTAATAATCATCGGAGATTGAGCATCATACTGATAACTCACGCCCCGGATAGAGATATCGCCATTGCACTTTGATATGGACTGTAATGCCGGTGTTTTTTCTGCCTGATCTTCATCAAAAAAAGAAAGCAGATCCTTACCGGTTTTTTCTGCTGATAAAATAGAGATTAATGTAGAAGAAAAATTCGAAATGATTCCGGAGATACGACCAGAGACAATGACAGATGAAACAATTGCGCCAGTGGTAACATCACCCTTAATTACCATAAAAAAGGCTATTACCATAATAGTTATTTGGGTAATAGATGACATACTACCCAATATAGATTGATAGATAAGATTTAATTTCCTTATCTTCAGGTTAAGATACGACTGTTCATTTGATGTATTAACCCAATCAAAAAGTAAACCTTGATTATTTAAGGTATGGATCATTTTAATAGATAAGAAAACTTCTGAGATGAAAATATTCCTGTTCTTCTGTCCTTCTTTTTGTTTGTTCATTAACTCATTAGTATAATGGTGGTTAACGATGGAAATAATAATAGAGACGATAAACATGGTAACAGGTACAATAACGACCAGACCTAAATTTATATATATAACAATAAGAAATATAATAAATATTGGAATATCGGCTATACGTTGAAAGATCGAGTTTAATAAAACGGGTTTAATTTTCTGAAACTCATTCCATAGCACAAATGCTGATGACATGGATCTGCCATTTTTCTTTTTACTATAAAGGACCGCCTCAAGAAATGCGATATCAATATCGACGTCATCCTGCCTTGCTGTGATAGACTGATAAATATCTTTCGAAGTGCGAAGGATAAACTCAAAAATAATAAATACAGCAACAATTATAGCCACGCCAAATAAAGATGAAACCGAAGCGCTTGGAACAAGCTTATCATAGAACAGATTACTAAATACTGGGATAGTTAACGCAAAAATTGCCATAAAAAGAGATGAAAAGAAGTATTTAGTATAAAAAATCTTGTTCATCGATAAAGAGTTTTTTATGATGTTTTTTACTCTTATACTATCAACAACTTTATTTAAAGGTAGTATACTAAATGCAGATAACTCTTTTAAATATTCATCTTCAACTTCAACATAACAGAGTTCACCGCGCGCGTTTACCAACTTTATTTTTTGCCCGCCACTCACACACACCATCCACTTCATTTCTGGTGTTAATAGTAAAATCGGCATAGGCTCATTTAGTAAATCCTCACCATTACTAAATAATACATCCTGTAGAGAAAGCCCTAACGACAGAAAGAAATTCTTCATTTGTATAGAGTCATCAGTGTTATTTCTGTCGTACTTTTTAAATCTTAAATTTATATCATCCTCTTTGATGTCAATTTTTATGTTGAATTTTTTAGACACTATAGATAATGCCGTTTCCGCACTTAAATAATAAGGTTCTAGTTTTTTATCCATAAGTAAACCCCCTCACCCAAAGGTGAGGGGTCTCCGTTATTATGCGTGTTCTTCTTGATTATCTACAGGTAGCGTAACTTCATTAACGGCGAAAACATCAATAGCGCCGTTATTGTTGTGCCCTACAGAACTTGTTGAAGGGGAATCATTAATATCATCCTCGGTCTTTCCTCTTGCATTCATTGCGTTCACAATATCCGCCGAGGAGTGATCGACTGAGAATGTTTTCTCCTTAATCAGGAAATCAGCGTCCTTATCAATGAATTTCACGTCCATAGTATATTCACCATCGTCCAAAGATAGCGGAACTTCGAATATTGCTTTCTGGTTAGTTATCGGCAGAGTAAACTCTTCTCCTTCAAACATAACACTGACATTAACAATATTCTCAGGTACTGATATTTCAAAAGAAGGTGTCTGACTAATTGAACGATCTATTTCATCCCCAGAGTCAGCGTTTAACAAGGTAATACTATAGGCTGTCTCCTTCACCACGCTTTCTTCCGCCGCAGACGGCACTGTACGAAGATGCGTATCACTTTCGGCATTCGCTGTTTCAGACTCCGGTGGAGTAACCACTGTTGGCGTGGCGTCATCGCTCGCATCGTCATGCAGGTTATCCGCTGTTACTGTCACCGTTGAATCAACCGTCACCTCCAGCGAAGCAGATTGCTGTGAATTCCCCGCGCGATCCACCACCGTCACGCTCAGCGTGTAGGTACCGTCACTCCAGGCGGCTGGCGGCGCGAAGGTCCAGCCATCCGCGCCTTGCGTCGCCTGATAGATGTCTGTCACGCCGTTATGCGTCACGTTTACGGTCGCCCCGGTCACATCAGCATCAATATGCTGCAGCGTGAACTTAGGCTGGGGGTGATTCGTCACGTTATCGCTGTCTGAAGCGCCATTGTCTTCACCTGCTGCCAGCGCAATCTCTGGCACCGTAAGCGTTGAGTCAACCGTCACCTCCAGCAAGGCAGATTGCTGTGAATTCCCCGCGCGATCC
>NZ_JBKFPH010000020.1:0-81074 GCF_046567715.1 Salmonella sp. 741265116_PST | reverse complement strand
AGAGCCTATCCCACCAGGCGTTATTGGCGCAGCCAGTTTGGACACGGACAGCGCGCAAAAACCGGAGCGTACACGTAGTACGTGAGGTTTGACTCGCTACGCTCGCCCTTCGGGCCGCCGCTAGCGGCGTTCAAAACGCTAACGCGTTTTGGCGAGCACTGCCCAGGACCACAATGGCAAGTAAAATAGCCCTAATGGGATAGGCTCTTAGTCGTAATGATTAACAATAATCTGTCGGGTGCTATCACCAGGCACCGCGTATAGCTGCGTTGTCACACCTCTCATCGGCGTAACGGCGGGTGTTTGCAGCGTTGAAACGTGGATAGTGTTGCCGCAACGCTGCTGTAACTGTGCGTTTACCACTTCTGTACTGCACGTTGGCGCGGTCACTTTTCCACTGATGGTTAATGTTGCGGTATCGGAGGCAAAAACGGGTATGCTTATTCCATAAGCCGAAACTATAATTCCCATCAGCAAATATTTTTTCATCGTGAGCAATTGTTCCTCTGGTGAACGTCAAACAGTATGCAGGCTATCCTGATGAGCAGTATGAACGTATCGATACCTTAAAACCAATTGAAAAAATAAATCAGTAGGATAGGTATGATCAATTCAAATAATGTTTTTGCCGATTATTTCAGATAAACGCCTGTCTGTTTAAGCAAGAATTAACAATGCGGGGGCTATTATTTTATTAATACATTCACCACATCAATATATATTAATGCAGTGAATGTCATATTCTCTTTGGAATACGTCAGGAGGATTACACCGCGCGGAAGGCGATTTCACCCGGAATCACTTCACCCTGCCAGTAAAGCTGTGCCGCAACGCGATCGGCCAGTTCGCGATAGATCGCGGTAAACTCGCTCTCCGGACGGCTAACCACCGTCGGCGTACCGCGATCGAGATCTTCGCGCAGACTAATATGCAGCGGCATCTGACCCAGAAGCTGAGTATGGTATTTTTCCGCCAGCTTCTGCGCGCCGCCCGTGCCGAAGATCGGTTCGTGATGGCCGCAGTTGCTACAAATATGCATACTCATATTTTCCACAATGCCGAGCACCGGCACTTCCACCTTCTCGAACATCACGATACCTTTTTTGGCGTCGATTAGCGCGATATCCTGCGGCGTAGTCACCACCACCGCGCCGGTAACAGGAATGTTCTGCGCCAGCGTTAGCTGAATATCCCCGGTTCCCGGCGGCATATCCAGTACCAGATAATCCAGATCCGGCCACAGCGTCTCCTGTAACATCTGCATCAGCGCCTTACTGGCCATTGGGCCGCGCCATACCATCGCGTTATCGTCAGTCACCAGATAACCGATCGAGTTGGTCGCCAGGCCGTGAGACATAATCGGCGCCATATGCGTACCGTCTGGCGATGTCGGGCGCTGATCTTCTGCGCCAAGCATGGTTGGGATCGACGGACCGTAAATATCGGCATCGAGAATCCCAACCTTTGCGCCTTCAGCCGCTAACGCCAGCGCCAGGTTAACGGCGGTGGACGATTTACCCACCCCGCCTTTACCGGAGCTCACGGCAATGATGTTTTTCACGCCATTAATGCCAGGCTGATTTTTGACGCGTTTCAGCGTCGCAATGTTGTACGACAGTTTCCAGTCGATCGCTTTTGCGCCTGTAATACGTAACAGATCGGCGCTGCATTGCTCTTTTAAAACCTCAAACGCGCTGTTCCAGACGAACGGCATGACCAGCTCAACGTGCAGCGTATCATCCATCCAGGCGACGTGGTGCAACGCCTTAAGCGTGGTGAGGTTATGCTTCAGGGTTGGGTGCTGAAAATTCGCCAGCGTCCCGGCGACCATCGCTCGCAGGGTATCTGGTGACTTGGCCTGGGATTGTTCGTTCATCCCGACTCCTTTTGTAGTTCTGAAAAGTACGATTGTAACTTTGTAGTTTACTCCAGCGGTAACAATTATTCATTTACGGATAAATGCCCTTATCGCTTGGCGCAGTAATTACCATTTTGGTACTATCAAAGCCCTTTTTTACAACAGAAGAAGTAATACCCACTATGACTCAAGTCGCGAAGAAAATTCTGGTAACGTGCGCGCTGCCGTACGCCAACGGCTCTATCCACCTCGGCCATATGCTGGAGCACATCCAGGCTGATGTCTGGGTCCGTTACCAGCGAATGCGCGGCCATGAGGTTAACTTCATCTGTGCCGATGACGCTCATGGCACGCCGATCATGCTGAAAGCGCAGCAGCTTGGTATTACGCCGGAGCAAATGATCGGTGAAATGAGCCAGGAGCACCAGACCGATTTCGCCGGTTTTAATATTAGCTATGACAACTACCACTCAACGCACAGCGACGAGAACCGTGAGTTGTCTGAGCTGATTTACACGCGCCTGAAGGAGAACGGTTTTATTAAGAACCGCACTATCTCTCAACTCTACGATCCGGAAAAAGGCATGTTCCTGCCGGACCGATTTGTGAAAGGCACCTGCCCGAAATGTAAATCCGCGGACCAGTACGGCGATAACTGTGAAGTCTGCGGCGCAACTTACAGCCCGACCGAACTTATCGAGCCGAAATCCGTGGTGTCCGGCGCGACGCCGGTAATGCGTGACTCCGAGCACTTTTTCTTTGACCTGCCGTCATTCAGCGAAATGCTGCAGGCGTGGACCCGCAGCGGAGCGCTGCAGGAGCAGGTGGCGAACAAAATGCAGGAGTGGTTTGAATCCGGCCTGCAACAGTGGGACATTTCCCGCGACGCGCCGTATTTTGGTTTCGAAATCCCGAACGCGCCGGGCAAATATTTCTACGTCTGGCTGGACGCGCCGATTGGCTATATGGGTTCCTTCAAAAATCTGTGTGATAAGCGCGGCGACACGACCAGTTTTGATGAGTACTGGAAAAAAGACTCCGACGCCGAGCTGTACCACTTTATCGGCAAAGACATCGTCTATTTCCACAGCCTGTTCTGGCCTGCCATGCTGGAAGGCAGCCACTTCCGTAAGCCGACCAACCTGTTCGTTCACGGTTACGTGACGGTGAACGGCGCGAAGATGTCTAAGTCGCGCGGCACCTTTATTAAGGCCAGCACCTGGCTGAAACACTTTGACGCCGACAGCCTGCGCTACTACTACACCGCGAAGCTTTCTTCACGCATTGATGACATCGACCTGAACCTGGAAGACTTTGTCCAGCGCGTCAATGCCGATATCGTCAATAAAGTAGTCAACCTGGCCTCGCGTAACGCCGGTTTTATCAATAAGCGTTTCGACGGCGTGCTGGCAACTGAACTGGCCGATCCGCAATTGTATAAAACCTTTACTGACGCCGCTGCGGTGATTGGCGAAGCATGGGAAAGCCGTGAATTCGGCAAAGCTATCCGTGAGATTATGGCGCTGGCCGACGTCGCTAACCGTTATGTTGACGAGCAGGCTCCGTGGGTGGTGGCTAAACAGGAAGGCCGCGACGCGGACCTGCAGGCCATTTGCTCAATGGGCATCAACCTGTTCCGCGTGCTGATGACGTATCTGAAACCGGTACTGCCGACGCTTTCTGAACGCGTTGAAGCCTTCCTGAACAGCGAACTGAACTGGGATGCTATCGAACAGCCGCTGCTCGGTCACAAGGTCAACACCTTTAAGGCGCTCTACAATCGCATCGACATGAAGCAAGTTGAAGCGCTGGTTGAAGCGTCTAAAGAAGAGGTGAAAGCCGCAGCCGCGCCGGTTACCGGCCCGTTAGCCGACTTCCCGATTCAGGAAACCATCACCTTTGACGATTTCGCCAAAATTGACCTGCGCGTAGCATTGATTGAAAACGCTGAGTTCGTAGACGGTTCTGACAAATTGCTGCGCCTGACGCTGGATCTGGGCGGCGAGAAGCGTAACGTCTTCTCCGGCATTCGTTCCGCCTACCCGGACCCGCAGGCGCTGATTGGCCGCCAGACGGTAATGGTCGCCAACCTCGCGCCGCGCAAAATGCGCTTTGGCGTCTCCGAGGGAATGGTGATGGCCGCCGGCCCTGGCGGGAAAGATATCTTCCTGTTAAGCCCTGATGACGGCGCGAAGCCTGGCCAGCAGGTGAAATAAGCAACAAGCCGGAGCATGCTCCGGCTTTTTTAACCGCTTAATCCTGACTGGCATACCGCCTCCTCCGCGCGTTTTAACTTTTTCCTTAATAAGCAATAGCGCTAAGACTCCATATCCGGACTGCTAAATAACGGCTAAAAGTCATATTCTATCTCTCCCTGATACATTGCTATTACTGGGTTAAATTAATTCATTGAAATTATTTTAAAAGCCCAATCATTATATAAAATGGAGTTTTAGATGAAAATTTCTGGCAAGTTATTGTCCGCGGCTTTGGCTTCCGTACTGGTGTTCTCTCTTGCTGGCTGTGGCGATAAAGAAGAATCAAAGACCTTTAACGCAAACCTGGCGGGGACAGAAATTTCAATTACTTACACCTATAAAGGTGACAAAATCATTAAGCAGACGTCTGAAAGTAAAATCAGCTATGCCACGGTAGGCGCTAAAACGAAAGAAGATGCCGCCAAAATTCTCGATCCGCTGAGCGCGAAATATAAAAATATCGCCGGAGTGGAAGAAAAATTAACCTATGAAGATACCTATGCCCAGGAAAACGTCTCTGTGGATATGGAAAAAGTGGACTTCAAAGCGTTACAGGGAATCTCTGGGACAATGGTGTCCGGCGATACCAGCAAAGGTATCAGCATGAAACAAACCCAGACGCTGCTGGAAGCCGCTGGTTTTAAAGAAACGAAATAACTGGCAGGCATAATGTATTGCCTCGACTGATAAAGTCGCTCAGGGCGCTGCTTCGGCAGCGTCTTTTCTTTATGAATACCGAAAAAAGACAGCCTCGCTGTAAGTCCCCTCGCCAAAACCTATAATAATGGGTTTTCCCGGTCAGGCAGGACGCTGCCGGGAACAATACCGCAGAATTAATTACTTCGCCGCGTGTTCACGGGCCGCCAGACCGCGCAGAAAATAACGCATAAACTGATCGCCGCATTCGCGGAAGTTCTTATGATCCGGCGCACGCATCATCGCGGTGATCTCTGGCATCGAGACACGAAACAACTGATCGGTAAGTATCGCCAGGATATCATCTGTTTTTAGCGAAAAGGCAATACGTAGCTTTTTCAGCACAATATTGTTGTTGATACGACGTTCCGCCGTCAATGCAGGCGCCGCCTCATCTTTGCCGCGTTTTTCATAAATGAGGCCATTGAGAAATGAGGACAACACGATATCCGGGCAACGCTGAAACCCCTCTTCCTCTTCTTTGCGCAACCAGATTGCAATCTGCTCCGGCGTAGCATCAACGTTACCCAGCGCCAGGATACGCGCCAGATCGGTATTATTAGCTTTTAAAATGTAGCGCACGCTACGCAGAATATCGTTACTCAGCATGAGGCCTTCGGTCGTTTCTATGGCAAAACGATATTCTAACAGTCTTTTACAGGCCAATCGCCTCTTTTAAACTTTTCAGATAGCGACGGCTTACCGGCACCGTCAGACCGTTGCGTAAAATCAGCTCTGCCTGCCCATTATCCTCCAGCCGAATTTCCTGCAAATGGGCCATATTCACCAGAAACTGACGATGACAACGCAGTAGCGGCGTCCGGCTTTCCAGCGTGCGCAGCGTCAGCTCGGTAAACCCCTCTTTCCCTTCACTGCTGGTCACATAAACGCCGCTCATACGGCTACTGACAAAGGCGACATCATCCATTTGCAACAAATAGATCCGGCTGTGTCCGGTACAGGGAATAAATTTAAGCGCCTGCTGGTTTTCCGGCAGCAACGAAACATCCTGTTTACTGCGCTCCTGACGCAGACGATGTAACGTTTTTTCCAGCCGTTTCTCCTCTATCGGCTTGAGCAGATAATCAAAAGCGTGCTCTTCAAAGGCTTTGATGGCGTATTCGTCAAACGCGGTTAAAAAAACGATATACGGGCGGTGTTCCGGGTCAAGCATTCCTACCATCTCCAGTCCACTGATACGCGGCATCTGAATATCCAGAAACAGCACATCAGGCCGCAGCTTATGTACCGCGCCAATCGCTTCTACCGCGTTCGCGCACTCTCCCACAATCTCAATGTCATCCTGCCCCTGGAGCAAAATCCGCAGATTTTCCCGCGCTAACGGCTCATCATCCACAATCAGCACTTTAATCATGCGTCCTCCTCCAGTGGAAGTCGTAATGTAATTCGGGTAAAACAGTCCGGCTCGCAGGCCACGCTAATACCATAATCATCGCCAAAGTGTTCGCGCAGACGTTTATCCACCAGACTCATCCCCAGCCCGCTACTGCCGGCGGAAGGCTGATACAGTCCCGCATTATCTTCAATATCTAACATCAAATACTGCCCTTCGCGCCGGGCGCGAATAGCGACGTTGCCGGTATCAAGCAGTTGCGACGTGCCATGTTTAATGGCGTTCTCAACAATCGGCTGTAATGTAAACGCAGGCAATTTCTGACGTGAAAGCGTCGATGGAACATCAAGCTGTACCTGCAGACGCGACTGAAAACGCGCTTTTTCAATTTGCAGATAAGCGTTCACGTGTTCAATTTCATCCGCCAGCGTGACGATTTCCGACGGGCGCTTTAAATTTTTGCGAAAAAAGGTCGACAAGTATTGCACCAGTTGGCTGGCCTGTTCGCTGTCGTGGCGAATCACCGCTTTAATGGTATTGAGCGCATTAAACAGAAAATGCGGATTCACCTGCGCGTGCAACAGCTTGATCTCTGACTGCGTCAGCAACGCCTTCTGCCGTTCATACTGCCCGGCCAGGATCTGCGCGGATAAAAGCTGCGCAATACCCTCTCCCAGGGTACGGTTAATTGAGCTGAACAGCCGGTTTTTCGCTTCGTACAATTTAATGGTGCCCATGACTCGCTGATTTTCGCCACGCAGCGGGATCACCAGCGTCGAGCCGAGTTTACACTGCGGGTGTAGCGAACAGCGGTACGGCACTTCGTTGCCATCAGCATAAACCACCTCTCCGGTTTCAATTGCTTTCAGCGTATAACCTGATGAAATGGGTTTGCCCGGTAGATGGTGATCGTCGCCAATACCGGTAAAAGCCAGCAGTTTTTCACGATCGGTGATGGCGACGGCGCCAATATCCAGCTCCTGATATAACACCTGCGCCACCTTCATACTGTTCACTTCGTTAAATCCCTGACGCAGAATCCCCTCCGTTGACGCGGCGACCTTCAGCGCGGTAGCAGAAAATGCCGAAGTATATTTTTCGAACATGGCGCGCTTATCGAGCAAAATACGCATGAACAGCGCGGCGCCAACGGTATTCGTCACCATCATCGGCGCGGCAATATTACTGACCAGATGCAGGGCATCGTCAAACGGCCTGGCTATCAGTAAAATGATCAGCATCTGCACCAGTTCGGCAACACACGTAATTGCTCCCGCCGTCAGCGGGCTAAACACTTTGTCCGGGCGTCCGCGACGTATGAGAACGCTGTGTACCAACCCGCCCAGCAGCCCTTCGACGATGGTGGAAATCATACAGCTCAGCGCCGTCATGCCGCCCATAGAATACCGATGTAACCCACCGGTCAGACCGACCAGCCCGCCGACGACCGGCCCGCCGAGTAGGCCGCCCATCACCGCGCCAATCGCGCGGGTATTGGCAATCGAATCTTCGATATGCAGCCCAAAATAAGTGCCCATAATGCAGAAGATAGAAAACGTGACGTAACACAGAAGCTTGTGCGGCAGACGAACCGTGACCTGCATAAGCGGGATGAACAGGCGCGTTTTACTCATTAGCCACGCAATGACCAGAAACACGCACATCTGCTGAAGCAGCAGCAACACCAGATTAAACTCGTACATACCCGCAAACCACACTTCAATCAAAAGCGCGTAACATACATTGAGTACGATTAACTTTCTTTGAACTGTTGCATAAAAATATGAATTCGTGAATACGATCACTTAAACGCCGCGCCGCAACCCGCTACTTCGCGTTTTAATGCATAAAAAACAGGCAAAACTTCCTGGTTCGTAAAAGAGCGTCTAAAGTTAAACCGGGACCTCGCGAGCAAGGGTGAAACGATGGCGCTTTACACAATTGGTGAAGTGGCTTTGCTTTGTGATATCAATCCTGTCACGTTGCGCGCGTGGCAGAGACGTTATGGACTTTTAAAACCACAGCGAACGGATGGCGGTCATCGTCTGTTTAACGATGCCGATATTGACAGAATCCGCGAAATCAAGCGCTGGATAGATAACGGCGTCCAGGTCAGCAAAGTCAAAGTGCTGCTCAGTAGCGACAGTAGCGAACAACCTAACGGCTGGCGCGAACAGCAGGAGATCCTGCTGCACTACCTGCAAAGCAGTAATCTGCACAGTTTACGGCTATGGGTCAAAGAACGCGGTCAGGATTATCCAGCCCAAACATTGACCACGAACCTGTTCGTCCCGCTGCGGCGACGGTTACAGTGCCAACAACCTGCCCTTCAGGCGCTGCTCGGCATTCTTGACGGTATCCTGATCAACTATATTGCGCTCTGCCTGGCGTCTGCGCGTAAGAAACAGGGAAAAGATGCACTGGTGATCGGCTGGAATATCCATGATACCACCCGCCTGTGGCTGGAAGGTTGGGTCGCCAGCCAACAGGGATGGCGAATCGACGTGCTGGCGCACTCGCTTAGCCAGTTCCGCCCGGAACTGTTTGACGGAAAGACGTTACTGGTATGGTGCGGAGAAAACCAGACGCTGGCGCAGCAGCAGCAACTCCTGGCATGGCGCGCCCAGGGATGCGACATTCATTCCCTTGGCGTTTAAACAGCAGCTAACAAATTCGCTTTAATGTATACTCCTTTTATTAACATAAGGAGTACATAATGCGCGTAGCGAAAATCGGGGTGATCGCCCTTTTCCTGCTGATGGCTATTGGCGGTATCGGCGGCGTGATGCTGGCAGGTTACAGTTTTATTTTGCGTGCCGGGTAAGCGCGCGCGTCAGCCTTTCAAACAGGCGATCGATAATGATCGCCGCCAGCGCCACCAGCAGCGCCCCCTGGATAACATAGGCCGTATTAAAGCCGCTAAGCCCGATAATGATCGGCGTGCCTAACGTACTGGCCCCCACCGTTGAAGCGATGGTCGCCGTACCAATATTAATAATCACCGAGGTTCGGATGCCCGCCAGAATCACCGGCGCGGCCAGCGGCAGCTCAACCTGATACAACTGTTGGCGACGGCTCATTCCCATACCGCTGGCAACGCTCATCACGCTGGCAGGCACCGCGCCCAGCCCGGCCAGGGTCGCCTGCAGGATGGGCAACACCCCATACAGGATCAAGGCGATAATGGCCGGTTGCTGACCAAAACCCATGACGGGTACCGCGATCGCCAGTACCGCGACCGGCGGAAAGGTCTGCCCGACGGCGGCGATAGTCTCCACCAGGGGGCGAAACTCTTTCCCACTTTCTCGCGTGACCGCAATCCCTGCGCCGACGCCCACCACGACGGCAAACAAACTTGAGATGCCCACCAACCAGAAATGGGCGAGCGCGAGGGCGGCAAAACTCTCCTGTTGGTAGACCGGGCGCGGCAAATCGGGAAACAGCGCGCCGAAGAACGGCTGGCTATAAGGCAATCCAAACAGCAGAAGCAAGAACAGAACAATAAGCCAGAGAAGCGGATCACACAGTCGTTTCACGAGGGGACGTCTCCGAAAGCAGATCGCGGAAATGGAGCGTACCGCAGGGCTCGCCCTGCTGATTCGCCACCGGCAGGACGTCGCACCGACGGGCGACAAACATCGATAGCGCATCGCGTAACGTCATCTCTTCCACCAGCGCGTCGCCGCTGATCTTTTCATGCCGGCGTACATAATCGCCTACGCTACGTAACGAAAGCAGCCTTACGCCCAGCTCGCTGCGGCCAAAAAACGCCTGCACGAAATCATTTTCCGGCGAGGTCAGCATAGAAAGTGGCGATCCCTGTTGGATAACGTGGCCCCCGTCCATCAGCACCAGATGGTCGGCGAGGCGTAGCGCCTCGTCGATGTCGTGCGTCACCAGTACGATGGTGCGTCCCAGTAGCTGATGAATGCGGGTCATCTCCTGCTGCAATGCGCCGCGCGTTACCGGATCAAGCGCGCCGAAAGGCTCGTCCATCAGCAATACCTGCGGATCGGCAGCCAGCGCCCGCGCAACGCCGACCCGCTGCTGTTGCCCGCCGGAAAGCTGATGCGGATAGCGATCGCGCAGCGCGCTTTCCAGACCCAATAATGCCATCAGTTCATCAATACGCTCGTTAATCCGCGCACGCGACCACTTTTGTAGTTGCGGTACGGTGGCGATATTTTGCGCCACCGTCCAGTGGGGAAAAAGACCGATAGACTGAATGGCATAGCCCATGCGACGGCGCAGTTCAAGCACCGGCAGGCTGCGGATCTCTTCCCCGGCAAAACGGATCGTTCCGCTATCATGCTCTACCAGCCGGTTAATCATCTTCAGAGTGGTCGATTTTCCCGAGCCGGAGGTGCCAATTAACACCGAAAAGCTGCCTTCGCTAAAGTGCAAATTGAGGTCGCTAACAGCCTGTTGATCGCCGAAGGTTTTACTGACATGGTTAAATTCAATCATCGGTTGCTCCCTTCAAAAACGCGATCCATAAATCAAACAGCGCGTCGATCACTACCGCCAGCGCAATCACCGGAATGACGCCCAACAGGACTAAATCAATGGCGCTGCTCAATAGCCCCTGAAACACCAGCGCGCCGAAACCTCCCGCGCCAATCAGCGCGGCGACGACGGCCATTCCCACTGTCTGGACCATGACTACCCGCAGGCTACGTAAAAAGACCGGCAGCGCCAGCGGCAGTTGCACATGCCTGAAGCGCTGGCCGCTACTCATTCCCATTGCTCTTGCGCTCTCCAGCACATCGCGCGGCACCTGATTGAGCCCGGCGACCACGCCGCGCACCAGCGGCAATAACGCATAGAGCACCAGCGCTATCAGCGCAGGCGTCATGCCGGTTCCCGCGACGCCGAATTCGGCAAGCCACGGAAACTGTTTCACCAGTCCGGCCAACGGCGCAATCAGCAGGCCAAACAGCGCGACGGAAGGGATAGTCTGGATCACATTCAGCACGGTAAACACCGGCCCCTGGCGTGAGGCGGAAAAATAACACCAGACGCCCAACGGTAGTCCGATCGCCAGCGCCGGCAGCACCGTACCCGCCAGTAACATCAAATGTTGCACCAGCGCGGCATCGAAAACATCCTGGCGGTTGGTATACTCTTTCAGAAGCGAGAGGTTGTCGAACGTGCCTGAAAACAGCAGCGCCAGCGGGACAATGACAATTTGCGCGTGCAGCAACCAGCGCCACAGCGGCCCAACGGTAATACGGCGGATCGCATCGCTACAGGCCAGCAGCATCAGACCGAGGCCCAGCCACAATCCACTTCCCAGACTGGTACGCGCCAGCGGGCTGCCCTCCTGCGCCAACTGGGTCGCCGCCCTGCCGACTCCCCACAGCATGACAATAAAAAGCGTCTGCGCCATCATCAGCGTCAGTACGCTACCGCGTTTACCGGGTACAAAGCACAACGTAAACAGCGCGCATCCCGCGCCAGTCAGCATCCAGATGGCCGCCGGCCAGATCTCCCATAACTGGCGCCCCTCGCCGCTCACCAGACGATTCGGGGCGTAATTAATGAAAGGCAGCGCGACAGCAAGCAGGGTCAGAACAACCAACAGCAACAGCACACGATTAACCGTGATTTTTTTGGCAGCGTCACTCACAGATTACTTCACCCACCCTTTTTGTCGGAGGTAATCTGCGGCGACTTTTTTCGCATCCAGCCCTTCTACGGCGATTCTGGCGTTCAACTGTTGCAGCGTTTTCTCATCAAGGCTGGCGAAAACGGGCTGCAGCCAGTCGGCTATCTGCGGATAGGCCTGTAACACCGATTCACGCACTACCGGCGCGGGGGCATAGATAGGCTGGACGCCTTTCGGGTCGCTCAAGGTTTGCAGACCCAGCGCGGCGACCGGGCCGTCGGTGCCATACGCCATCGCGGCGTTAACGCCGGATGTTTGTTGCGCGGCGGCTTTGATCGTGACCGCCGTATCGCCGCCCGCCAGCGACAAGAGCTGGTTCTGATTCAAGGTAAAATCATAGGCTTTTTCAAATGCCGGCAGCGCATCCGCCCGTTCGATAAATTCCGCAGACGCCGCCAGTTTAAAAGTGCCGCCCTCTTTCAGATAACGGCTGAGATCGGCAAGCGAGGAGAGTTTATTTTTTTCCGCGATGTCCTGGCGTACCGCGATGGTCCAGGTGTTATTTGCCGGCGCAGGCGTCAACCAGACCAGCTTATTCTGCTCCGCATCCAGTTTTTTGACTTTCTCAAAGCCTTGCTTTGCATTCTTCCATGCCGGATCGTTTTCATCTTTAAAAAAGAACGCCCCGTTACCGGTGTATTCCGGATAGATATCCAGCTCTCCGGCGGTAATCGCGCCACGAACGACTGGCGTGGTCCCGAGCTGAATTTTATTGACCGTTTTAACGCCGTGGCTTTCCAGTACCTGCAAAATCATGTTGCCGAGCAGCGCGCCTTCGGTATCAATCTTTGACCCGACCGTCACGGGCGATGCCGCCTGTAAAGGTAAACTCACCGTCGCCAGCAACGCCAGCGAACTTACCCATAGCTTTGAGATCGTCATGATGCTTTCCTCATCCTTTTACGGCCTTTTTCAGAGACTTGAGAAAAAAGCATAGTTGAAAAGTCTGCGTTTAACCTGGGATTTTCCGCCAGTGTAAGTGACGTGACTGGTAATAAAAGGGGGGACAGGAAAAGTCATTGCCAGACAGGGCGCAGCTATCGCGCCCTGTTGACGGCAGGCTTACAGTAGTTCGAACGATCCTTGTTTAACGCGAGCGGAATCCACGCCGATAAAGACGTTGAACTTGCCGGGTTCCGCGTCATATTTCATCTGCTGATTCCAGAACTTCAACGCCTCGATATCAATCGGGAAACTCACGGTTTTACGTTCGCCGGGTTTGAGGGTGATTTTTTCAAAGCCTTTTAATTGCTTCACCGGGCGGCTCATTGACGCCGTGACATCCTGTAAGTACATCTGGATGACCGTTGCCCCTTCGCGTTTACCGGTGTTCGTGACCTCTACGCTGGCCGTGACTTTGCCGTCGCGTTGCATTGTCGGTGAGGAGAGCGTGACGTCAGACACCGTAAATGTGGTGTAGCTCAGACCGTAACCAAACGGATAGAGCGGGCCATTCGCTTCGTCAAAATAGCGTGAGGTATATTTGTTTGGCTTTTCAGGATTATACGGGCGTCCCGTATTGAGATGGCTGTAATAGACCGGAATTTGTCCCACCGAACGCGGGAAAGATATCGGCAGTTTCCCTGACGGGTTGTAATCGCCAAACAGCACATCGGCAATGGCGTTACCGCCTTCCGTCCCGGCAAACCAGGTCTCCAGAATCGCATCGGCCTGTTGATCTTCTTTTACCAGCGCCAGCGGTCTGCCGTTCATTAATACCAGTACCAGCGGCTTACCGGTGGCTTTCAGAGCGGTGATTAAGTCGCGCTGACTCTGCGGAATGGTGATATTGGTACGACTGGAGGCTTCATGCGCCATCCCCTGCGACTCGCCTACCACTGCGACCACCACATCGGCCTGTTTCGCCGCCTGCACCGCCTCATCAATCATCGCCTGCGGTGAGCGCGGATCGATTTTCACCGCCTCTTCATACAGGTTTAAGAAATCGACGATGTCTTTATCGTTAGTGATATTCGCCCCTTTGGCATAGAGGATCTTCGCCCCGTCGCCGACGGCATTTTGAATACCCGCCAGCACCGTCACCGACTGATTCGCAACCCCAGCAGCAGACCAGCTTCCCATTACATCACGTTGACTGTCGGCCAGCGGCCCAACAACGGCAATGGTGCCCGATTTTTTCAGCGGCAGCGTTTCCAGCCGGTTTTTCAGCAGTACCACACTTTCCCGCGCCACTTCCCGCGCCTCTTTACGATGCAGGCGGCTTTCGGCATTGGTGTCCACCGGGTCGCTCTCTTTCGGCCCCAGATGGCTATAGGGGTCGTTAAACAATCCCATGTCATATTTTACGTTGAGCACATGGCGCGTCGCGTCGTCCAGTTCCGCCATCGTCACTTTGCCCGACTTAATCAGACCCGGCAGATATTTGCTGTAATACTCATCCGCCATGCTCATATCCACCCCTGCCTTTAGCGCCACGCGCACCGCATCTTCCGGGTCGGCCGCCGTGCCGTGTTTAATCAGTTCTTTAATAGCGCCGTGGTCGGAAACGGTAATTCCCTTAAAGCCCCACTCATCGCGCAGGACATCTTTCAATAGCCAGGAATCTGACGTCGCAGGCGTGCCGTTCAGCGAGTTCAGCGCCACCATCACCGCGCCGCTCCCCGCATCCAGCCCCGCTTTGTACGGCGGCATGTAATCATTAAACAGACGCTGGGAACTCATATCCACGGTGTTGTATTCTTTACCGCCTTCAACGGCGCCATAGGCGGCAAAATGTTTCACGCTGGTCATCACCGAATAGCGATCCGCCGGACTTTTGCCCTGCATCGCTTTCACCATGGTTTCGCCCATGATGGAGGTTAAATATGTATCTTCGCCAAAGCCTTCGGAGGCGCGTCCCCAACGCGGATCGCGGGAGACATCCACCATCGGCGCCCAGGTCATATTCAGACCGTCGTCCGCCGCTTCATACGCCGATACGCGTCCTACGGTTCTTACCGCATCCAGATTAAAAGAAGAAGCCAGACCGAGGCTTATTGGGAAGACGGTTCGCTGGCCGTGTACCACGTCATAGGCAAAAAAGAGAGGAATTTTCAGGCGGCTCAATGCCATCACCTGATCCTGCATTTGACGGATATCCTGGCGGGTGACGGTATTAAAAATCGCCCCTACCTGCCCGTCTTTGATCATCTCGCGAATCGCTTCTTTCGGGTTATCAGGGCCGACGCTGATCAGACGTAACTGACCAATTTTTTCATCGACAGTCATTTTCTTGAGTAAATCGGTGACGAACGCGTCGCGCGCTTCAGGCGTCAGCGGGTGATTGCCAAACAGGTTTTCCGCCAATGCTGGCTGCATCGCCAGACTCACAGCAACACCTACTGAACATAACCATTTCATGTTGAGTCTCTCTTTATCTTTATCCCGACGAGGCGGTAAAAACAGAATAAAAACCGCAGTTTGCCATAAGCCTAAACGCGAGAGGAGAAGAAAGCGAAGGTTATTCTCCTAATTTTCCGCACAGTCGAATACGCAACCGCCAGCAAATGGTATCAAGGCGGCAAATGAATACCACCAACACAGAGACAATTTGAATGAGAAAGCGTATTGTCATACCAAGCGCTATGCTTAACGCTGATATTTTGTCCCACCACAAGGAGTGGAGAATGTCTTCCATAACAATGACTGATAATAAAACGTTCCTGAATGAGCTGGCCCGCCTGGTAGGCCATTCTCACCTGCTGACAGACCCCGCCAAAACCGCCCGCTATCGCAAGGGTTTCCGTTCCGGTCAGGGCGACGCGCTGGCCGTTGTTTTCCCGGGTTCGTTACTGGAACTGTGGCGTGTGCTCAACGCCTGCGTTAACGCTGACAAAATTATTCTGATGCAGGCCGCCAACACCGGTCTGACGGAAGGCTCCACGCCGAACGGCAACGACTACGATCGCGATATTGTGATTATCAGCACCCAGCGGCTGGATAAGCTGCACTTACTGGATAACGGCCAACAGGTTCTGGCCTGGCCCGGTACGACGCTCTATGCGCTGGAAAAAGCGCTTAAACCGCTGGGCCGTGAACCGCACTCGGTGATTGGTTCGTCGTGTATCGGCGCGTCGGTCATCGGCGGCATCTGTAATAACTCCGGCGGCTCGCTGGTGCAGCGCGGCCCAGCCTATACCGAAATGTCGCTCTTTGCCCGTATTGACGAGCAAGGCAAACTGCAACTGGTCAATCATCTGGGTATCGATCTTGGGCATACCCCGGAGCAGATCCTGAGCAAGCTGGATGATGAACGGATTAAAGATGAGGATGTGCGTCACGATGGTCGTCATGCGCACGATCACGACTACGTGACGCGGGTACGAGATATCAACGCCGATACGCCCGCCCGCTATAACGCCGACCCGGACCGTTTGTTTGAATCTTCCGGCTGCGCCGGAAAACTGGCGGTTTTTGCCGTTCGCCTTGATACCTTTGCAGCGGAAAAAAATCAGCAGGTTTTTTATATCGGCACTAATCAGCCCGCGGTACTGACTGAAATCCGTCGGCATATTCTGGCGAACTTCGACAATCTGCCAGTGGCGGGAGAATATATGCATCGCGATATCTACGATATTGCGGAGCAGTACGGTAAAGATACCTTTCTGATGATCGATAAACTCGGCACCGACAAGATGCCATTCTTTTTCACGCTAAAAGGCCGAACCGATGCGATGCTGGAAAAAGTAAAATTTTTCCGTCCGCATTTCACCGACCGCGCGATGCAGAAATTCGGCCACCTGTTTCCCAGCCATCTGCCGCCGCGAATGAAAAACTGGCGCGATAAATATGAGCATCATCTGCTGTTAAAAATGGCGGGAGACGGCGTCGCAGAAGCGCAACGCTGGCTGAATGAATTTTTTAAATCCGCTGAGGGCGGTTTCTTTACCTGTACGCCGGAAGAAGGCAGCAAAGCCTTCCTGCACCGCTTCGCCGCTGCTGGCGCAGCGATTCGTTATCAGGCCGTACACGCTGATGAAGTGGAAGATATCCTGGCGCTGGATATCGCTCTGCGCCGCAACGATACCGACTGGTTCGAGCATCTGCCGCCGGAAATCGACAGCCAACTGGTACATAAACTCTATTACGGTCACTTTATGTGCCACGTTTTTCATCAGGACTATATCGTGAAGAAAGGCGTCGACGTCCATGCGCTGAAAGCGCAAATGCTGGAGCTGTTGCAGGCGCGCGGGGCACAATACCCGGCGGAGCACAACGTTGGACATCTGTATAAAGCGCCGGAAACGCTGACGCGTTTTTATCGGCAAAATGACCCAACCAACAGTATGAACCCCGGTATCGGCAAAACGAGTAAGCGGAAATTCTGGCAGGAAAATACGCCCGACGAAACGCATTAACACCGTGCGGTTTACCGTGAAGCCCGGCGGCGCGATGCCTGCCGGGCCTGCGGCGACTTAATCGTTCTGTGCGGTTTGCGCCCCGGCACTGGCGCTGGCTGCCGCCATTTGCGCGGCTTTTTGCTTTTTATAGCTCAGCGCGGCAGCCGGAACGGGCATGACTTTACCGGTTTCAATCCATGTACGCAGGCGACTGGCGTCCGCAAAGTGGGTATATTTGCCGAACGCGTCCATGACCACCAGCGCGACCGGTTTGTTATTGATCACGGTACGCATCACCAGGCAATGCCCCGCCGCATTGGTAAAGCCGGTTTTCGTTAACTGGATATTCCAGTTATCACGGTAGACCAAATGGTTGGTATTGCGAAATGGCAGCGTATACGCCGGATGCGAGAATGTCGCCATATCTTCGCGCGTGGTGCTTAGCTGGCCAATCAGCGGGTATTGCTTCGTGGCAATCAGCAGTTTTGTTAAATCCCGCGCGGTCGAGACGTTATGAATCGACAGCCCCGTTGGCTCAACAAAGCGGGTATGCGTCATGCCCAGCGCTTTCGCCTTCGCATTCATCGCTTTAATAAATGCGTTATAACCGCCGGGATAATAGTGCGCCAGGCTTGCCGCCGCACGGTTTTCGGATGACATCAACGCCAGCAGCAACATATTTTTGCGGCTAATTTCGCTGTTCAGGCGTACGCGGGAGTAAACCCCTTTCATTTCCGGCGTCTGGCTGATATCGACCTTCAGTATTTCATCCAGCGGCAATCGCGCGTCGAGCACGACCATCGCCGTCATTAATTTGGTTATCGAGGCAATCGGACGCACCAGATCCGGGTGGTTCGAATAGATCACTTTATTGGTGTTAAGATCAACAATCATTGCGCTACCGGAGGCAATCTCAGGTTGAGACGCCGCGGTTGTCGCTGCCGTTTTCGCCACAGCCTGCGGGGCAAAAGGAACGGCCAACATCAGAGCAAGGCTCAGGAATGAAGCTCGGAATTTCAGCATGATGAGATTTCTGATAATGATTCACGCGCGTCGTAACGCACACCGCCTGAGCTAAGATTATACTCAAGCTAGCAGTGGCATCATAGCGGCACGCCAGCGTTGCCGCTACAGAAGAATCGTCAGCAAATGCTGCATTGCTGGCTTTTGCGCCAGCCCTTTTTCGCATCAGAACAGGCGGTAGCCGTATCCCCACAGGATCACGGTGATCGCCAGTAGCACCTCCAGGACCAGCACGCCGATAGCGAGCGTCGAACTGGAGAAGCTTAATCCTTCCTCTCTATTAATGTTAAGGAAAGTCGGAATACCCAAATACAGCAAATAGCCGGTGTAAAAGAGCGCGACAGCGCCGACCAAAGCGCATAGCCATACCAGGGGATAGAGCGCCACCAGACCACTTAAAAACAGCGGCGTCGCGACATAGCCGGCAAAAACCATACAGCGCGCAAGCGATGGCCGTTGCGGATAGTTTCGCGCCATCCACCAGATGACGCGTCCCATCACCGCGACGCCCGCCAGCATCACGCCGTAGAACAAGACCGCCAGCGCAAAAGCGGTAAACAGCGAGAGTTGTAACACGTTGCCGTCGCCAAAATTCCAGCCGATTTGCGTCGTGCCGATAAAGGCGCAGACGACGGGAATCGCCGCCATCAGCAAAACATGGTGCGTATAATGATGCGAAACGGTTTCGTTTTCGCTTTTGATCACCTGCATTTCCCGATCGGGATGGGAAAAAAGCCCCCATACATGGTTCATACTGCCCCCTTCTGCTGCCTCAGATGCCAGTATGTTCAAGTATAATTCAGTTTCTGGTTATTTTATGAGCAATGGCAAAATAGTCTCCGGCAAAACATCGGCTTTGCCGCGCACGCCTCTTGCCAGGGTGTATGCTTAATGCCGGAGGTGGTTTACGCATGGATATCAACACGCTTATTACGCATTATGGCTATGCGGCGCTGGTTATCGGCAGTATGGCCGAAGGTGAAACCGTTACCCTGTTGGGGGGCGTCGCGGCGCATCAGGGATTACTCAAGTTTCCGCTGGTGGCGGCGGCCGTCGCGCTGGGAGGGATGATGGGCGATCAGCTACTTTACCTGTTAGGACGATGCTATGGCGGGAAGATCCTGCGTCGTTTCCCGCGTTATCATACGAAGATTCGTCGCGCGCAGAAAATGATCCAACGCCATCCGTATCTGTTTGTGATCGGCACGCGTTTTATGTATGGCTTCCGGGTGGTTGGCCCGTTGCTGATTGGCGCCAGCCGCCTGCCGCCTAAAATTTTTCTGCCGCTGAATATTGTAGGCGCGCTGATCTGGGCGCTGCTGTTTACCACGCTGGGATATCTTGGCGGCGAGGTGATCGCGCCATGGCTGCACGACCTCGATCAGCATCTCAGGCACGGGGTCTGGCTGATTCTGGCCATCGTCCTGGTGGTGGGCGTGCGCTGGTGGCTGAAAAGACGCGGCAAAGCGGAGGCCCGTTAAACCCGATGGTATCCGGATGGCATAACGCCGCCATCCGGCACCCGGCGTTTATTTGGCGTTGAATTGCGGATTCGCCAGCATAAACCCGCCGTCGACAATCAGCGACTGACCGGTGGTATAGCTTGCGCCTTCGGAACACAGCCAGGCGACGAGGCTGGCTATTTCATGCGTAGAACCCGGTCGGGCGATAGGGATCGAGGGTTCCGATCCCGGCTCAATGTCGCTGTCATCCATATCATTCATCGGCGTGGCGATAGCGCCTGGCGCGACGGCGTTGACCAAAATATGATGTTCAATCAGTTCCAGCGCCATGGATTTAGTCAATCCCCCCAGCGCATGTTTCGCCGCGGTATAGGCGCTGGCTTGCGGAAGCGGCGTATGCTCATGGACGGAGGTGATGTTGATAATACGCCCTCCCTCTCCTTGTTTAATCATATGCCGGGCGGCGATCTGCGCGCAGAGAAACGCGCCATCGACATCCACGGTAAAAATTTGCCGCCACTGCGTAAACGGCATATCAATAAACGCGGATTTGGTCATCGCCCCGGCATTATTGACCAGCACGTCAACGCGCCCCAGGCGCTGAATAAGATGTTCAATGGCCTGCGCGCCCTCGGGTAACTGGCTCAGGTCAAGATGAATGGTCTCTGCCCGCACACCAAACTGCGCCGCTTTTTTCGCAGTCTCCTGCGCGCCGCGTTCATCGGAATGCCAGGTGATACCAATATCAAAACCGTTTTGTGCTAATAACAACGCACACGCTTTGCCAATTCCCGAATCTGATGCCGTTACAATTGCGACTTTGGTCATATTCCTCTCCGGATGATTCATACACAGCCTAAGTATAGGAACCCTGTCTGAATCATCTGGAAAAATCAGGAATGATAACCGCCGCCCAGCGCGCTGGTAAGCTGAATAGAGGCATCCAGCCACTGGCCCTGCAACAGCAAGCCGTTACACTGCTCGCGCAGTGCCGGGATTTTGGCCTCGCTCACGCGGGAACCCGCAATAATGCCGGCATTAAAGCGCGCTTGCGCCAGACCGACCACACGCTGCGCGTCATGCTCAATCTGCTGCTGATGCTGATTTTTCTGCGCCAGCGTCTCTACCTGACTGGCGGCGCGCGCCACATCATTAACCGCATCTACCACCGCTTTGTTGTAGTTGGCGATAGAAAGGTTGCTTTGCGCTTTGGCGATATCGAGGTTGGCATTCAGCCTGCCGCTGTCGAAAATCGGCAGCGTCAACCCGCCGGTAATGCCATATTGCTGTGCGGAATGGCGGAACAGATCGCTCAGATGTAACGCATCCTGCTGTAAAAAAGCCATCAGATTGATATCGGGATAAAACGCGGCCTTCGCGGCGTCAATGCTGCTCAACGAGGATTCAATGTACCAGTGCGCGGCCTGCAGATCCGCCCGGCGCGCCAGCAACGAATACCCCAGTTGCGACGGTAACTGGCTTTCAACGGCGGGGAGACTCACCTGACGCAGCTTGAGCGCCGCCGATTGCGTATTGGTTAACGCGCTGAGCCGCGCTTCAATGACCTTCATTTTACCGTTAACGTCATTAAGCTGCTGCTGGGTTTTACTGGCGTCGATATCGGTCTCGACGCCTTCGACGGAAGAGGTAATGCCGTGTTGATACAATTCCCGGTTCACCGCCACCACGTTTTGCTGCTCATGCTCGATTTGCGTCAGCACATTTTTCAGCGCCGCCTGCGTCTGCCACTCCCAGTAGAGTCGCGCCACGCCGCTTGCCAGCAATTGCCGGGTCTGCTCCTGCTCCGCTTCGCGCGCTTTGACCGCCCCGATCCGCGCGGTAACTTCAGCGCGGTTTTTTCCCCATAAATCCAGATCCCAGCCCGCCGTCAGGCCGAATGTACCGTTGGTATACCACGGCCCGGTCGTTCCCGCCGCGGGGTCGGTAATCGCGAATGGCCCCATCAGCCCTTCCGCGGACATTCGCTGGCGCTCAATGTCGGCAGAAAAGTCGAGCTGCGGGCCGTCCTGCGCCTCAACCGCTTTCGCCTGCGCTTCCGCCAGTTGAATACGCTGTTCAGCCACCTGCATATCCGGCGAATGCTGTATGGCATTATCAACCAGCGCGTCAAGCTGCGCATCGTGATACGCCTTCCACCACTGGCTATCCGGCCAACCGTTTTTCAATGCCGCCGGCAGGCTGGAATCAACATGAGAAGAGGGCGTCTGCTGGGTCAGCGACTGGCGGGTATCGTGCATGGGGGCGCAGCCCGCCAGCAAAATAAAAAGCGGTAAGCTCGCTGTCGCGGCAAGGAAAGAATTACGATTCATGGAGGTGTTCTGATAAAAAAAGGTGCGCAGAGAGTACGTCTTACGGCGATCTATTTTTTAGTTACGCGTGGCAATACATCATCAGACAACAAAAGACATATTTTGAAATTTATATGATTAGCAAATGATTTCATCTGATACATTTTTTGATGTAATACTTCAATGTAAAGTCCCATTAACCCGTTAATAAATTAACGATTTTGCTGCAATACGCGCCAGCAGCCTTCATGAGTTAAACGTCGCCGCGCCCAACAAGGCAGCAGATGGCTTAATACTTTCCTATACTTTGTTTGTATTTACCAATAAAGGGACAAACAATGAAAATTCTTCTATGGGCAATCTTAATTATTTTTCTGATTGGGCTGTTAGTGGTAACGGGCGTGTTTAAGATGATTTTCTGATTCCTGCGCCGGGCAGCGATAGTATCTGCCCGGCACACGTTCTGGACGCTGTAGAGATTAGATTTTAATAGCCTGAATCGCCCGCGCAATCTCGGACGAACGGTTTAACGCCCGAATCGACTGAAAGAGTTCCGTCGCCTCAATATATTCCTTACGTAAATATCCCAACCACTGTTTAATACGCGCGACATGATATAAACCGGTATCGCCCTGCTTTTCCAGTCGGGTATATTTTTGTAATAACGTCACCACTTCCGGCCACGGCATACGCGGTTCGTTATACTTCACCACCCGGCTCAGGTTAGGAATATTTAACGCCCCACGGCCAATCATCACCGCATCGCAGCCGCTGGTCGCCATACATGCCTGCGCGCTCTGCCAGTCCCAGATTTCGCCATTCGCGATAACCGGAATAGTCAGACGCTGGCGTATTTCACCGATCGCCTGCCAGTCGATATGCTCGGCGCGGTAGCCCTGCGCTTTGGTACGACCATGCACCACCAGTTCACTGGCGCCGGCCTGCTGCACCGCATCGGCGATTTCAAATTTTCTATCGCCGCTATCCCAGCCGAGACGCACTTTTACCGTCACCGGAAGATGCGACGGTACCGCGGCCCGCATCGCTTTCGCGCCCTGATAGATGAGTTCGGGATCTTTGAGCAATGTCGCGCCGCCGCCGCTGCCGTTCACCACTTTTGACGGACAGCCGCAGTTCAGGTCCACGCCATACGATCCCAACGCCGTCGCCCGCGCGGCGTTTTCCGCCAGCCACTGCGGATGCTGGCCCAGAAGCTGAATACGCACCGGCGTGCCGGACGGCGTGCGGCTGGCGTGAAGCAACTCCGGGCAGATGCGATGAAACACTTTTACCGGCAGCAGCTGATCCACCACGCGCACAAATTCGGTGATGCAGAGATCGTAATCATTCACTTCGGTCAGCAGCTCGCGCACTAACGCGTCGAGCACGCCTTCCATCGGCGCCAGTAAAACACGCATATCGGTATCCACAGCAAAAAAAGAGGCGCTATCATAACGCCTCTCTGCGATGAGCAAAACTTTTTGCCGGGTGGCGGCGCAAACGCCACGCTACGTCACGTAAAGTGCTCAACGCGGCTCAAGACAGTTATCTTCTTTCCAGCCGTACAGCCATTCGATACCGCGATAAAACGCCTCCTGCGATTTTCCTTTCCACAACAGATTACGTACCTGACGCTCCACCCCGGCGGCGTGATAGAGACGCCCCATCTCGCGGGTAGACCAGACGATACGCGCCGTGCGGGGAATACGCACCGACTCATACAGCGCAAATGCCTGCTGCGCGTCGCCGTCGCAGCGTTCCAGCGCTTTGCCCAGCGTGACGGCGTCTTCCAGCGCCATACAGGCCCCCTGGGCCATATATTGCGCCACCGGATGCGCGGCGTCGCCCACCAGAGTGATACGCTCGGTTCCCCATTTCGCGACCGGCTCGCGATCGGCGGTCGACCAGCGGCGCCAGGAGGTCGGCTTATCCAACATCTGACGCGGGCGGGGATGAATACCGGCAAAATAAGAGAGCACCTCTTCTTTACTGCCGTCTTTCACGCCCCACTCTTCTTGCTGGCGGCTATGGAATGTCACCACCAGATTGTACTGTTGACCTCCACGGAGCGGATAATGGACCAGGTGACAATGCGGGCCTGCCCACAGCACCGGTGCGTTAATACGTAAATCGTCCGGCATATCGTCGCAATCAATCACCGCCCGATAAACTACATGCCCCGTTACGCGCGGCGCATCGCCGAGTAAACTTTGCCGCACGACCGATTTAACGCCGTCGCAACCCACGAGAATATCCGCCGTCCAGCTATTTCCATGCTCATCAAACACCGTAACGTCATCCGGCGTCTGGCGGATATCGACAATATGGGTCGAGGTACGATACTCCACGCCAGGGTGCGTCAGCGCCGCTTCCCATACCGTTGCATGAATATCTACCCGGTGAATTACCGCATACGGCCCGCCAAAATGGTCACGGAACGCCTGTCCGGTTTCAATGCATACCACTTCTTCGGCATTCACGGCATCCATCATGGTAATGTGATCGGTAAACACCGCACGCTGGCGGGCAACATCGCCCACCCCGAGACTATCCAGCGCCGAAAAAGCGTTCGGCCCAAGCTGAATACCCGCGCCAATCTCGCCAATTTCGTGCGCTTTTTCCAACAGCATGACTTTTATTCCCTGGCGCGCCAGCGACAGCGCGGTCGCCGCGCCGCCGATTCCGCCACCTACAATAATTGCGCTTGTCACGTGAGTCATGGTCATTCTCCTTTTCAGGCCGGGATTTTATCTTGTTGATTTTCCGGCGCGGCGGCAATAAACGCCGGTAGCTGTACGCAAGCGTCATAAACGGCTTTACAGCGCGGATAGCCTGATAAATCGCAGCCCATCCTGAGCGCATTCGCCCACTGAGGAATCAGGCAGCAGTCCGCAAGGCCTGGCGTGTCGCCCACGCAGAATCGTCCGGACTGACTTTTACGCAATAGCTGCTCTACCGCGCTTAACCCTTGCTGTATCCAGTGGGCGTACCAGCGTTTTTTATCCTCTTCGCTAACCTTCAGCTCATCGGTCAGGTAGCGCAACACGCGCATGTTATTGATTGGGTGTATATCGCAGGCGATAGCGTAGACAATTTCCAGCGCCTGGCTACGCGCCGGGTCGCTCGTCGGCAGCAACGGCGTTTGCGGAAAATGTCGGTCCAGCCAGTCGACGATGGCCAGCGATTGCCCCAACGATTCGCCGTCATCAGTGACCAGCGTCGGCACCAGGCCTACCGGATTCATCCGTCGGTAGGCCAGCGCATTCTGCTGGCCGATACGAATATTGACGCCCACTGTCTGGTAATCAATCCCCTTTAACGCCAGCGCAATACGTACACGATAAGACGCCGAACTATTAAAGAAACTGTACAGCTTCATCGTTCACCTCAGACAATTTTCACAGCAATCGGCGTCAGACCTTCTACGTTCCCGGTGATGACATCCCCTTTCACCACTGCGCCCACCCCCTCTGGCGTACCGGTGAAAATCAAATCGCCTGGCTGCAATTCAAAAAAGCCGGACAAATAGCTGATGGTTTCATTCACCGACCAAATCAGATGACGAATATCGCTGCGCTGATGGTCTTCGCCGTTAACCTGTAGCCAAATAGGGGCGTTATCCACATTATGCGTTTCAGCGGCTTTGTGTAATGGCGCAATGGGCGCGGAGAGATCGAACGCTTTGCCAATTTCCCACGGGCGTCCCATCTGGCGCATTTCCATCTGACGGTCGCGACGCGTCATGTCCAGACCGGTGGCGTATCCCCATACATATTCATGGGCTTTTTCCAGCGGGATATCGCTCCCCTTTTTACCAATCGCCACCACCAGCTCAATTTCATAATGGTAGTTATCGGTCTGCGCCGGATACGGCAGTTCCAGGGTATCCCCCGCCGCTACCGGGACGACAGCGTCCGCTGGTTTACAAAAGAAGAACGGCGGTTCGCGATCGGGATCAAAGCCCATTTCACGGGCATGGGCGGCATAGTTGCGACCCACGCAGTAAACGCGACGTACCGGAAACTGCTCATCACTGCCCGCCACTGGTACTGTCATCGGGGCCTGCGGCTGGAATACATATTTGGTCATGTTCTCTCTCCCTAATTAATAACGTGCTTCGCGGAACAGCCCCAGGGCTTCCTGAACCGGCTTGTCCGAAAAGCTGAATAACACCGTGTCTTCGCTGCTGCGAAACGACACCTCATGCCAGGTCGGCGCCACAAAAATGTCTTTTGCGGAAAAATGAAAAGTTTCGTTGCCGATAGTGACCTGCCCTGCCCCTTCAACGACGTGGTAAATAGTGCTGTCGGTGCTCCGCGCCACACGCGAGGCAAAGCCTTTTGGCAGCAGTTGCAGGAACGCGCCCATCGACGGCATCGGATAACCGCCGGTGACGGGATTAACGTAACGCAGCTTGTAACCTTCCCACTCATCCGGATCGCCCATACGGGTCAGATCGTGCAACGCCTCGCGACTGCGGTCGTAACGGTAGTTGAAAATCGGCGACGAGTTCCCGCGCTGGTGGCGCAGCGGCAGCATATTCGCTGCATAGCGCGGCAGATAATCGCCCTCTTTTCGCGTCACCGGCTGCTGATCTTCGGGATAGTCTTCCGCAAAACCACAGCCCAGGAGGTTGACTAACGGCAGATCCAGACCATCCAGCCATACCACCGGCTCTGACCCCGGATTACCATGATCGTGCCAGCGCCACTGCGGCGTCAGGATAAAATCGCCGGTATGCATTGGCGTGCGCTCGCCGTCCACCGCGGTAAATGCGCCTTTACCTTCGACGATAAAACGCAGCGCCGACTGGTTATGGCGATGACTCGGCGCGACTTCGCCGGGCAGGATCAGCTGTAAACCAGCATATAAGGTCGCCGTGATCGACGACTGACCGCGCAATGCCGGATTTTCCAGCACCAGCACCCGGCGGATCGCCTCTTTCGCGCCAATGACATTGCCGCTTTCCATCAGTAGCGGACGAATTTCCTGATAATTCCAGTAGGCCGGCGCGCAGTTGGCGTTTGGCGTCTGCGGTACCAGGTGATGTAACGATTCCCACAGCGGCGTCAGATTCTGCCCGGAAATATGCTGGTAATACTGTTGACGGCTATCTTTTACGTTCTGATTTATTGCAGACATGGAGATTCTCCTTATTCGTTTACGACGCTGGCACGCGGCAGGTCGTCAGGTACAGAAATCGAAAGGCGGACAACCACCGTCAGCAGGGTAAGCATTACCGCGCTGATAGCCGCCGGAATAGCAATGACAAAAAACAACGTATCGAAAGAGAAATTGAGGGCCATCATCATGCCGCCGGAGAGCGAACCGACAATCGCCCCGCAGCGTCCAATGGCGTTCGACCAGCTCACGCCCGTCGCCCGGCTTTGGGTGGGGTACAGCGTTGCCGTCAGAGCATTCAGCCCTACCTGGGAACCGCTAATACCGATGCCGGTACCAAAAATCGCCAGCGCCATCAGCCAAAGGCCGTTTTCGCTCAGGCCTATCATGACAATGCAAACCGCGCCCAGCGCATAGCTCACCGCCAGTACCCGGAACGGGTTAAGCCGGTCCATCAACACGCCGAGTAACAGCGCGCCAAGCGTGCCGCCAACCTGGAATGCGGCAGTCACCCACGACGCCTGTTGCAGATCAATACCGCGATGGTTAAGTAACGTCGGCATCCAACTGGAAAGCAGATAGATAATGAGCAGGCTCATAAAGAACACCACCCATAACATCAGGGTAATGACAAGCTGTCGCCCGGCAAAAAGCTGGCGAATACTGCCTTTGGCGACGGCTGCCGCCTCATGCAGAAAGAAGTGCGTATCGTGATAGCGCTCGCCGGTAATGACGCTGACCGTCCGGGCGACAACGGCTTGCGGTAGTTGGCGACGTACCTGCCAGCGGGGAGATTCCGGCAGCGCGAACAGCAGGCCGAAAAACAGCAGCAAAGGCAAGATGCCGCCTAATGCCAGAATTCCGTGCCAGCCAATCAGCGGCACCAGTTGCGCGCTCACAATCCCGCCCATCGCCGACCCCAGGGTAAAACCGCAGAACATCAGCGTGACCAGCGCTCCGCGTCGACGAGCGGGAAGGTATTCCGACGTCATGGTGATGGTATTCGGCATCGCTCCGCCCAGTCCCAGGCCGGTTAAGAAGCGCAGCAACACCAGAGTTTCTATATCCGGAGAGAAAGCGGAAAGCAGGCTCAATGCGCCGAATAGTGCCACGCAAAGCTCAATGACCCGCTTGCGGCCAAAGCGATCCGCCAGCGGCCCGCATAGCAGCGCGCCAGCCGTAAGCCCCAGCAGCCCTGCGCCAAACAGCGGCGCAAGTTCGCTGGCGCTTAGCTGCCAGTGGGTACGAATATCCGGGGCGATGAAGCCAATCGCGGCGGTGTCGAAACCGTCGAGCATAACCACCAGAAAACAGCAGATGATAACGCGCCACTGCATTTTGCCGACGGGCGCGGCATCAATAAGGGCTTGTAGATCACGTCGTTGAGTCATAGTTAATGCCTCAGTGCAGGGAGATAGATGTTGTTTTTATGTTTGCTATGTTACGAGTTTGTAGAGTGAGCGATAAAATGTACAATGGCTTTTCAGGCAGAGACATAACCTGGAGGTTATAGCGAATGGCGAACTGGGCGCAGAAATTGAAATTACATCACCTGCAAACGCTGGTTGCGCTGGGCGAACAGGGCAACCTGACGCACGTCGCCCGGATGATGAATATCTCCCAGCCGGCGCTATCGAAGTGGTTATCTCAACTCGAAGATGAGATAGGCATCACACTTTTTGAGCGCCACAGTAAAGGGCTACGCCCCTCGGAAGGCGGTAAATTACTGCTCCAGCACGCCCAGCGCCTAATTAACGATCTGGAGCGTTCACAGTATGAAATCGCCCGTTTCAAGCAGGGCGGCCTGGTTGGCAGCCTGAAGATCGGCTGTTCACCCGTGGCGACTGACTGCGTATCACAGGCGATTCTGAGCCTGCTTAACGAAATGCCGACGCTGCATCTGAATATTGAAGAGAAGGTAATGACGCCGCTGCTGCACGATTTGCTTGCCGGTCAGGTGGATGTGGTGGTAGGACGTGTCGGCGGACGCGCCCTGCAACTGCCGCTTAATTATCAGGTACTTTATACCGAGCCGGTCTGCTTTGTGGCGCGTCCGCACCATCCGCTGGCCGCGCGAGCACAGATCGCCTGGAGCGATCTGGCGCACTGGCGGTGGATAGTCTGGCCAACCGGCACCCCTATTCGCATCAGTATTGACAACGCCCTCGTCGATAACGGCGTCATGCTTCCGGAAAACACCATTGAATCGGCGTCAATGAACGTCAGCACCAATTTGCTGCAAAGCAGCGATATGATCTCTATTCTTTCTTTACGGCTGGCGCAACGCTATGCCAGCCAGGGGCAACTGGCGATTTTAAACTTGCCAAAAATTGAGCAAAAAGGCAGCGTAGGGATGTTCTGGCGTAAGAATGAGACGCCGTCTTTGGCCCTGAGTCGCTTTTTGTATTTTTTAGCCCAGGTTTAGCGCCGCCGACCAGGGGCATTGCCCGATGTTCCTGCTGTCTATACCCACTATGCTAAGAATTCATGATGTGATCGGTAGCACGTTTTAACGTTTAATTGTATGATGAATCCATCTCATCAAGGGCTTTAAACATGAGTAAGTCACTGAATATTATCTGGCAATATATACGCGCTTTTGTATTGATTTATGCCTGTTTGTACGCAGGCATTTTTCTTGCATCACTGCTTCCTATCACTATACCCGGCAGCATTATCGGGATGTTAATTCTGTTTGTATTGCTGGCGCTGCAAATTCTGCCGGCAAAGTGGGTTAACCCCGGCTGTTATGTGCTGATTCGTTATATGGCGTTGCTGTTTGTGCCGATTGGCGTTGGGGTCATGCAATATTTTGACTTACTGCGCGCGCAATTCGGCCCGGTGGTGGTCTCTTGCGCTATCAGTACGCTGGTCGTTTTTGTGGTCGTAAGCTGGAGTTCACATCTGATACACGGTGAGCGTAAAGTGGTTGGGCAGAAGGGAACGAAAAAATGATGACATATATCTGGTGGTCGTTACCGCTGACGCTGGCGGTATTTTTCGCCGCCCGCAGACTGGCGGCGCATTTTAAAATGCCGTTGCTGAATCCGCTGCTGGTGGCAATGGTAGTCATTATTCCTTTTCTGTTGCTGACCGGTATTCCCTACGAGCACTACTTCAAAGGCAGCGAAGTCCTTAACGATCTGCTGCAACCGGCGGTGGTGGCGCTGGCCTATCCCCTTTATGAACAATTGCACCAGATTCGCGCGCGTTGGAAATCCATTATTAGCATCTGTTTTGTCGGCAGTCTGGTAGCGATGATTACCGGAACATCCGTTGCCTTGCTGATGGGCGCAACGCCTGAAATCGCGGCATCGGTACTGCCTAAATCCGTGACTACGCCTATCGCGATGGCGGTGGGCGGCAGCATCGGCGGCATCCCCGCGATCAGCGCGGTATGCGTAATTTTTGTCGGTATTCTGGGCGCGGTGTTTGGCCACACGCTGTTAAACGCGATGCACATCCGTACTAAAGCCGCACGCGGGCTGGCAATGGGGACCGCCTCACATGCGCTCGGTACTGCGCGCTGCGCCGAGCTGGATTACCAGGAAGGCGCGTTTAGCTCCCTGGCGCTGGTGATCTGCGGCATTATTACCTCGCTGGTAGCGCCCTTTTTGTTTCCGCTCATTCTGGCGGTAATGCGCTAACGACGGGACAAAAGACCGGGTTAAAATTTGCGATACGTCGCGCATTTTTCATTTAAGTTTCACAAGTTGCATAAGCAATGAGATTTAGATCACATATTAAGACATAACAGGCCCGTAAACTACGGTTCCATTACATTGTTATGAGGCAACGCCATGCATCCACGTTTTCAAACTGCTTTTGCCCAGCTTGCGGATAATTTGCAATCAGCGCTGGCCCCTATCCTGGCGGACCACCATTTTCCCGCCATGCTGACCGCAGAGCAGGTCTCGACGCTTAAAAATACGGCGGGACTGGACGAAGACGCGCTGGCTTTCGCACTGTTACCTCTGGCGGCGGCCTGCGCCCGTACCGATTTGTCCCATTTTAACGTCGGCGCGATTGCGCGCGGCGTTAGCGGCAACTGGTATTTCGGTGCGAATATGGAGTTCCTGGGTGCCACCATGCAACAAACTGTGCATGCTGAACAAAGCGCGATTAGCCACGCCTGGCTACGCGGCGAAAAAGGGCTCGCCGCCGTCACCGTTAACTACACGCCTTGCGGCCACTGTCGCCAGTTTATGAACGAGCTGAACAGCGGTCTGGATCTGCGCATTCATCTGCCGGGCCGCGCGCCACATACGTTACGCGATTATCTGCCTGACGCTTTCGGGCCAAAAGATCTGGAGATCAAAACGCTGCTGATGGACGAGCAGGATCATGGCTTTACGTTAACGGGCGATACGCTAACGCAAGCGGCGATTACGGCAGCCAATAAGAGCCATATGCCTTATAGCCACTCACCGAGCGGCGTGGCGCTGGAATGTAAAGATGGCCGTATTTTCACCGGCAGCTATGCGGAAAACGCCGCCTTTAACCCTACGCTTCCCCCGCTGC
This sequence comes from Salmonella sp. 741265116_PST, assembly GCF_046567715.1. Lineage (NCBI taxonomy): Bacteria > Pseudomonadati > Pseudomonadota > Gammaproteobacteria > Enterobacterales > Enterobacteriaceae > Salmonella > Salmonella sp. 741265116_PST. Next base: position 49,464 of record NZ_JBKFPH010000020.1, on the reverse strand, counting down.
AAGGCGCGCTAAATCTGCTGAGTCTCAATGGCTATGACTATACGGATATTCAGCGTGCGATTCTGGCGGAAAAAGGCGATGCGGCATTAATTCAATGGGATGCCACCGCCGCAACGCTGAAAGCGTTAGGTTGCCATAATATTGACCGCGTGCTTCTCGGCTAAGAGCCTATCCCATTAGGGCTATTTTACTTGCCATTTTTGTCCTGGGCAGTGCTCAAAATCCTCACGTACTACGTGTACGCTCCGGTTTTTGCGCGCTGTCCGCGTCCAAACTGGCTGCGCCAATAACGCCTGGTGGGATAGGCTCTAACTCTTTCTCTCGTCAAATAACGCCGTCAGGTAAAAAACTGATGGCGCCTACGCCAGCCCCCATCTACATTAATACAACCGCTGTAAACCGAAAAATAGCATGTCCTCTAATACTCAACAAGGCAAGGGGGCTATCTTAAATAAACGTAATAATATCACGGCTCTCATCACGCTTAGCGCCCACAAACGAAAGAAAATAAGGTCCTTACCTCCAGCGAGACCCTGTGCAGTTACGGGTGACACTGAGCGACATACGACCACTAACGACCGGGGAATAAGACATGCCGAGGCCAGTTGGAAATAAAGAGTATGTGATGATTGATATGTCCTTCATGCAGGATGAAACTGTTCAAAAGGCAGTCAATGTAAATAACCGATCTTTCCAGATGATAAATTCAGCGGATCTGCCATTAATAGGTCACAGTAGTTCAACTTCAACCTTAAATGATCTCCTGGATCGCGCAGAAAACCGATCTCTCCAATCTTTTAGTTCGGAGTATCGGGATGCATCGAGTCGAAGCAGTTCGACGTTAACACTGAATGATACTCTCGATAGCACCAAAAACCGCCTCTTCCAACCGGTTAATTCAGACGGTTTAGGCTTAATAACGCGGAATAGTTCTACGTTAACGTTAAATAACCTTCTTGATAGCGCCGCTGGCAACGAACTCACTGTTCATCACCGACAAATGGGTTCCCAATTCTCATTAAATGACCTTCTGGACGCAATGGGAACAGAAGCGGCTGTTTCAGAAACGGCTGCCAATCAATACGGTGATTGTATAATAAAAATCCCTCATGACAGGACACCCGCTGTCAACGACGAAGTTAAATACATCGAAGCCAGGAATACCTGTGTCACGATCCCCGAAGAAATGCTCTCTCTTCGGACTGAAGTCGCCACCAATGATGTATGCCTTGAACTTGATGCTAAAATTCTGAAGATTTTAACGTGTCGTTATCAGTATCAATTAGATGCTATCGTTGGTGATATCATGCCGGCAGAGAGTGATAACGCCGAAAAAGTCCGCCAAATCATGAGAATGTACGCTGAACAATACAGACTCGTTTATGAGAAATCTGGCTGTTTTTACAAAGCATATATGTCATTGCATAAATGTGTGGAAAATTTATTACCCTATTCTTTCAGAGCGGGTGGGAATATTAGTTTTCATCTTTTGATACAGGCGCTTTTTTTTGATGGAAAATATGATAATGCGGACTTAAAACGCGAAAGTATAACACCAGAACCTACCGCGCCAATAACTATGAAACCGGACGCTTTCTTTAATAGCGTCCTCTCATTAAACTTATCGCAAGTTAAACTCTTTGGCGACATTATATCTGCATTACTCTTCCATTTCCCAAGTATTTTTTACCAGTATCCTAAGTTAAGAGATGAAATAAATCAGTGCATAGAGAAACGTACTGTGACGGGTTCCGTGGTTGCCAGACTCACGTTGTGCCTGGCAAGCACGCTATTAGCGATCGCACCACTTGTAATGCTAAGTGGTGCAATGCAGGCAGGAACAATACTTCGACATGTAGGAAGAGGTATCAGCTATATAGATATCCCTATCGTCTTAACTGTATTAGGTGAAAGCTGGTATCAAGCATACAAATATGGCTCATCAGGAAACGAAAAAGCGGCGCAGAAGTTTATCGCTCAAGAAGCAACGTTCAAGACAACACAACGGGTTCTAAGTCAGGGGTTAAGTTTATTCTCATCTTTATCTGGCTCAATTATGCGAAGCATAGGTAAAGGAACAGCTCCAGAAATGATGTTAATGTTTATTATAAATACATTGAATCTTTTTCTGCACCAAAATCCATACGAAGGTACGTCAGTCGGCGCAAAAGCATTAAAAAGGGCGGCCTACCTGACTGGCAATGAGGCGACTACTGTGCAAACGATAGCCTTGCTGGTAGATCTTAAGAGTACGGGGGCCATTACCCAGCGATTATTTAACTGTTCAGACAGGCTCGTTTACATGATAAATCTTCGAAGAACACGTCCAAAGGATCAAGTGCATATATTAAAAGAGGTTATTAGTGCTTGTTCGCGCGGACACCGCGCTATTTTACAAGAAACGGATAAACAGAGGTGCCTGACAGCGATAGACCACATCTATAATGGTGATTTTAATCCCGCTTTATTAGAAGGCCTACCCGAAGAATTTACTGTTTTCCTTACTTACTTAAATACGTTACGAAAAAGAGATGCGTCATGCCTGAGTCTGGGCAACGAGGTAAACGAAAAAATCATTGCGGCGCTCATAAAAGTGCTTTCCTTCCGCGAAACCGTTTTGCTTGAGAATACCTGAGAACATCATTTTTTATGACGCAACGCGCTCTTATTTTTCATAGACGCACATCTCTGGCCAGAACATGTATACTCTGGCACCTGACTATGATGCTGAAAATCTCCGCAATCAGACGGCGGTTTCTTGCGCTACGCCTTCGGGTACAGTAGCCTGATCGTACTTTCATCCTGGTATCGAGTTTCCTGCATGTTAAAGCGCGTGTTTTACAGCCTGTTGGTCCTGGTAGGCTTGCTGCTGTTGACGGTGCTTGGCCTCGATCGGTGGATGAGCTGGAAAACAGCGCCCTATATCTATGACGAGCTACAGGATCTCCCCTACCGCCAGGTTGGCGTCGTGTTAGGGACCGCCAAATACTATCGCAAGGGTGTCATTAATCAGTACTATCGTTACCGTATCCAGGGCGCGTTAAACGCTTACAATAGCGGTAAAGTTAATTACCTGCTGCTCAGCGGCGACAATGCCCTGCAAAGCTATAACGAACCGATGACCATGCGCAAAGACCTTATCGCGGCGGGCGTCGATCCTGCGGACATTGTGCTTGATTACGCTGGCTTCCGTACGCTTGACTCCATTGTGCGTACCCGCAAAGTGTTTGATACCAACGACTTTATTATCATCACTCAGCGCTTCCACTGCGAACGCGCCTTGTTTATTGCGCTGCATATGGGCATTCAGGCGCAGTGTTACGCGGTACCTTCGCCCAAAAATATGCTGACAGTGCGCCTGCGCGAATTTGGCGCCCGCTTTAGCGCGCTGGCGGATCTCTATATTTTTAAACGCGAACCGCGTTTTTTAGGCCCGCTGGTACCTATTCCCACGCAGCATCAGGTGCCGAATGACGCCCAGGGGTATCCGGCCGTTACGCCGGAACAATTGCTTGAACTGGAAAAGAAAAAAGGGAAATGATCATGGATGTACAGACGATATTTGTCATATTAGCCTTTCTGCTACTCCCGCTTTTTTGCTTCCGTGAGGCCTGGAAAGGCTGGCGAACCGGCGCGGTAGATAAAGTTGTCAAAAATGCGCGAAAACCGGTTTATGTCTATCGCCATGCCGATCCCGTACAATATTGGTCTTATCTTTTTCTTTATACCGGTTGCGGTTTTTTATTTACTGGAATGATTATTTATCTTCTTTTTTATCGTTAATCTATTTATTATCCCTTTAAAATTGAGAATAGTTATTATTATGATATAAGGAACAAATGCTGTTTTGCATTCTGGTTTCATTTTTTTGTGAATTCTTTCACAGAATACCCTTCTTTCAATGCTTAGGCTGGCGGTAGATTTTGGATCATTAAAACGCGTTATTTGCGTTTCGCCTTAATTTATTCAAGCATTAAGGAAGATTATATGCCGCAACAAAATTATCTGGATGAACTCACGCCTGGTTTTACGCCATTACTGGCAATAAAAGAGGCTTCACGTTGTTTATTATGTCACGATGCGCCCTGTAGTCAGGCTTGCCCGGCGCAAACCGATCCGGGGAAATTTATTCGTTCTATTTACTTTCGCAATTTTAAAGGCGCAGCGGAAACTATCCGGGAAAATAACGCGCTTGGCGCCGTCTGCGCCAGAGTCTGTCCGACGGAAAAATTATGCCAGCGCGGATGTACACGTTCCGGAATAGATAAACCTATTGATATTGCACGCCTGCAACGTTTTATTACCGATTTTGAACAGCAGACTGCCATGCAGATTTATCAGCCCGGGAGTAAAACACGCGGGAAAGTCGCAATTATTGGCGCGGGCCCGGCAGGTTTACAGGCAAGCATGACGCTCACGCATTTAGGCTATGACGTCACCATTTACGAAAAACAGCCGCAGCCCGGCGGATGGCTGCGTCACGGCATCCCGGCATTTCGTCTGCCGCAAAGCGTACTCGATCAGGAAATTGCCCGCATTGTAGAAATGGGCGTCAATATTAACTGTAATTGTGAGGTGGGCGGGTCGCTATCGCTTGCGCAACTCAAAGCCGAATATCGCGCCGTGCTGATGACCGTCGGGATGTCCTGTGGCTCTGGTTTACCGTTATTTGAGCAAGCCAGTCACGTAGAGATTGCCGTTGATTTTTTACAGCGCACCCGTCAGGCCGACGGCGATATTAGCGTTCCGCGTAGCGCATTAATTATTGGCGGCGGCGACGTAGCGATGGATGTCGCCAGTACGTTAAAAATTCTCGGCTGCCCTTCCGTCACCTGCGTGGCGCGGGAAGAATTAGCCGAATTCCCCGCCAGCGAAAAAGAATTTACCAGCACGCAGGCATTAGGCGTATCGATTATTGATGGCTTTACGCCTGTCGCCGTCAGCGGAAATAAAGTGACCTTCCACCATGTACGCCACTCAGGAGAACTGACGCTGGAAGCGGAAAATATTATTTTGGCCGTGGGGCAGCACGCGCGACTGGATAACTTTGCGGAGATAAAAGCGCAGCATAATATTATCGACACGCACAATTATCAAACCGACGACCCGGCGATCTTTGCCGCTGGCGATATTGTTAAAGGCGATAAGACCGTCGTTTATGCGGTAAAAACCGGAAAAGAAGCCGCTCAGGCTATTCATCATTATTTAGAGGAGGCCTGCTCATGTTAACAAAAGATTTGTCTGTTACCTTTTGCGGCGTTAAGTTTCCCAATCCGTTTTGTCTCTCTTCTTCTCCGGTAGGCAACTGTTATGAGATGTGCGCCAAAGCCTATGATACCGGCTGGGGCGGGATCGTTTTTAAAACCATTGGTTTTTTTATTGCCAACGAAGTCTCTCCACGTTTTGATCACCTGACCAAAGAAGATACCGGTTTTATTGGTTTCAAAAACATGGAGCAAATTGCTGAACATCCGCTGGAAGAGAATCTGGCCGCCATTCGACGGCTAAAACAGGATTATCCGGACAAGGTGCTGATTGCTTCTATCATGGGGGAAAATGAGCAGCAGTGGCAGGAACTGGCGCGTCTGGTTGAGGAAGCCGGCGCGGATATGATTGAGTGTAACTTCTCTTGCCCGCAGATGACCTCACACGCCATGGGAAGCGATGTAGGGCAAAGCCCGGAGCTGGTTGAAAAATACTGCCGCGCCGTAAAACGCGGTTCATCTTTGCCAATGCTGGCGAAAATGACGCCGAATATTGGCGATATGTGTGAAGTCGCGCTGGCCGCCAAACGCGGCGGAGCCGACGGTATCGCCACCATCAACACCGTGAAATCCATTACTAACATCGACCTGAACCGCAAAATCGGGATGCCGGTGGTTAACGGTAAATCCAGCATCTCCGGTTATTCAGGAAAAGCGGTGAAACCCATTGCGCTGCGTTTTATCCAGCAGTTGCGAATGCACCCTGAACTGCGCGATTTCCCGATTAGCGGTATCGGCGGCATTGAAACCTGGGAAGACGCTGCCGAATTTCTGCTGCTGGGCGCAGCGACCCTACAGGTGACGACAGGCATTATGCAATACGGTTACCGCATTGTAGAAGATATGGCGAGCGGCCTCAGCCACTATCTGGCCGATCAGGGATTTGCCTCATTACAGGAGATGATCGGGCTGGCGAATGGCAATATTATCCCGGCGGAAGAGCTGGATCGCAGCTATATCGTCTATCCGCGGATTAATCAGGAGAAATGCGTCGGCTGCGGACGTTGCTATATCTCCTGCTATGACGGCGGTCATCAGGCGATGGAGTGGGATGAACACAGCCGCACGCCGCATTGCAATACGGAAAAATGCGTCGGTTGTCTGCTGTGCGGTCATGTCTGCCCGGTCGCCTGTATTGATTTAGGCGAGGTCAAATTTAAAAAAGGCGAAAAAGAACACGCGTTAACGCTGTAGCTCACGGTATGAAGCCCGGCGCGCAGTTTCGCTGCGCCGGGTTATCTGATAAGCAAAGCAATAGGTCTGGAGAACTACTTCTTACGCGCGTATTTCAGCGAGTCCAGCGCCACGGCGAAAATGATAATGCCGCCTTTGATAATGTACTGCCAGTACGGGTTTACCCCGATATAGGTCAGGCCGTAGTTGATGACGGTAAAGATAATGACGCCGGTCACCACGCCGAAGACCGTCCCCACTCCGCCGCTAAACGATACGCCCCCGACCACGCACGCGGCAATCGCATCCAGTTCATACATAAAGCCGAGGTTGTTGGTGGCAGAACCAATACGCCCTGCTTCCAGTAAGCCGCCGAAGGCATAAAACACGCCGGAGAGCGCATAAATCATCAGCAGGTTCAGCGCCACGTTTACGCCAGAAACTTTTGCCGCTTCCGGGTTGCCGCCAATAGCAAAAATGTTTTTACCAAAACGGGTCTTATTCCACAGCACCCAGACAAACGCTACCGCAATCAGGGCGTAAAAGGTGATGTAGGAGAGCCGGAAACTGCCCATCGCCACAAAGCCCTGCGCAAAGGTGGAAAAGCCGCTGTCAAAGCCGGAAATGGGCGAAGCGCCGACAAAGTCATAATAAAGGGAGTTGATCCCATAAACGATAATCATCGTGCCAAGCGTGGTAATAAACGGCGTCACATTCAGGTAAGCAATGATGATGCCGTTCACCAGGCCAATCACCGCGCCAATCGCGCAGACAATCAGGATGACCAGCGCAATCGGCATGGTCGCCATTTCCGGAAACACTTTATTGGCGTTTTCCATTGATTGCAGTAATGTTGCCGCCACGACCGCCGCCAGCCCTACCTGACGCCCCGCCGACAGATCTGTCCCCTGGGTGACGATGAGTCCCGCCACGCCCAGCGCGATAATAATACGTACCGAAGATTGCGTCAGAATATTACTTAAATTCAGCAAACTTAAAAAAGTCGGGTCCTGGAAAATAATAATCGCCAGCAACACTAAAAGAACGACGTAAATTCCGCCCTCTTTCAGCCAGGTCAAAAAGCTTTTCTTGTTTAACGCACTCATAAGGAGCCCCTGATCTTAAAGGTGCAAAGAAGCAAGACGCAAAATTTCGTTTTGCGTTGTTGTTTTAGTATCGACAATGCCGGAAACGAGACCGTTACTCATCACCAGGATACGATCGGTAATCCCTAACAGCTCCGGCATTTCAGAAGAGATAATGATGATCCCCTTGCCTTTTTTCGCCAGTTCCGCAATAAGCTGATAAATTTCAAATTTTGCGCCGACATCAATGCCGCGGGTCGGTTCGTCCAGCATTAGTATTTCCGGCTGCGTTAATAGCCAGCGACCAATGATCACCTTTTGCTGATTGCCGCCGGAAAGCGAACCAATTTGCGTGCGATGCCCCGGCGTTTTTACCCGCATGGAATCAATGACCCATTGGGTGTCGCTTTTCATCCGGGAATTATCCAGTAAGCCCACTTTATTTTTATAATTACGGATATTCGAAATTAATGAGTTAAATCCGATATCCAGATAGGCGTAAATTCCGGTGGAACGACGCTCTTCCGTCACCAGCGCAAAACCGTGGTTAATCGCTTCGTTCGCAGTGTGATTATTAATTTTCTTGCCATGTAAAGTGATTGTCCCGGACGACTTCTCACGAATGCCAAACAGCGTTTCGACGATATCGGTACGCTTTGCCCCAACCAGACCGGCAATGCCCAGAATTTCGCCCTTGTGCAAATCAAAGGAGACATCGCGAATGGAAGGCTGGCGCAGCGAGGTCAGGTGACGAACCTCCAGAATCACATCGCCCGGCTTATTTTCTTTATCCGGAAAGCGCTGGTTCAGGGAACGCCCGACCATCATCGCAATGATCTTATCCATATCCAGCCCTTCCAGCGGCTGGGTGGCAATCCACTGACCGTCGCGCAAGATAGTAATTTCATCGCACAATTGAAAAATTTCTTCCATTTTATGCGAGATATAAACAATGCCGCAGCCGCGTTCTTTCAGCTTGCGAATAATGGTGAACAGATGATTAACCTCTTTCTCAGTTAACGATGAGGTCGGTTCATCCATAATAACGATCTTAGCGTTATAGGAAAACGCCTTCGCAATTTCGATCATCTGCATTTGCGAAACGGATAACGTTCCTACGCGCGCGCGTGGGTCAATATCGATATCCAGTTCATCAAATATCGCTTTGGTATCCTGGTACATTTTATCCTGGTCGACAAACATACCTTTGGTGGGATAACGTCCCAGCCACATGTTATCCATGACCGAACGTTGTAATACCAGGTTTAACTCCTGGTGTACCATCGAAATCCCATTCTCCAGCGCTTCTTTCGCCGAATGGAAGTCCACTTCTTTTCCCTGAAATACAATGCTGCCGGAGTCTTTTTGATAAATACCGAAAAGACATTTTAATAATGTTGATTTGCCTGCGCCGTTTTCGCCCATTAATGCATGAATAGAGTGCGGACGAACGTTTAAGTTGACATTATCAAGCGCTTTCACGCCGGGAAATGATTTGTTAATGCCACGCATTTCCAACAAATATTCACCCGACGGCGGAGAGATCGTGCTGCCCATAATGATACCCTGTCGGCCTTTTTAATTATGACTATCCGCGCCGGATGGCAAAAGAAATACGTTATCCGGTCTGCGGCGCGTCACCCTTCCACGGTTTCAGGGCGCAACAAAATTGCGCCCACAGACGGAAAAGTTATTTTTGGGTAAATTCGCTCAGATTGTCTTTGTCCACGCCGACATAAGGCACGCGCACGATTTTATTCTCAATCTTCCAGTTGGTGCCGTCAGCCGCGCCCTTGCCTTCGGCGAGGTTTTTCGCCAGATCGAATGTCGCTTTCGCCTGATTGTTAGCGTCATTCAGTACCGTACCGGCCATCGCGCCTGATTTCACCAGCGCCAGCGCTTCCGGTAACGCATCGACGCCAAAGACCGGAATCGACGATTTATTATGCGCTTTCAGCGCCTCTACCGCGCCCATCGCCATCGCATCGTTATTCGCGATAACCACTTCAATCTTGTTAGCGTTCGGGCCAGACAGCCAGGCATCCATCTTATCTTTTGCCTGCGCGGTATCCCACATGGCGGTGTCTAACGCCAGTTGCTCGGTCTGAATACCTTTATCATTTAACTCTTTCACCACATACGTCGTACGGGCTTCAGCATCCGGGTGCCCCGGCTCGCCTTTCAGCAGAACATACTGAATTTTACCGTCTTTATTCAGATCCCAACCCTGATTCGCCTGCCAGTGTTTGGCAATCAAGTCGCCCTGAATCACACCGGATTCTTTAGAGTCAGTCCCGACATAATACGCCTTGTCATAGCTGTCCAGCGCTTTGCGGGAAGGCTCTTTGTTAAAGAACACCACCGGCACATTTTGCCCGCGCGCTTTCTCAATCACCGTACCGGCGGCTGCCGGGTCGACCAGGTTAATCGCCAGAGCTTTAACCCCTTTCGCCAATAAAACGTCAATTTGATCATTCTGTTTGGACTGATCGTTTTGCGAGTCATTCATCAGTAGCTGAACATCCGGCGCGGATTTGCCATCTTTTTCAATAGCCTTACGCACCACGGACATAAAGTTATCGTCATATTTATAAATCGTCACGCCAATACGAGTATCAGCCGCGTGCGCGTGCGCGCCGAATAACAGACTTGCCATCACGGCAGAAAGGGTCAGTACCTTCTTATTCATGGTAGCTCCGGTTTTATTATGTAGGGTATAGCGTAAAAAAATGCCCGGCTGTTCAGCACGTTAACGCATGTTACTGAACGCCGAAGCGTATTTAGAGCCTATCCCACCAGGCGTTATTGGCGCAGCCAGTTTGGACACGGACAGCGCGCAAAAACCGGAGCGTACACGTAGTACGTGAGGTTTGACTCGCTACGCTCGCCCTTCGGGCCGCCGCTAGCGGCGTTCAAAACGCTAACGCGTTTTGGCGAGCACTGCCCAGGTCCAAAATGGCAAGTAAAATAGCCCTAATGGGATAAGCTCTTATTCAACTCTTTATTTTTGTCCGGTAGTCGCGGGATATTGTGATAACGGTTTTTATAAGCGAAATACCCCAGCAAAACTGACAACTAACTGTTACACATTGGTTACAGTGCGACAAACGTTGTCATCATAGCTATCACAATGTTAATAAACCGTGAATTTACTCACAGATTGAAAACGGTTACATGCGGGGCGTAATCAGTTAGTGATCAGTACCGCATTCTGTCGCCACGCCACCGAATGGCGCCGCACCAGCGTCGGCATAAAGCAGTGCGTCGCCGTGATATCCAGCGTGCCTGCGGCCCCCTGTAACGCCAGCTCGGTCGCGATTTTCGCCATAGAAGCAATAGGATAGCGCACGGTAGTCAACTGAGGATCGGTATAACGAGCAATAGGGATATCATCGAAACCGATGACAGACAGATGCAAGGGAATGGCGATGCCGTTATCTTTTAACGCCGTCAGCGCGCCCGCCGCCATGTTATCGTTATAGGCAAATACCGCCGTCAGTTGCAGATTGCGTCCCAGCAACTCAACCATTGCCGACTCGCCGCCCTGCATATCCGGCGTACCGGTGCCAATCCAGCTCTCCGACGCAGCAACCCCCTGCTCTTGCAGCGCGTGTAACCACCCTTCTCTGCGCATCGCGTCATCTTCAATACGGTGGCTGGAGGCCAGGTAGCCGATGCGTTGATGTCCATTATTCAGCAACATTCGGGTCGCCATTCTGGCGCCGCTCACATTGTCGAGACAGACACAACGATGCGCATAACCCGGCACGATACGGTTAATCAGCACCATACCGGGGATCTGATCCATAAAGTCGCTCAGCTCGCGATCGGTTAAGGCTTTTGAGTGAACAATCAATGCGTTACAACGCTGACGGATCAAGACTTCAATCGCATGGCGCTCTTTTTCCGCCTCATGATAACTGTTGCCAATGAGAACATATTTCTGGTGCTGCTGCGCGACCAGATCTACGGCTTTCACCAGAGCGCCGAAAAAGGCATCGGAAACATCCATGACCACGACGCCGATGGTGTCGCTCACCTGGGTGGCCAGCGCTTGCGCATTCGCATTTGGCCGATATCCCAGCAGGGTGACGGCCTGCATAACGGCGTCACGGGTGTCGGGACTGACCAACGCGCTGTTATTCAGTACGCGGGAAACGGTCGCTACAGACACGCCAGCCTGGCGCGCTACATCACGAATGGTGATCATATTCACAGCCCTGTTTGAGTTCAAAAATGCTCACAAATGCCCCGTTAGCAGGCGGCTATTTTGTCAGCACCCTGCCCAGGGCTGCGTGAGAAACATCACAGGGATGGAAACGGTTACAGCCATTTTGTTAATGAATGTGATCCAGATCGTTATCTGAGCGATCCTGACGCGCGCAACGTGAGTTGACGCCATAACCACTCGACCGGTCCCTGTCGCCAGAAACGTAGCCAGATGACGGAAAAGAGAAGGTTTATTGCCCATACCGGAACGACAAAGAACAAGAGTTCCAGTCGATTGAATTCCATAAATAAGCCAAACTGATAAAACAGCGTGGTACAGATGATCGTCTGCAGCAGATAATTGGTCAGCGCCATTCGCCCTACGCAGGCAATGGCAAGCGTCAGTCTGCATCGGCTAAGCTGCGGCCAGAAGCCAAACATCAGCGCGGCATAGCCCAGCGTTTGCAACGGCGCGCTCAGTTCGCGCGGCGCCTGCAATAAGAAGGCGCACCAGCGGTACGCCCAGTCCAGCCGCCATTGTAAGATGACCGCAGGCAGGTTGATCATTAGCCCTAACGCCACCAGCAGAACCCCGGTACGGCGATAGTGCCGCAGACTGTACTGACCTTTCAGCCAGCCGCTACGCATTAGCGCGGCGCCCAGCAGCATCATACCCGCCAGTTGCCAGCCATACTGCGCGCCGAGCGCCAGTAAACTATTCGACAGCATCTCTGCCCGGTTGCTGATAGCCTCCATGCCGCCGTTCAGCTTCCAGTATTTTTCATACAATATTGCCGACGCATCCGGCGTCCAGGCGCGGCTGGTTTCGCTACTCGATACCACGCCCAGCAGCAGTAGCACGCCAATCCCGACCAGATAAAGGAGTATGCCGGTATTGAACAGGCTTTTTACCGAAGGCGCGTCGCGTACCAGTCGCCAGCAAATTAACCCGACCAGACCGTAGGCCAGCAGAATGTCGCCGTCCCAAAAGAATAACGCATGGATAAAACCTAACAGTACCAATAGCGTTAAGCGCGACTGAATCCACTGTTTACCACGCGGAAGCAGCATTTGTAGCCCCGCGCCAAACAACAACGCGAACAGCGTAAGAAACTTAGCCTGCGCCACAATATCGAGAATCGCCCAGGACCAGGCGTCTTCGGGAACGATCGCGCCATACCAGGCGGGATTGAGATAAGCCGCCTTCGGCAATCCAAAGGCGCTAATGTTAAGAAGCAGGATACCGAGGATAGCGACGCCACGTACAAAATCCAGCGTGACATTACGCTCCATCGTCTCCGCCTTAATCATGGATGATGGCGAACGGCACGCAGAAACTCCTGGCGCGTATTCTGGCTGGACTTAAACAATCCGCCCAGCGACGTCGTCGTCGTGGCGCTGGTTGCGTCACGAATACCGCGCGCTTTCACGCAGTAATGCACCGCATCAATCGATACCGCTACATTATTGGTGCCGAGCAAGGTTTGCAGCGCCGTCAGAATTTGTTGGGTCAAACGTTCCTGAACCTGCGGACGCTGGGCGAAGAATTGCACGATGCGGTTAATTTTCGACAGGCCGATCACGGAATCTTTGGGGATATACGCGACGGTCGCTTTGCCATCAATGGTCACAAAGTGATGTTCACAGGTGCTGGTCAGCGTGATATCGCGGACGGTGACCATTTCATCCACCTTCATTTTATTTTCAATGAGGGTAATTTTCGGGAAATTGGCATAGTCGAGGCCGGCGAAAATCTCGTCAACATACATCTTAGCGATACGATGCGGCGTTTCCATCAGACTGTCATCGCTCAAATCGAGATTCAACAACTGCATAATCTCAGTCATATGCCCTGCGATAAGGCTTTTTCGCGTTTTATTATCCAGTTCATCCATAGGCGGGCGCAGCGGCGTTTCCAGCCCCCGGGCAACCAGCGCGTCATGAACCAGGGCCGCTTCTTTACTGAGTGATGGCATTAATCGTGTTCTCCTGCAGGTGTGGCGCCTCTGCCCTACATGGGGCAAAGTTTGTCAATATTGTGACAGTGTGATTATTGTGCGTGAGGTAGCGCACATAATCCAGTATTCACGCCCATAATTGTTGAAATTGTCGCTGCCTTTCATGACATCTTTTCCGGTGCGAGAATGCTGGCAGGACAAAGGGCATATTTGTTAACGCAACGTTATTTAAATGATGAAGCATGTTTATGTATTACGGAAGTGAAAGTTACTCACAACGCGGTGAATAATCTGTATTATGAAGAATCTGCATACCTTATCAGGTTCACCATAAAAGGAGCCCCCGCATGGAAATGCTCGAAGAGCACCGATGTTTTGGCGGCTGGCAGCAGCGCTGGCGTCATCATGCCGCCACGCTAAACTGCGCCATGACATTCAGCATTTTTCTTCCGCCGACTCAGGATAATGAACCGCCTCCGGTACTGTACTGGTTGTCCGGATTGACCTGCAATGATGAGAATTTTACCACCAAAGCAGGCGCGCAGCGTATCGCAGCAGAACTGGGCATTGTATTGGTGATGCCGGATACCAGTCCACGCGGTGAACAGGTCGCCAACGATAGCGGATACGATTTAGGCCACGGCGCCGGGTTTTATCTCAATGCCACACAGCCGCCCTGGGCCAGCCATTATCGTATGTACGATTACCTGCGCGATGAGCTTCCGGCGCTTATCCAGACACAGTTTAACGTCAGCGACCGTTGCGCCATCAGCGGGCACTCGATGGGCGGCCACGGCGCGTTAATCATGGCGCTGAAAAATCCGGGCAAATACACCAGCGTCTCTGCTTTTGCGCCCATCGTCAACCCCAGCCGCGTGCCGTGGGGAATCAAAGCGCTTACCGCTTATCTCGGCGACGATGAATCAGCGTGGACTGAGTGGGATAGCTGCGAATTAATGCTGGCCAGCCAGCCGCAGGACGCCATTCCTGTGCTCATCGATCAGGGCGACAGCGATCAATTCCTCGCCGATCAACTTCAGCCCGCCGTACTGGCGGAAGCCGCGCGGCAAACCGCCTGGCCGATGACGCTACGAATCCAGCCCGGTTACGATCATAGCTATTATTTTATTGCGTCCTTCATCGAGGACCATCTGCGCTTTCATGCCCGGTATTTACGGGACGAGCGTGAGACGTCACCAACATAATGAATTTTCCAGCGCCGCGCTGTAATTCACCTCCTCCGACTGCGGCGCGGAAGATTTATTATTTAAATCCGCGGCCTGCTGGCGTACCTGAAGGCGGCCGCTGCCCTCTCCGCCTTCATAACTTTCGTGAAAATTACGCAGCTCGGATTCAAACAGCACCGCATCAAGATTATGCAACTTATCCAGCGCCCGCAGGAGAGAAATTAACGTATCAAGATTGAGCCCTCCCCCCTTCTCGATACGCTTGATGGTGGCAATGCCAACGTGCGCGCGATCGGCAAGCTGCTGCTGGGTCATCGAAAGAGACAGACGCGTCTCCTTTAAGCGGGCGCACAACGACAGGATAATCTCGTCGTTATTCATCGTATTGTATTTCACGCTGTTACCCTCTCTTGCGCGGCTGAATTTTCCCCAGCGAACCATGATACGTTTCACGGTATTTAGCGCTCATGTCTTTACCGGTCTCGTACATCGCAGCAATGATCTCATCGAGCGAAATACAGGGTTCGCTTACACGACTCATCGCCATCGTCGCCGCGTTTATCGCTTTCACGGCAGAGATGGCATTTCTCTCTATGCAGGGAATTTGTACCTGTCCGCCCAGCGGATCGCAGGTCAATCCCAGATGATGTTCCATGGCAATTTCAGCGGCGCTCAGCGTTTGCTCCACGGATGCTCCCATCAGTTCAGCCAGGCCCGCCGCCGCCATTGAGCACGCCACGCCGATTTCCCCCTGACAGCCAACTTCAGATCCCAGAATAGAGGCGTTTTGTTTAAACAACATCGCGATAGCGGCGGCGGTCAGGAAGAAACGGGTCAGAGCACCGGGCTCCAGCGGCGTGACAAATTTATCATACCAGCAGAGCGCTGCCGGAATGATGCCGCACGCGCCATTGGTTGGCGCGGTAACAATCTGTCCGCCGCTGGCATTTTCTTCGCTTACCGCAATCGCGAAGGCATTGACCCAGTTCAGCGCGGTTAAAAAATCGCTGGCGGAACGGTTAGCCTGTAACGTCTTATGTAACGCACAGGCGCGCCGCGGTACCTGATAGGGACCGGGTAATACCCCCTCAGTATGCAGACCGCGATAAACCGCCTGCTGCATCACGTCCCATATTTGCGCCAGATAATTCTGCAATGTCTGTGGCGAGTGGCGGCACAGCTCATTTTTCATCATCAGCGCCGCCACGGACAGGCCGTTATGCCGACACAGCGCCAGCAACTGCGCGGCATGACTAAATTCAAAGGGCGACACTGTACGCAAAGGAAGCGATGGCGTCAGCGGCTCGCCATGTTTGCGAACCTGTCCGGCGCCGGTCGAAAACCAGGTCTCTTCATACACCGTGAAATAATCATCTCTGGCGCGAAACGTCATGGCATAAGGATGGCCTGGATGCGCCTGGTGATTGGCGATAATCTTGACTTTTATCGTGATTCCGCCCGCCTCGGAGAGCGGGAGTTCGATTTTGTTTTCATTTTCCGCACGCTTAATCACCGCCATATGCGAACGGAGATCGACATTCTCCGGCTGGCAACCCAGCAGCCCAAGATAAAGGGCGGTATCCACATTGTGGCACTTGCGGCTTAACGATAACGCGCCATACAGCTCGATTTCAACTTCCCGAATTAGCGGCAACGTCTCTTGTTCTCTGAGCAATGAAATAAAGTGACAGGCGGCGCGCATCGGCCCTACGGTACGTGAGCTGGATGGACCTATTACTATTTTGAATATATCAAGGCAACTCTCCATCGTTATATCAATCCTTTCAGTCTCATTCGCGTTCAGTAATAAATAACATCCTCGCACAGTTGGCATATCAAAAGTGATACCTTTTGTGTCTGAACTTTACCTGGTATCAAAAACAACGCTTTTTTAGCCCTTTTCTGGCGGTGATATCTGTGATAGCACGAGATTCCACGCCGCAAAAGAGTCATTATAATACCCGTAAATTAAGGGAGTTATCATATGAGCATTATTTATTTTATTACCACACAGGATATCGATACGTTTCAGAAAAAATTACAGGAAACGTTATTTGATGCCGTCACCATGCCGTTTCCGCTATTATTTGATAAACGTTATGCCGCGCTTATCAATACCGCTTATTTAAAGCTTACGCTGCCAGCGGAATGTCTGACGCCTGAATTTTATCGCTATTTACGCGAACTCTCATTGCAATGGCAGTTTGATTTTTTTATTAAGCCGCAGCCACTGCCTGCTAACGGTATTATCGCGTTTGATATGGACTCGACATTTATTGCGGAAGAAGGCGTGGATGAAATTGCCCGCGAGCTTGGCATGTCGACGCAAATCACCGCCATTACCCAACAGGCGATGGAGGGCAAGCTTGATTTTAACGCCAGTTTTACCCGACGTATCGGAATGTTGAAAGGCACACCGAAAGCAGTGCTGAACGCCGTATGCGATCGCATGACCCTTTCGCCAGGCCTGTTAACTATTCTGCCAGTCATCAAGGCCAAAGGATTTAAAACCGCGATTATCTCCGGGGGACTGGATATATTCACCCAGCGTCTAAAAGAACGGTATCAACTGGATTATGCCTTTTCGAATACGGTTGAAATACGCGATAACGTTCTGACGGATAACATTACCTTGCCGATTATGAATGCCGCAAACAAAAAACAGACTCTGGTTGACCTGGCTGCCCGGTTAAATATTGCCACGGAGAATATTATTGCCTGCGGCGATGGTGCCAACGATCTGCCGATGTTAGAACATGCTGGCACCGGTATTGCCTGGAAGGCGAAGCCGGTTGTACGGGAAAAAATCCACCATCAGATTAATCATCACGGTTTCGAATTGCTTCTTTTTCTTATTGAAGATGAATTATAACGCGACTCACCTCGCCGGAAGGGAATTTTAAAATGAGTATAAAAACATTTATTTTCAGCCAGCCCGATAAGCCGATTGTAAAAGAGAAAAAAGAGATAGACCAGACCTATAAAAAATTTCGTCTTGAGATTATCGCCTCGGTCTTTATCTCTTATGCCGTCTTTTATCTTACCCGTAAAAACTTCTCCGCCGCGATGCCGGCCATGCTGACGGAAACGTCACTGACCGCAGAAGACTTCGCCATTATGTCTTCTATTTTTTACATTCTTTATGGCGCGATGAAGTTTGTCGGCGGGATGCTGGTCGATAAAATTAACCCGAAAGCCATGACCGGCCCGGTGCTGATTGGCGTGGGGATTGTAAATATTCTGTTCGGCTTTTCCGATAGCGTGGCGGCATTCTACGTGTTGTACAGTCTCAACGCGATCTTACAGGGCACCAGCTTTCCGCCGATGGCGAAAATTATGGCCTCGTGGTTTTCGAAAAACGAACGGGGACGCTGGTGGGCTATCGTTGAAGCGGCGCACAATATCGGCGGCAGCCTCGCGCCGCTGCTGACCAGCTTTGCTATCGCCTTTAGCGGTAGCTGGAAAATGGGGTTTTATGTTCCCGGCGCCATTTCGCTGCTGATGGGAATAGTGGCGCTATTTACCATTAAAGATCGTCCCGGTACGTTAGGTTTGCCCAACGTGGGGCAGTGGCGTAACGACCCGACGGAACTGGCCCAGGTCAAGGCCAGCCCGGTCAACCTGAGCTTCTGGCAGATTTTTGTGAAATATATCCTGACCAATCCACTGGTATGGATCATTATTATCGGTGATATGTCGGTTTATATTGCGCGCACCATCCTTAACGACTGGCCGCAGATTTACTATTCGCAGGTTCACGGCTGGAGCCTGATAAAAGCGAACTCGATTATTTCCTGGTTTGAGGCGGGCGGACTGGCAGGTGGGTTGCTGGCAGGCTACTTGTCTGACTTTATGTTCAAAAGTAACCGCTGGATGACCGGGTTAATCTTCGCGTTAGCGCTGTGCATATGCATCGTACTGGTGCCGCTGGTTCAGGATACCTCTTACACCCTCACCGCGATTCTGTTCACCATCATGGGCTTCGCCTTATACGGACCGCATATGCTTTTTGCCGTCGGCTGTCTGGATGTGACCCATAAGGATGCGGCGGGATCGATTACCGGCTTTCGGGGATTGTTCAGCTATGTCGGCGCGGCAATGGCCGGTGTGCCGGTAATTATGGTGAAAAATAGCTGGGCGTGGTCGGGCGTTTATATCTATGCGTTAATCGCCATTCTGCTAACGACTCTGTCGCTGGCGCTGCTCTCCAGGCTGCATCGGTTATAACATTCTGGCGACAGCGGCAAAACGCGGCTGTCGCCAGTCTCTGTCAGAAACGGTAATCCACCGCCATAAAGTAACGACGTCCGTCTTCGGTATAACCGTAGTCGTCGCGTTTGAGATCTTTATCGCCCACGTTCAGAACGCCCGCACGCAGTTTAACGTTTTTCGTCGCCTGCCATGCCGCGCCGGTATCCCAGACCACGTACCCACCCGGCGTTTTCGCCGTTGCGCTGTCGGCCCGCTTACGCCCGGTATAATTCCCTGATACGTAGAATGACCAGTCTTCGAGCTGCGTCGGTTTCCAGTCCAGCGTACCGTTCGCGGTGTGGAACGGCAGATCGGAAAGCGGCTTGTTCCCGCCATTACTGACGTCGCGTCCGTCGTTATAGGTGTAATTCAACGACAGTTTCCACGCCTCGTTAAACGGAACTTTCAACTCGGTTTCCACGCCCTGAATACGCGCTTTATTCACGTTGTAATAACGGAAGACCGGAACGCGCTGTCCCCGACTGTTGGTTTCGAAACCGACAAAGTTGGAATAGCCGGGCGCGGCGTTAACGTCAGCGGTACGGCTAATGCTGATGCGATCGTCTACATCGTTACGGAACGTGGTAACGCTCGCTTCCACGCCCTCCAGTATGCCCTCTTCACCCCGGTAATAAAGGCCGAGCTCCCAGCTTTCACTGGTTTCAGGTTTCAGATCCGGGCTACCGACAATGCGGCATCCGCCACGGCAGGAGTTGGTCGTCCAGTCCGGACTTAATTGCAATAGCGACGGCGCTTTAAAGGCCGTGGCCCACCCACCTTTCACCGTCAGGGTATCCGTTGCGTTATAGACCAGATAAGCACGCGGGCTCCAGTGATCGCCATAGGTTTCATGGTCATCCATACGAATACCGGTGGTCAGCGCCAGCGGTTCGAAGATGCGCCACTCATCTTCAAGGAACAGAGCATACTGGCTGGCGGAGGTTTTAGTACTGGAACCGCCGGTCAGGTTCACCGCATCGCTCAGTTTATCGTGACGCCATTCGCCGCCGAAGGTGAGGAACTGGTTGACAGGCGCTAACGGCAGAACGTATTTCCCGTCAATCGAATTGCTTTCTGACGTGATAGGGCTACTGTTGCCGGGGTTTTTGTTTTCCACTTTTTCGCCGTAGAACTTGAGCTCGCTGTTGCCGAGATCCCAACGTCCGTTATGGCTCAACGCGTAGTTTTGCCGTTCCAGACGGTTTTTATCCAGCGAGTCGGAGTCCCGGTCCTGGCGATCAAAACCGTAGCCTGCGGTAACGTCATGATTTTCGTTTGGTGTCCAGGCAAACTCGACGTTTCCATCCCGGCTGGTAAATCCTTCAATGCGCGGCGTTTCACCCGTAGCAGTGGTGGCGGAACTCTGCTGCTCGTCTTTTTCGCGTTTCGCCAGGCTACCGTAGGCTTTCATTCCCAGCACGCCGTCGATCAGCGGACCGCTGGTAAAGAACTGACCGTTATAGGTATCGCCACGGTCGCGATGTTCCTGAATAGTGGAGTCAACCGTGACGCTGCCATGCCATTTCTGACCAATCTTTTTGGTGATAATGTTGACCACGCCGCCCAGCGCATCGGAGCCATACAGCGAGGACATGGGGCCACGCACCACTTCAATGCGTTCGATAGCGTCAACCGGTATCCAGTTCAGATCAAAATCATTATGGCGGAAGACCGCGTTACGGGAGTTAACGCGCTTACCGTCGATCAGGATCAGCGTATAACTGCTGTCCAGACCACGAATACTCACGCCTTTACGGTTATCCCCTTCGTTAGTGAGCTGTACGCCCGGCACCTCTTTCAGGACATCTTTCAGGTTTTGCACGGGCCTGCGCTGTAAATCTTGCTGGGTAATGACGCTGATACTTGCTGGCGCATCTTTCAGATTTTGTTCGATGGCGGACGCGGTAACGACCATGGTTTCACCATCATCCGTTGCCGCGGCAACCGGCCAGGCCAACGTAACTGCGGACATACAAAGCCCTACCCGAACGAAAGGGTTAAACCTAAACATTCCATTTCTCCATGAGGTAAATACGACAAAAAAAATCGGTTATCGCTCACAACGCATTACGTTTCGCCTGCGATAACGGTTATCACGGCGAACTCTTTTTATGCAGGCGAGTCGGGCTCATGAGTGACGGTCGCGCCCGAATCTTCATCCTTTCTGATTTCAAGCGTAACGATAAAGCAAACGATAATAATTATCAATTTAATTGTTAATAATTATGTCATTTGAACCAATCATGAAGAAAAAACAAAAAACCCTCTCGAATGAGAGGGTTAGAAGGGTCAGGTTCAGGCAGTCCGTGCCGGATAGCGGCATAAAGCCTATCTGGCCTATGACGAGAATACCGCGTTACTTTTTAACGCGTTCCGGGAAGTGCATTTCGCTATAGCGCACGAAATGCGTACCTTTTATCAGCTTGTAGCCGAACCAGATAATCAGGAACAGCGGAATACCGATATAGGTCGCCGCGACGCCGCCCCAGTCGATGGTATCTTTCAGGAACGCTTCATAGTTCTGCCCCAACGTAATAATCAGGCACAGTACAAAGGCGAAAATCGGCCCCAGCGGGAAGAACCCGGAACGGTACGGCAAATCATTCACATCATACCCTTGTATCACGTAACCGCGACGGAAGCGATAATGGCTAATGGCAATCCCCAGCCAGGCGATGAAGCCCGTCATACCGGAGGTGTTCAACAGCCACAGATAGACCGTCTGGTTGCCGAACATTGAGGTCAAAAAGCAAAGACCGGCAATCACGGTGGTGGCATAAAGCGCATTGCGCGGTACGCCGCCGCGGGACAATTTCGCAAAAATACGCGGGGCCTTACCGTCACAGGCCAGGGTGTAGAGCATACGGGTCGAGGCATACATCCCGGAGTTACCCGCAGACAGTACTGCAGTCAGGATAACCGCATTCATTATCGCCGCCGCAGACAACAAGCCCGCATGCTGGAACACTAAGGTAAACGGACTGACGCTAATGTCTTTGACGTCGTTACGCAGCAGGTTTGGATCGGTATAAGGAATGATCAGGCTGATAATCAAAATCGCGAAAACATAAAACAGCAGAATACGCCAGAACACCTGACGCACCGCGCGCGGAATATTCTTCTCCGGGTTTTCAGATTCCCCGGCGGCAATACCAATCAGCTCAGTTCCCTGGAAAGAGAAGCCCACGATCATCGCGACGCCAATCATTGCCGCAAAACCGCCAGCGAAAGGTGCATCGCCCGTCGTCCAGTTGCTCCAGCCGACCGGCTCGACACCTTTAAAGATGCCGATAATCATCGCTACGCCAACGATGATGAAGATAATAACGGTCGCGACTTTAATTAACGAGAACCAGTACTCCGCTTCGCCAAAACCGCGCACGGAAATGTAGTTCAGCAAGAAAATGACGCAGAGGAATAGCGCGCTCCAGATCCAGCCCGGCGTGTCCGGGAACCACCAGCCCATCACCAATTGCGCGGCAACCAGGTCAACAGCGATAGTCACCGCCCAGTTGTACCAGTAGTTCCAGCCCAGCGCGAAACCAAAGCCTTCTTCCACATAGTTCTGACCATATGTCGCAAACGAGCCAGATACTGGCATATAGGCCGCCAGCTCGCCAAGGCTGGTCATCAGGAAGTAGACCATCAAACCAATCAGAATATAAGAAAACAGCGCGCCGCCTGGCCCCGCCTGAGAAATTGTCGCACCAGATGCAACGAAAAGACCTGTCCCGATGGAGCCGCCAATGGCAATCATCGTCAGGTGACGCGCCTTTAATTCGCGACGTAGCGCGGGCGCTTCTGTGGTTTTAGTTTTGGAACCCATGTGAAAATGCTATCCATCCAAAAAATGAGGCGCGATTGTAACAGACGAAATACTATCCTTCCGACACAAATGCGCGGTTATAAGAGACCTTCATGACCGGCCACGGATTATAAGTAAAGCAGAGAATAACGTATACGTAAGCGGATACTAAAAATGGCGATGCCGCCCGGGCAGCCCTCCTCTTCACCTTTATTCACAGTAACTCAAAAAACGCTGCAACGCGTTAGAAAGATGTTTCTGCCGATGATGAACACGCCACAACGTGCGCACCAGGCGCGGTAACGGCACCGCGACTTCGCCCAGGGTTCCCGCCTGGAGTTGTTCAGCAATCACCCGGCGCGATAAACAGCTTATCCCCAGTCCATGACG
This sequence comes from Salmonella sp. 741265116_PST, assembly GCF_046567715.1. Lineage (NCBI taxonomy): Bacteria > Pseudomonadati > Pseudomonadota > Gammaproteobacteria > Enterobacterales > Enterobacteriaceae > Salmonella > Salmonella sp. 741265116_PST. Next base: position 26,142 of record NZ_JBKFPH010000020.1, on the reverse strand, counting down.
CACCGCATGTTTGATCGCTTCTGAATTCCCCAACTCCATCGCCATATGAAAGCGCGGCAAATGCGACAACAGCAAATAATCGACAATTTCCCGCGTACCGGAACCGCGCTCGCGTAAAATCCATGGGGATGCCGCAAGCTGTTCCAGCGTCACCGGCCCCTGCGTCAGCGGCGAGGACGGCGCGGCAAAGACCACCAGCTCATCTTCCAGCCACGGCTCAGAAATAATCTCTGTACTGTGACATGGTCCTTCAATCAGGCCGATATCAACCCGAAAATCCAGCACCGCGTTAATCACGTCCTGGCTGTTTCCCACGCTGAGTTCCAGCGGTAAGGCCGGATAATGCTGGCGATAGCGGGCAATCATGGCGGGTAAAATGTAATTGCCGATGGTGCTACTGGCATAAACCCGTATCGCGCCGTTATCCTCACGAAATAGCTGCTCAATTTCTACCGCTTGCTCCAGCAATGCCAGCGCGCGCGGATATAACAAGCGCCCATGTTCGTTGACCACCAGCCGTTTCCCCACCCGATCAAACAACTGTACGCCGAGCTGACCTTCCAGATCGGTGAGCGCGGCGCTAACGGCGGACTGCGATAATGACAGCATGACCGACGCCTGGGTTGTTGAACCGCTTTTCAGTACTTCAGCAAACACTTCAAGTTGTCGTAGCGTAATATGCATAGTCGTATCCCACCGATAGCGTTTCACTTACCACTTATAAAGATTAATTATAAATATATAATCAATTTTATTTTTAAACCAGATCACCGTAACCTTATTGTCCATATACAGGAGAAGGTTATGACAGAACTCACCTTGCAGAATCATCGTCGTACAATGTGGCATTTTATACCGGGGCTCGCTCTGAGCGCCGTCATTACAGGAGTCGCCCTGTGGGGCGGCGCTATCCCTGCCGTTGCAGGCGCGGGGTTCAGCGCCCTGACCCTGGCTATCCTGCTGGGTATGGTTATCGGGAATACCGTCTATCCACAAATATGGAAACAATGCGACGGCGGCGTGCTGTTTGCAAAACAACATTTACTGCGTTTAGGGATTATCCTTTACGGCTTCCGCCTTACCTTTTCACAAATCGCCGATGTGGGTATTAGCGGTATTGTGATTGACGTATTAACGCTTTCTAGCACGTTCATGCTGGCCTGCTTCTTAGGCCAAAAAGTCTTTGGTCTGGACAGGCACACCAGCTGGCTGATTGGCGCCGGTAGCAGTATCTGCGGCGCGGCGGCGGTACTGGCGACAGAACCGGTGGTAAAAGCGGAAGCCAGTAAGGTTACTGTAGCCGTCGCGACTGTCGTTATTTTCGGCACCATCGCTATTTTCCTTTACCCGGCAATGTATCCGCTGCTGGCGCACTGGTTCAGCCCGGAAACTTACGGCATCTATATCGGCTCAACCATGCATGAAGTCGCGCAAGTGGTCGCAGCGGGTCATGCCGTTAGCCCGGATGCGGAAAATGCGGCAGTTATCGCTAAGATGCTGCGTGTCATGATGCTGGCGCCGTTCCTGATCATTCTGGCGGCACGCGTTAAACAGCTTTCACCGGCGACCGGCGCGGAAAAAAGCAAAATTACCATTCCGTGGTTTGCTATTTTCTTCATCGTAGTGGCGATCTTCAACTCTTTCCACCTGCTGCCAAAAGCCGTGGTGGATATGCTGGTGACGCTGGACACGGTGCTGCTGGCGATGGCAATGGCGGCGTTGGGTCTGACCACTCACGTTAGCGCATTGAAAAAAGCGGGGGCGAAACCGCTGCTGATGGCGCTGGCACTATTCGCCTGGCTGATTATTGGCGGTGGCGCCATTAACGTCCTAATCCATAGCCTTATCGCATAAATTATTACGTTTCACGCCTGTTAACCCGTTATCATAGCGTTCGTAATGAACCGTTAGCGGGTTTAACAGGAGTCTTTTATGAAATACATCGGAGCGCACGTCAGCGCTGCTGGCGGTCTGGCTAACGCCCCTGCCCGCGCGGCTGAAATTGGCGCAACGGCCTTTGCGCTTTTCACAAAAAACCAGCGTCAGTGGCGTGCCGCCCCCCTTACTCCCCAGGTCATTAATGACTTTAAAATCGCCTGTGAAAAGTATCATTTCTCGGCGGCGCAAATCCTTCCCCACGATAGTTACCTGATTAATCTGGGCCATCCGGTCAGTGAAGCGCTGGAAAAATCACGCGATGCCTTTCTCGATGAAATGCAGCGCTGTGAGCAACTCGGCTTAACCTTGCTTAATTTTCATCCCGGTAGCCATCTGATGCAGATTGCACAGGAGGATTGCCTGGCGCGGATCGCGGAATCTATCAATATTGCCCTCGCGCAGACCGAGGGCGTTACGGCGGTTATCGAAAATACAGCCGGTCAGGGCAGTAATCTGGGGTTTGAGTTTGAACAGTTAGCCGCCATCATCGACGGCGTGGAAGATAAGTCGCGCGTTGGCGTCTGTATCGATACCTGCCATGCCTTTGCCGCCGGATACGATCTGCGTACGCCAGAGGCATGCGAAAAAACGTTCGCCGAATTCGGGAAAATTGTCGGATTTCAGTATTTGCGCGGAATGCACCTTAACGACGCCAAAAGCGCCTTCGGTAGCCGCGTTGACCGCCATCACAGTCTGGGTGAAGGCAATATCGGCCATGATGCGTTTCGTTGGATTATGCAGGATGCACGTTTTGACGGTATTCCGCTGATACTGGAGACCATCAATCCTGATATCTGGGCGGAAGAGATTGCGTGGTTAAAAGCCCAGCAAATTGCCGAAGCGATGGCCTGACGCTCAATATTCTTCAGGCAATAAAAAAGGCAGAGCGCGCTCTGCCTTTTTTAGCGTGTTTCTCTTACGCCGCTTTTGCCGCGACTTCCGTCTCCGGACGTTTCAGGACGGCATAAGCCAGTCCTGCCACCAGCGTACCGGCCACAATTGCCAGCAGGTATCCCAATACCGGCGTAATTGCGCCTGGGATAAGCAGAACAAACAGACCGCCATGCGGCGCCATCAATTTTGCGCCTACCGCCATAGAAATAGCCCCGGTCAACGCGCCGCCAACGATACAGCACGGCAGTACACGCATCGGGTCGCGTGCCGCAAACGGAATAGCGCCTTCAGTGATAAAGCACAGCCCCAGCACCAACGCCGCTTTACCGCCTTCCTGCTGCGCTTTGTCGAACTTACGACGCGCCACCATCGTTGCCAGACCCAGCGCTAACGGCGGTACCATACCTGCGGCCATGATCGCCGCCATCGGCGCGTAAGTTTGCGTACTCAGCAGACCAACGCCAAACGCATATGCCGCTTTGTTCACCGGGCCGCCCATGTCGGTACACATCATCCCGCCGAGAATCGCGCCCAGCAGCACCGCGTTTGCCGTCCCCATCGTTTGCAGCCAGTGGGTGAGCCCTTCCAGAATCCCGGCAACCGGTTTACCGATCAGGTAAATCATCGCCAGCCCCACCACGAGACTGGAAATTAACGGGATGATCAGGATTGGCTTCAGCGCTTCCATACTTTGCGGAAGTTTCAGTTTGGTACTGATAAGCTTCGCCATATACCCGGCAAGGAAGCCGGCAATGATCCCGCCGATAAAACCGGAACCGGTGCTAACCGCCAGCATACCGCCAATCAGACCTGGCGTAAGGCCTGGGCGATCCGCGATGGAGAAAGCGATATAACCCGCCAGTACCGGCACCATCAGCGCAAACGCCGAACCGCCGCCAATCTGCATCAGCGCCGCCGCCAGCGTGTCCGGCACCTTAAAGGCTTCAATACCAAAGGCGAAGGAAAGCGCAATACACAGTCCCCCGGCAACCACCATAGGCAGCATGTAAGAAACGCCCGTCAACAGATGCCGGTATGCGCCAGCGCTCTCTTTCTTCCCTTCGGTCGCCGCTTGCGATGCTTTACCCGCCGGTTGATACGGCGTCGCTTCCGCTACGGCTTTATCCAGCTCCTGCGCCGTCTTTTTCAGCGCCAGGCCGGTCGACGTGCGATACATCGGGAGACCAGCAAACTTCGCCAGATCCACTTCGATATCCGCCGCCACAATCACTAAATCCGCTTCCGCCACCTCTTCCGGGGTGATGGCATTGCCGGCCCCCACGGAGCCGCGCGTTTCGACTTTTACCCACCAGCCGCGTTTTTTCGCTTCTGTTTCAATGGCTTCAGCCGCCATAAAAGTATGAGCGACGCCGGTCGGGCAGGCCGTTACCGCGACCACGCGTTTCGGACCGCCGCTCGCCGCAGGAGCAGCCGCAGCAGGGGCGCTGTAAGGGGTCGCATGGCTTTTGGCTTCACTCAGAAACAGTTCCGGATGCGCGACGGCGCGACCAATATCCCCCAGCCAAACCTTTTTGCCGTTCAGAGCATTGTCGTTCGGCAGAGATTCGCCCAGCACGATCGCCAGCTCAGCATCATTCGGATTGTCGATAATTTCCAGATTTGCTTTATGCGCCGCCGCTCCAAGCAGGGTTTTCGCCATGTAAGCGCGAGCCTGGCCGAGATTAGCGTCAATTATCAGCAGCGTTTTCATTATGCCTCTCCTGCTGTCAGTTAAACGGTTGTAAGTCGACACGCGCCATCATTGCGGCCAACTGAGGACGATCGGTAATACCCACATTGCTCTGGCTGACCGCCAGCGCGGCAACCGCCGTCGCCAGACGCAGCGTATGTTCGCTGGACTCGCGCATCAGCAGGCCGTAAATCAATCCGCCAACCATGGAATCGCCTGCGCCGACGGTACTTACCACGTCAACCGCCGGTGGTTTAGCGATCCATTCTCCTGAGGCGTTAACCCACAGCGCGCCTTCCGCCCCCAGCGAAATCACCACATGGGCGATACCCTGTTCGCGTAACGCGTGCGCCGCATCAATCACATCTTTCATTTCCGGGAGCTTACGACCCGCCCAAATTTCCAGTTCGCGGCGATTCGGTTTCACCAGCCACGGCGCAGCTTTAAGACCGGCGACTAACGCTTCACGGCTACTATCAAAGATAATGCATGGACACTGGCTGCGCAGACGCGTCATCCAGTCGGTGAACGCTTCCGGACTCACGCCAGCCGGTAAGCTACCGCTGACGCAGACCATATCGAACTGACCCAGCCAGCTCAGGGAGTCGTTAACAAAGCGTTCCCAGTCTGCGGGAGTCACGTCAAAGCCGGAAAAGTTGAAGTCGGTCACTTCGCCATCTTTTTCCGTCAGCTTCACGTTGATGCGGGTCCGGCCCTGAACCACCTGAAAGCGGTTAGCGATACCCAGTTCGCTGAACAATTGCTGAAAACCGTCCTGGTTATCTTTACCGAGAAAACCGCCGACAGTGACGTCGATGCCTAAGTCTTTCAGCACTTTGGCAACGTTAATGCCTTTGCCCGCCGCGTGCAGACCTGTGGTTTTCACCAGGTTCACTTCGCCGCGTTCGATTTCAGGGCAAAACCCAACCAGATCATAAGCCGGATTAAGGGTAATGGTGGCGACACGCCTGCTCATTATGCGCCCTCCCCGAGACCGGCGGCGATCGCATCGCCAATCGCTTTCAGCGCCTGTTCAGCATCTTCACCCTGCGCGGTAAAGCGCAGACGATGGCCTTTCTTCACGCCTAACGCCACCACTTTCATCAGACTACGTCCGTTTGCCGGTTTGCCGGTTCCATCAAGGTTTGTCACGGTAATTTCACTGTTAAATTGTTTAATCGTATTCACCAGCATGGTGCCCGGACGGGCATGGAGACCATGCTCATTACGCACTACAAATTCCGCGCTCAGTACGTCATCCGTCAGCGCATCATCACTGGTCAGCAACGCCAGCAGCGTCGCGGCGTCGGCGCTCAGCAGACGATCGGCTTTATTGTTCAGCAACAGGTCGCTGAGGCGTTTTAGCACGGCAATCGGCTGCTCGTCGTTCATCGCGACAGTGACTAATAAGGCTGCTTTTTCACCCTCTACGTCAAACGCCTGTGTCGCACGGCTTACCGCAACAGCGCTGCGCAAATTGCCTTCCGCGCTGTCGTTCAGCCAGATGCCTTGTCCCAGATTCATCGGACTGTCGTTAATCGTTTTTGCGACGAATGCCGCATCAACCGCTCCCGCCTCTTTCAGACGCGCCGCATTTAGCGCCTGCAATGTGACCAGCGAGCTGGCGATGACATCCAGCGTCATCGTCTCGTTATCAAGTTTTAATTGTTCACTTTGCTTCTCGCCCATCAGCAATGCGCGCAGCTCTTCCGCCGTTGTCGCGGATTTCAGCTGTTCAGCCACGGAGTCATCACTCAGCACATGCGTCAACTGACGCAGCAGGCCGAGGTGTTCGTCCGAACTGGCGGCAATACCAATCGCCACGTAGGCGACCTGGCCTTCTCCCCAGGTAACGCCCTGCGGGAATTGAAAAACCTGGACGCCGGTTTTCAGCACCTGATCGCGCGTGTCTGTTGTGCCATGGGGAATCGCAATACCATTGCCAAGAAAGGTCGAGGTTTGCTGTTCGCGCGCCAGCATACCGTCAACATAGCCGCCCGCCACATTCCCCGCCTGCGCTAACGCGGCGGCGATTTGCCGAATGGCCTCTTCTTTATTTCCGGCCTGCTCGCCCGGATGGATGTCCTGAACCGATAACTGGAACATGTGTCTCCTCTCCTGCTGAATTGAAACGATTCAGCCACTATGAGAAAAAAAGCGCCAATCTGGTTGGTCTAAAAAACAAGATCGCGCTGAAACGTTTCAAGAAGTCTGGATCTTTCTGCTTCAGCACGCAAGAAAAGTTACCGGTTTTGTAGCGATTTTTTGAGGTAAAGCACATTTTTTCTCCAACAGACCCTCAATAGCTGACGCATAAAAGGCTTCAATTTTTTCTTTCAGCTTGCGTCAGCACACCCTGGTAACAAACTGGAATGCTATTTTGATTTTTCGTGTCGATTTTGATTCAGACGCCTGTTTATTTTCTGACGGGCAGCGTAAACTCCGCCTCTCTTCACACCACTGATATAGAAACATGCACAACAGTCCCGCCGCCGCTGCGCCCAAATCGTTTGACCTGACGTCTACCGCCTTTTTGATCGTGGCCTTTCTCACCGGTATTGCCGGTGCGTTACAGACGCCGACGCTCAGTATTTTTCTGACGGATGAGGTTCACGCCCGCCCCGGCATGGTGGGATTCTTTTTTACCGGCAGCGCGGTTATCGGCATTATTGTGAGCCAGTTTCTGGCGGGTCGCTCAGATAAAAAAGGCGATCGCAAAAAACTGATCGTTTTCTGTTGCGTGCTGGGCATGTTGGCCTGCGTGTTGTTTGCCTGGAACCGCAACTACTTTATTTTGCTGTTCATCGGCGTCTTTCTCAGTAGCTTCGGCTCTACCGCCAACCCGCAGATGTTTGCGCTGGCCCGTGAACATGCCGATCGTACAGGTCGTGAAGCGGTGATGTTCAGCTCAATCCTCCGCGCCCAGGTCTCATTGGCTTGGGTCATTGGGCCGCCGCTGGCCTATGCGCTGGCGATGGGTTTTAGCTTTACGGTGATGTATTTGAGCGCGGCGGTAGCTTTTATCGTCTGCGGCGTCATGGTGTGGTTCTTTTTACCGTCAATGCGCAAAGATGCGCCGCTGGCAACCGGTACGCTGGAAGCACCGCGTCGTAATCGCCGCGATACGCTGTTGTTGTTTGTCATCTGTACGTTAATGTGGGGAACTAACAGCCTGTATATCATTAATATGCCGCTGTTTATCATCAATGAGCTGCATCTTCCGGAAAAACTTGCAGGCGTGATGATGGGCACCGCCGCCGGGCTGGAGATTCCCACAATGCTGATTGCAGGTTACTTCGCTAAACGGTTGGGAAAACGCCTGTTAATGTGCATCGCCGTTGTCGCCGGACTGTGCTTTTATGCGGGTATGTTGCTGGCGCACGCGCCGGCAACGTTGCTCGGCTTGCAGTTGCTGAACGCGATTTACATCGGCATTCTTGGCGGGATTGGCATGCTCTATTTTCAGGATCTGATGCCAGGCCAGGCGGGTTCAGCCACCACGCTGTATACCAATACCATTCGCGTCGGCTGGATCATTGCCGGTTCGTTGGCGGGAATCGCCGCAGAAATCTGGAATTACCATGCGGTCTTCTGGTTTGCGTTAGTCATGATTGTCGCCACCATGTTCTGCCTGGCGCGTATTAAAGATGTTTAACTTGCAAGCCTGATACTTTTACTCTTCGACACATTTCAGCGCAGAGTTTATCTCTGCGCAATGTTCATGCACGGTCATTCATTGTCTTTTTCTCAATACGATATTCTGTAAGCGCCCTCCTACATAAAAGACCGGTTATTGAGAAAATTACGCCCATCAGCCCGCAAAGGACCAGCACCAGCCGCATCTTATATTTTGGTGTAACAGCAACATCTATCACTTCAATGTTAGCATTATTTTTAACCGCCTCCGACAACAATGATAGCTTTGCATATGTTTCCGTTTGTAACATATTTTTATGCACGCTATAACGTTTAATGTCACCGTCATCGATATACCATGCTGCCATTTTATCGACACTATTTTTCAGGGTGGAAATAATATTATTGACCCTTTCTTCCCTCCCCTGCGCCTTAAAAAGAACAAGCTGTTTTTTCGCGTCAAAACTTATTTTATTTTTATAGTTCGCAGGCAAGAAACGGCTAAACTGGTTAAGGATAACCGTTGTTTTACATTGAATATCATTAGTATAGCCACATAACGCATAGGTAGCAGGCGTATCCAGATTAGGTTTGATTGTCATACTCACAACCTTTGTATCATGCTGCACGCTCACAAAAACATAGCCAATGGCGACAAAAATAAAGGTAGCGATCACGATACTTAGCCATTTTCTTATAAGGAATAAGGAAACGTCGACTAAATCAATTTCACTATTTTCTCCCCGCATTTCACATCCCTTTTAAAACGCTAATAGTCAACCCGAATACTGAAATAACAAAAAGCAACACCAGCGTAAAAATAAACGCCCTGGCTGCGAACGTATATTTCTTCATAAGATAAAACCCACACATAAGAATTCGAGTATTTTAAAGGAAAATAACAACACATTCACACTGGTTATATCGATCGGTAAATACATCAATGATAGATATAAACTATCAAATTCATGATATCGATCGTTATAAATAATTAAAATTGATCAAAATTCCTCTTTTTAATAGATAAAAACTATCATATAAATAAAATTGATCGTTTTTGTTTTATGTGACGGTTTATTCGGTACACGTTCAGGCACCAACGGGGTTGAGTGGCGACATCTACCGCTTCAGAAGCCACGAAATAAGGGAAGCATGTATTACGCTATTTAATGGTAAAAGGAGGTAATTTGAGGCGCAGCTTTTGCAGACTATTTCGGGATATAACGTAAGCCCCTGCACGTTTATCAAAAACGGCTTAGCTCATGGTAAGGTTTTCTGCTCGAGTTCCAGCAAATAAATAATGGCCTCTTCCCGGGTCGTTAAACACATGTCCCCTGTCGGTTGCAAACCAGAGCACACTTTTGGGCGTAAAGGCGAGCCAAAGATAAGGCACAAGTTATCTTCCGAAAGCTGCACGCATCTGGTATTCATCGGCTTGCCATTCGGCATTCCGGGTATCGGCGACGAAATTGAAGGCGCAATACAGCAAGCGCCACAACCGCTACGACAGTCCATGCTCAGCCCTCTATTTATAACCAAATGAAAGATAACAGAATTTGTCCAAAGAAAAATCCAGATTTAAAATGTGGACGTCATCATGATCAGTCCTGCCCTCAGACATTCCGAAGACAAGGCTGGAAACAGAAGGGACAACACAGCACACTTTCCCCCTCCGGGCGACATGCCATCGCGTATTCTCGTTGAACGCGGAGCGGAAAGCGGGCGAACAGTATCACCTTTTTTGCACCAGCAAAAGTGACAATTCCACTTGCCTGGACGGCCCGGCGCGAGTAGTTTTACGCGATATTTTAGATAATCTCTACAACAGGATCTCCTCGATGCCAAGAGCGAACGAAATCAAAAAAGGTATGGTACTGAACTACAACGGCAAATTGCTGATTGTGAAAGATATCGACATTCAGTCACCTACCGCCCGTGGCGCCGCCACACTGTATAAAATGCGTTTTTCCGATGTCCGCACCGGTCTGAAAGTGGAAGAACGTTTCAAAGGCGACGATATCGTTGATACCGTCACCCTGAGCCGTCGCGGCGTTGACTTTTCTTATGTCGATGGCAACGAATATGTGTTCATGGATAAAGAAGACTATACGCCGTATACCTTCACCAAAGATCAGATTGAAGAAGAGTTGCTGTTTATGCCTGAAGGCGGAATGCCGGATATGCAGGTTCTGACCTGGGACGGCCAACTGCTGGCGCTAGAGCTTCCGCAGACCGTGGATCTGGAAATCGTCGAAACCGCGCCGGGTATTAAAGGAGCGTCCGCCAGCGCACGTAACAAACCCGCGACATTAAGCACCGGTCTGGTGATTCAGGTTCCCGAATACCTGAGCGCAGGTGAGAAAATCCGCATTCATATCGAAGAGCGCCGTTATATGGGGCGCGCGGATTAAGTTTCGCATTTTTCGGCTGCGCCCCAGGGCGCAGTCTGGCCCTTTTCTTTATTAACTGTTCTGCACCAGGAAAGAGAAACGTTAAAAATTTAACATTTCCTGCTCTTAAGATAACAGAGGCACAACTTCGTCAACTCAGCGCTTCTCTTTTTCACGTTTATTCGCCAGGATTATTAAAGTTGTTATGTTGTATCAATATTCTGGAGCTGACGTGACCAAAACCAATCTTATTACTGGATTTCTCGGTAGCGGAAAAACCACCTCTATCCTTCATTTATTAGCCCATAAAGATCCGGCTGAAAAGTGGGCCGTCCTGGTCAATGAATTTGGCGAAGTGGGTATTGACGGCGCACTGCTTGCCGACAGCGGCGCACTGCTAAAAGAGATCCCCGGCGGCTGCATGTGCTGCGTCAACGGATTGCCTATGCAGGTGGGGCTCAACACGCTGCTACGCCAGGGCAAACCTGACCGGTTGCTGATTGAACCAACCGGACTGGGGCACCCAAAACAGATTCTGGATTTATTAACTGCGCCAGTTTATGAGCCGTGGATTGATTTACGCGCTACGCTCTGCATCCTGGACCCTCGTCTGCTACTGGACCAACAGAGCGTCGCCAATGAAAATTTCCGCGATCAGCTCGCCTCAGCCGATATTATCATCGCCAATAAAACCGATCGCGCCACGGCGCAGAGCGATGCCGCCCTGCAACAGTGGTGGCGACAGTACGGTGGCGATCGTCAACTGATTCATGCCGAACATGGACAGATAGACGGTAAGCTTCTGGATTTACCACGACAAAATCTGGCGGAACTGCCGGCCAGCGCCGCGCACTCTCACACTCATGCCAGTAAAAAAGGACTCGCCGCGCTAAATCTGCCCGCCCAGCAGCGCTGGCGACGCAGCCTCAATAGCGGACAGGGTCATCAGGCCTGCGGCTGGATTTTCGATGCCGATACCGTGTTTGACACCATTGGCCTCCTCGAATGGGCTCGTCTGGCGCCGGTGGGCCGGGTGAAAGGCGTTATGCGCATACAAGAGGGGCTGGTACGCATCAATCGCCAGGGCGATGACCTGCACATCGAAACACAGAGTGTCGCGCCGCCGGATAGCCGGGTTGAACTTATCTCAAACACAGAAACCGACTGGAATACGTTACAGACGGCCTTGTTGAAGCTTCGTTTAGCGACGCACGCGTAAGGTTGCCACCGTTTAAAAACTATGGCGAAATAACGATGAAAACCCGCTATTCCTTGATAATTCTGCTTAATGCCGCCGGTCTGGCGCTGTTTTTGTCATGGTATCTTCCCGTCAATCACGGCTTCTGGTTCACCATTGATTCCGGCATATTCCACTTCTTTAACCAGAAACTGGTGGAAAGCCACGCGTTCCTCTGGTGGGTCGCTATTACCAATAATCGGGCGTTTGACGGCTGTTCGCTGCTGGCGATGGGGGGACTGATGCTCAGTTTCTGGCTAAAAGAAAACGCATCGGGCCGGCGGCGCATTGTGATAATCGGATTGGTCATGCTGCTAACAGCGGTGGTGCTTAACCAACTCGGTCAGGCGCTGATCCCCGTCAAGCGCGCCAGCCCAACGCTCTCTTTTGAGCATATTTATCGCGTCAGCGAGTTGCTGCACATCCCGACAAAAGACGCGTCAAAAGACAGTTTCCCAGGCGATCACGGTATGATGCTGCTGATATTTTCCGCCTTTATGCTGCGTTATTTCGGCAAAACGGCGGGGATTATCGCCCTTATTATATTTGTGGTTTTCGCGTTTCCGCGCGTTATGATTGGCGCTCACTGGTTCACCGATATTGTGGTCGGGTCGCTCACGGTTATTTTGATTGGCCTCCCCTGGTGGCTGATGACCCCGCTCAGCGACCGGGCGATAGCGCTTTTTGAGAATTATCTTCCGGGCGGAAACAAACAAATTCCAAACAAATAACCCATGTAATTAACATTACCTTCAGCGATAGTTTTACATCGTTGAAGGTAATTTATGATGATATTCCCCCAACCCATCATTTTTCGGTCATATTATTCCTCTGCAAAATGAACAGCTTGCCCGATTTTTAAACGATTTGCGCTTAATTTGACCCGTGCTGATAGTTCACTTTTCGTATCATAAATTCTTATAAAAAATCACGCGAAATCGCTCGCAATGACAACAACAATCGGGTAATCTCAAACTCGTTTTGCCTCGCCAGATAATTATTCTCATTGCGAATAAATTTGTGCGTTCCGCCACAGATTTGTGCTCAAAGAATTGTCTCAAGCTGTGCAGGTGATTAGTCTCATCACGTTTGGCATTTTTATAACGATATTTATCGTTAAGGACTTCAAGGGAAAACAAACAACATGGTCAAATCTCAACCGATTTTGAGATATATCTTGCGCGGGATTCCTGCGATTGCAGTTGCGGTTCTGCTTTCTGCTTGTAGCACAACCACCAATACCGCAAAGAATATGCATTCTGAGACGCATGCTGTGGGCAATAGCGATAGCTCTTCACTGCAAGCCTCTCAGGATGAATTTGAAAATATGGTGCGTAACCTCGACGTTAAGTCGCGGATTATGGATCAGTATGCTGACTGGAAAGGCGTGCGTTACCGCCTGGGCGGCAGCACTAAGAAAGGCGTCGACTGTTCCAGCTTTGTACAGCGCACTTTCCGTGAACAGTTTGGTTTAGAGCTTCCGCGTTCAACCTATGAACAGCAGGAAATGGGCAAAGCGGTTTCACGCAATAACCTGCGTACGGGCGATCTGGTTCTGTTCCGCGCCGGTTCCACTGGTCGTCATGTCGGTATTTATATCGGCAATAACCAGTTTGTCCATGCGTCTACCAGTAGTGGCGTCATTATCTCCAGTATGAACGAACCGTACTGGAAAAAACGCTACAATGAAGCGCGTCGAGTTCTGAGCCGCAGTTAATCTTCATCAGGCAGCACCTCCCTTGGCTTACTTGATGAGACGACATAAAAAGCACTGCTTCGGCAGTGCTTTTGCTTATTATCCCTTCTGAACCCGTTTTGCCAAATAGCGTATCCGGCCTGACAGAATAGCCGTCAGGCGGCAATGTGCCGAATGGCGACGTGTCGCCTCTTATCCAGCCTACAACACACGAACGTAGACCTGATAAACATAGCGCTATCAGACATTCAGGTCGTTTCCCCCAACGGTTACTGCGACAATACGCTTTCCTGTGCATCACAGAAAAGCATGACTATCCGGGGTATTCCAGGCTATAGTCTTATAAATCAACCAGTTTAACCGGCATCCGCCTTTTCAGGTCACACCAGGAATTATGCTTACACGCGACTCCTCTTCCGGTCGGAAAATCCTGCTTACCTGTATCATTACGGGGATGGCGGCAGCATTACTTATTGGTAGCCTGCAATTTTTCCTGTCATGGCATAAACGGGATGTTAAATACAATACGCTCCTTTCTGATGTACAACATTACCTGGTCAGCTATTTCGCCGACCTGAAAGCCACCACCGATATTCTTCAGCCGTTGACGATCAACACCTGTCAGCAGGTTGGCGCAGAACTCACCTCAAGAGCCGCTTTTAGCCTTAATGTCCGCGCCTTCTTATTAATTAAAGATAAAAAAGTGTTCTGCTCTTCCGCCACTGGCGCCATGAATATGCCGCTTCAGCAACTGGTACCGGATATAGATATCCGCAAAGACGTTGCTATGGCGATTCTGCCCGGCACGCCAATGATGCCCAACAAACCGACAATGGTGATTTGGTATCGGAACCCATTATTAAATGACAGCGGCGTATTCACATCGCTGAATATTAACCTGACGCCCTACTTACTCTATACCACGCGCCAGGACGATTTTAACGGCATCGCGCTGATTGTCGGCAATACCGCGCTGTCGACCTTTTCTTCGCGTCTGCTGACCGTCGCGGAGCTGCCGGGCACGCCATCACGACAGGCAACTATCAACAGCCTGCCGCTTAAAATACAGCTTTATGCCGATAGCTGGACCTACAATGACTTGTGGTATGCGTTGATGCTGGGCTGCATTAGCGGCATCGTAGCGGGGTTTATCTGTTACTTTATCTATGCCCTCCGGACGCGACCGGGCAAAGAGATTTTAATGGCGATCAAACACGAGCAGTTTTATGTGGTTTATCAGCCCGTCGTCGATACTCGTACGCTGAGCGTCACCGGGCTTGAAGTCTTACTGCGCTGGCGTCACCCTACGGCAGGCGAGATTCCGCCGGATGCCTTTATCCACTATGCCGAAGCGCAGCAACTTATCGTACCGTTAACGCAGCATCTGTTCGAGCTGATCGCCCGCGACGCGCCCACGCTACAGAAGGTGATGCCCGTCGGTGCCAAATTTGGCATTAACATCGCGCCGGAACATCTGCACAGCGACAGTTTTAAAGAGGATATGCACCGGCTCAGGGACGCCCTGCCCGCGCACCATTTTCATATCGTGCTGGAAATCACTGAACGCGATATGCTTCAGCAGTATGAAGCGGCCAAACTGTTCGAATGGCTGCATTCCGCCGGGTTTGAAATCGCTATAGATGATTTCGGTACAGGCCATAGCGCCCTGATTTATCTGGAGCGATTTACTTTAGATTATCTGAAAATCGATCGCGGCTTTATCCAGGCGATCGGCACGGAAACCGTCACGTCGCCGGTTCTGGATACCGTGCTGACGCTCTCCAGACGCCTGAATATGCTGACGGTGGCCGAGGGCGTTGAAACGCCGGAGCAGGCCCGTTGGCTACGCGATCACGGTGTTAATTACTTGCAGGGGTACTGGATTAGCCGTCCTTTACCCCTTAAAGATTTCGTGCTGTGGATGTCGGCGCCTTCTGTGCCTGAATGGTAGTCCCCTTACGGTTTTAACGGATTCACATCAGACGCAACGTCACTTATTATTCAGCGAAACGCCTGCCGGTTTGCAGCGGGCAATACGATAAGGAAACCGCCTTCAGATGATTGCGCGCGTAATGCTTCTGCTTGTCGCACTGGTTAGCGCTGGCGCCCAGGCCCAGGAAATCAAAGAAAGCTACGCTTTCGCCGTACTCGGCGAACCTAAGTATGCTTTTAACTTTGATCACTTTGATTATGTGAATCCTGCTGCGCCGAAAGGCGGTCAGATGACGCTTTCCGCCATTGGTACGTTCGATAATTTCAATCGCTATTCACTGCGCGGCAATCCCGGCGTACGTACCGAAGCCCTTTACGATACGCTCTTTACCACCTCGGATGATGAACCCGGAAGCTATTACCCGCTGATTGCCGACCATGCCCGCTATGCCGCCGATTATTCCTGGGTGGAAATCTCGATTAATCCCCGCGCTCGTTTTCACGATGGCACGCCCATTACCGCCCGCGATGTGGCCTTTACCTTTCATAAGTTTATGACCGAAGGCGTACCGCAATTCCGTCTGGTCTATAAAGGTACTACCGTGAAGGCGATTGCGCCTTTAACCGTGCGAATTGAACTGGCGAAGCCTGGTAAAGAAGACATGCTTAGCCTGTTTTCACTACCGATCATGCCCGAAAAATTCTGGAAAAATCACAAACTCAGCGATCCGCTTTCAACGCCGCCCTTAGCCAGCGGGCCATACCGGATTACTCAGTGGAAAATGGGCCAGTACATTGTCTATTCACGCGTCAAAAACTACTGGGCGGCTAATCTGCCGGTCAATCGTGGACGTTTTAACCTCGACACTATCCGCTACGATTACTACCTTGATGACAATGTCGCTTTCGAGGCGTTTAAAGCGGGCGCATTTGATCTACGGCTGGAAAACGACGCTAAAAACTGGGCAACGCGCTACATCGGTAAAAATTTCGATAATCATTACATCATTAAAGAAGAGCAGAAAAACGAGTCGGCGCAGGACACACGCTGGCTGGCCTTTAACATTCAGCGCCCGGTATTTAAAGACCGGCGGGTACGTGAAGCCGTCACCCTGGCCTTCGATTTTGAGTGGATGAATAAAGCGCTGTTCTATAATGCCTGGAGCCGAACCAACAGTTACTTCCAGAATACCGAGTACGCCGCCAGAAATTACCCTGACGCCAATGAGCTGGTATTACTCGCGCCGATGAAAAAAGATCTTCCTCCTGAAGTCTTCACTCAGATCTATCAGCCGCCGGTCTCTAACGGCGACGGCTACGATCGCGAAAATCTTCTTAAAGCTGACGCCTTGTTGACGCAGGCCGGATGGGTGATCAACGGACAGCAACGGGTCAATAGCGTCACCGGTAAGCCTCTGACGTTTGAACTTCTCCTTCCTGCCAGCAGTAATAGCCAGTGGGTCCTGCCCTTCCAGCATAATCTTCAGCGTCTGGGCATTACGATGACTATCCGTCAGGTTGATAATTCTCAACTCACCAACCGGATGCGCAGCCGCGACTATGACATGATGCCGAGGCTATGGCGGGCGATGCCCTGGCCCAGCTCCGATCTACAAATCTCATGGGCGTCGGAATACATTGACTCCAGTTATAACGCTCCCGGCGTACAAAGCCCGGTGGTGGATAAACTGATCGCGCAAATTATCGCAGCGCAGGGTGATAAAGCGAAACTGGTGCCGCTGGGACGGGCGCTGGATCGCGTGCTGACCTGGAACTATTACATGCTGCCGATGTGGTATATGGCGCAAGACAGGCTCGCCTGGTGGGATAAATTCTCCCATCCGGCGATTCGCCCGGTATATACCATCGGGTTAGATACCTGGTGGTATGATGTCAACAAAGCCGCCAAACTACCGGCAGCCAGGAGGTAGTAAGAATCAATGGGCGCCTATCTTATCCGCCGTCTGTTACTGGTGATCCCCACGCTATGGGCCATTATTACCATTAACTTTTTTATCGTGCAGATCGCTCCCGGCGGCCCTGTCGATCAGGCTATTGCCGCGATTGAATTTGGCCAGGGCGGCGCGTTGCCCGGCGCCAGCGGCGAAGGCGTTCGCGCCAGTCATGCGCAAACCGGCGTCGGCAATATCAGCGACAGCCATTATCGCGGCGGCCGGGGACTCGATCCGGAGGTGATCGCGGAGATCACCCATCGCTACGGCTTCGACAAACCGCTGCATGAGCGTTATTTCAAGATGCTACGGGACTATCTCTCTTTTGACTTCGGCGACAGTCTGTTTCGCAGCGCATCCGTACTAACGCTGATCAAAGATAGCCTTCCCGTCTCCATTACCCTGGGATTATGGAGCACGCTGATTATTTATCTGGTGTCTATCCCGCTGGGGATTCGCAAAGCCGTCCATAACGGCAGTCGCTTTGATGTGTGGAGCAGTGCGTTTATCATTATTGGTTATGCGATCCCCGCCTTTCTGTTCGCTATTTTATTAATCGTCTTTTTTGCCGGCGGCAGCTACTACGATATCTTTCCGCTACGTGGCCTGGTCTCCGCCAACTTTGACACGTTACCGTGGTACCAGAAAATCACCGATTATTTGTGGCATATTACGCTACCGGTGTTGGCGACCGTCATCGGCGGTTTTGCCGCCCTGACAATGCTGACGAAAAATTCGTTTCTCGACGAGGTGCGTAAACAGTATGTCGTTACCGCTCGCGCTAAAGGCGTGAGTGAAAAAAACATTCTCTGGAAACATGTTTTTCGTAACGCCATGCTGCTGGTGATCGCCGGGTTTCCCGCCACTTTTATCAGTATGTTTTTCACCGGCTCGCTGCTAATTGAAGTCATGTTCTCGCTCAACGGCCTGGGGCTGCTGGGTTATGAAGCAACTGTTTCGCGCGACTATCCGGTGATGTTCGGCACGCTTTATATCTTTACCCTGATTGGCTTATTACTGAATATCCTGAGCGATATCAGCTATACGCTGGTCGATCCACGCATTGATTTTGAGGGACGATAATGCCGCGATTAAGCCCGGTCAATCAGGCCCGCTGGGCGCGTTTCCGCCATAATCGCCGGGGCTACTGGTCACTATGGATTTTCCTGGTCGTGTTCAGCCTGAGCTTATGCGCGGAACTGATTGCTAACGATAAGCCATTGCTGGTGCGCTATGAAGGCCAGTGGTATTTTCCGCTGGTAAAAAATTACAGCGAGCGCGATTTCGGCGGCCCGCTGGCGACAACGGCAGATTATCAGGACCCCTGGCTACAACGGCAGCTTGAGAATCGGGGCTGGGTGTTGTGGGCCCCCGTACGCTTTGGTGCCAATACCATTAATTTTGCCACCACGCAGCCTTTCCCCTCCCCGCCTTCGGCGAAAAACTGGCTGGGCACCGATGCGAATGGCGGCGACGTTTTCGCCCGCATCCTGTACGGCACCCGCATTTCTATTTTATTCGGCCTGATGTTAACAATTTGCTCCAGCGTCATGGGTGTACTGGCGGGCGCGCTACAGGGCTATTATGGCGGCAAAGTCGATTTATGGGGACAACGTCTCATCGAAGTCTGGTCAGGGATGCCGACCCTGTTTCTGATTATTTTACTTTCCAGCGTAGTGCAGCCTAACTTCTGGTGGCTACTGGCCATAACCGTACTGTTTGGCTGGATGAGTCTGGTGGGCGTGGTGCGCGCCGAGTTTTTACGGACCCGCAATTTTGACTATATCCGCGCCGCGCAGGCGCTTGGCGTCAGCGATCGTGACATTATCCTGCGCCATATGTTGCCTAATGCGATGGTCGCTACCCTGACATTTTTACCGTTCATTTTATGTAGCTCCATCACCACCCTGACGTCGCTGGATTTTCTGGGATTTGGTCTGCCGCTTGGCTCCCCTTCTCTCGGCGAACTTCTTTTACAGGGGAAAAACAACTTACAGGCTCCCTGGCTGGGGATCGCCGCCTTTCTGTCTGTCGCCATTCTGCTATCGCTGCTGATTTTTATCGGCGAAGCGGTACGCGACGCCTTTGATCCTGCTAAGGCGGTATAAGATGACATCTCCATTGCTTGCGATTGAAAATTTATCGGTAGGTTTCCGTCAGCAACAGCACGTGCGCCCTGTCGTTAACGCCATTTCGTTACAGGTGAACGCCGGGGAAACGCTGGCGCTGGTCGGCGAGTCAGGGTCAGGAAAAAGCGTGACGGCGCTTTCCATTCTGCGTCTTTTGCCTACCCCTCCCGCCGTCTACCTCTCCGGCGATATTCGCTTTCACGGCGAATCATTGCTTCATGCCAGCGAGCAGACGCTACGCGGCGTACGCGGCAATAAAATCGCCATGATTTTTCAGGAACCGATGGTTTCACTTAACCCGCTGCATACGCTGGAAAAACAGCTCTATGAAGTGCTGTCGCTCCATCGGGGAATGCGTCGGGAGGCGGCAAGGGCGGAGATGATCGGTTGTCTGGATCGGGTCGGTATCCGCCAGGCGAGCCAGCGTCTGCGCGATTATCCTCATCAGCTTTCCGGCGGCGAACGCCAGCGCGTCATGATAGCCATGGCGCTGTTAACACGGCCGGAATTACTGATCGCCGATGAGCCGACCACCGCCCTCGACGTCTCCGTACAGGCGCAGATTTTATCTCTACTGCGGGAACTCCAGCGCGAGCTCAATATGGGATTGCTGTTTATCACCCATAACCTCAGCATTGTAAAAAAACTGGCGGATTCAGTGGCGGTAATGCAACACGGCAAGTGCGTAGAGAACCAACGCGCCGACACGCTGCTCTCCGCGCCGACCCATCCGTACACGCAAAAACTACTCAACAGCGAACCCACAGGCGATCCGGTTCCGCTCCCCGCCGGGCAGACGCCGTTGCTGGAAGTGGACAGGCTGCGCGTCGCCTTCCCGATCCGCAAAGGTATTCTGAAGCGCGTCGTGGATCATAATGTGGTGGTTAACAATATCAGTTTCACCCTGCATCCAGGCGAAACGCTGGGTCTGGTCGGCGAGTCAGGATCGGGAAAAAGCACCACCGGTCTGGCGCTGTTACGGCTTATCCGCTCCGAAGGCCGCATCGTATTTGACGGTCAATCGCTGGATACGTTAAACCGCCGCCAGCTTTTACCTGTTCGCCACCGTATCCAGGTCGTATTCCAGGACCCGAACTCATCGCTAAACCCGCGTTTAAACGTCTTGCAAATTATCGAAGAAGGCCTGCGCGTCCACCAGCCTACGCTTTCAGGCGCGCAGCGCGAACAGCAGGTGAAAGCGGTCATGATGGAAGTCGGCCTGGACCCGGAAACGCGGCATCGTTACCCCGCTGAGTTTTCCGGCGGCCAGCGTCAACGTATCGCCGTCGCCAGGGCGCTGATTTTAAAGCCGTCGCTTATTATTCTGGATGAACCGACCTCATCGCTGGATAAAACCGTTCAGGCTCAGATTCTTGCCCTCCTGAAATCGCTACAGCAAAAGCACCGTCTGGCCTATATCTTCATTAGCCACGATCTGCATGTAGTACGCGCGCTGTGCCATCAGGTTATCGTGCTGCGGCAGGGGGAGGTGGTTGAACAGGGGCAATGCGAGCGCGTGTTTACCGCACCGCAACAGGCCTATACGCGTCAGCTACTCGCGTTAAGCTGACGCCTAAAAAGGATTATTGTTAGAAAAAGGTTCCGCTATCGCCACGCCGAAATTTTTCAGCCGACAGGTGGCGGCAAACTCATCCTGACGATTAACGAACAGGCACGGTTCCCCTTCGCATTCCAGCACGGAGCAAGGAACTTCAATATCGCTTAGCGCCTGGCTGAGCTTATGCATCACTGACCACGCGCTATCGCCTGCCGGACTCAACAGTTTAAGCGCCACCAGACTATTCTCGGTGCTCTGCCCGTTTTGCGGAATCGGTTCAACCTTTGACCCCGCAAAACCCGCCGACCAGCGATAGTTTTGCGGCAGACGGTGAACAATTGAGAGCTGTAATGTATTCACTTTCTTTCCCCGGAAGCACAATTACTTCACAATTTACTTACATTTATATTAACACATCATTGACAACCCGTCCTTAAACAGATTGCTAACGCCCTTCTCTCCGTCAGTGGCTCTACAGCAAGCGGGAGTTAAAATAGTTTTACCGACGCGGAGATAGCGGCGGGCTATATGTACCCGTTTCTGCGATCTAACTCAACCTTTTTAACTACAATGATGTGACTTTTTACATAAATGGATTTTACATAAAATAAACATAAAGGAGGAAAATGATGAATTGGTAATTGATATACATCAACTATGAAAGTCGTTTGGCTTTGCCATCGTGTAGCGGATAGCGTCCCCCAACGCCGCCTGCGCATTCTTCGGCACCATTGAGGGACAGCGCGCCCGTCACCGTTTTTTGGGACGGCTGGCGTAGAGATAAAACAGAATGGAACAGGCGGCGCAAAGCGCAATCGACCAAATCATCGGCCACGCACTGGTAAAGGTAGCCAGCGACAGCAACGCGCCGACGATAGCGCCAATACCAAAGCGGAAAGTGCCCGCCAACGAAGACGCCGTTCCGGCCATATGCGGAAACTCATCCAAAATGACCGCCATCGCATTGGACGAAACCATCGACACACAGCCGACAAACGCCGCAACGCCGACCACCAGCGCCCAGAATCCAATGCCCATCAGCGCGCTGAAAACCATCCACACCGCCATCGCAAACTGAATCCATAGCCCGGCCCGAAACATGTTTAGCGCCCCTACCCGTCTGACAAAACGGCTGTTGATAATCGTCATCACAAACAGAAATACGATGTTCAACGCGAAGTAGTAGCCGAAATCCTGCGGCGGAACATGATTAATTTCGATATAGACAAACGGCCCCGCGCTCAAAAAAGAGAACATACCGGCAAAACTAAACCCGCTCGCCAGCATATAGCTCAGTACGCGTTTGTGGCGAAACAACGCGGCAAAGTTACCTATTGTGGTACGAATATGAAAAGGCTGACGCCGCTCAACAGGCAGCGTCTCTTTAATCAAAGCAAAGATCATGACTGACGCCAGAATCGCCGCAATGGCCAGTATCCAGAAGATATAGTGCCAGCTTAACCATACCAACACCCAGCCGCCGACAATGGGCGCCATTAACGGCGCTATCGTAGTGACCAGCATGACAAATGACATCATGCGCGAAAACTCTTCCTTTGGATAAATATCCCGCATCAGCGCATTGATGACGACGCTTGCCGCCGCGGCCGCTAAACCGTGGAAAAAACGCATCACGATCAGTTGATCGATAGTCTGCGCCAACGCACAGGCGACCGCCGCAGCGGCAAATACCAGCGTCCCGCCCAGGATGACCGGCTTACGCCCGAGGCTATCCGCCATCGGTCCATAGATAAGCTGCCCCAGCGCAAACCCCAGAATATAGGTGCTGAGCGTCATCTGCGCGCTACCGGCAGGCACGCCGAATTGCGCAGAAATCACCGGCAGCGCTGGAAGATACATATCAATCGACAGCGGCATTAACATGGCCAACAGGCCAAGGATAAAGACAATGGCAAAGGAAGAGTGCTGCCGGGTGGTCACATCGAACTCCTGAATTTAACGAGATAGTTAGCCGACGCTGGCGATTTCTTCTTCAGTCAACGGGCGGTACTCGCCGGGAGCCAGATTCTCATCCAGCGTAATGGCGCCAATCCGTTCGCGGTGCAGTTCCACAACGCGATTGCCTACTGCGGCAAACATCCGCTTCACCTGATGATAACGGCCTTCGCTGATGGTCAAACGGACCTGCACAGGCGTTATCACCTCCAGCGTAGCGGGTTTAGTGAGATCTTTTTCATTATGCAACTGCACGCCTTTCGCAAATTGCGCTGCCGTATCGTCGGCCACCGGCGACTCCAGGGTCACCAGATAGGTTTTTTCACAGTGATGGCGCGGCGACGTAATGCGGTGCGACCACTGACCGTCATCTGTCATTAACACCAGACCGGTAGTATCGATATCCAGACGTCCTGCGGCATGCAGCTTATACGCCACCGGCTCATCCAGGAAATACAGTACCGTTGGATGATCGGGATCATCGGTTGAACAAACGTATCCCTGCGGCTTGTTAAGCATAAAATAGCGTGGCCCGTGTTGCTGCGCTAAGGGATTGCCGTCATACGCAACCGCATGTTCCGGGAGCAGTTTGAAGGCCGCATTTTTAATGATGTCGCCATCGACGGTAACGCGGTTACCACGAATTTCACGCCCGGCAATAGCGCGGCTGACGCCAAGCTGCTGAGCGATAAATTTATCAAGTCGCATGTGTGTGATTTAGCCTGTAATAATACGGAAATCGGGCATTCTACCCGAAAAAAGGGAATTGCTATCCGCTCAGTATAGCGGGCTAACTATATCCCTCAAGGGAAATGATTCATGGCATACTATTCCCGGAACCGTTTAACGTAGTGAGACCATGATTTTTACACTCCGCCCCTACCAGCAAGAAGCCGTAGACGCCACGCTCAGCCACTTTCGCCGCCACCGTACGCCCGCCGTGATTGTTCTGCCGACCGGCGCAGGTAAAAGCCTGGTGATCGCCGAACTGGCGCGCGTCGCCCGCGGACGGGTACTGGTGCTGGCGCATGTGAAAGAGCTGGTCGCGCAGAACCACGCCAAATATTGCGCGCTGGGGCTGGAAGCGGATATTTTCGCCGCCGGACTCAAACGTAAAGAGAGTCAGGGCAAAGTCGTGTTCGGCAGCGTACAGTCGGTGGCGCGTAATCTTGACGCCTTCCAGGAGGAGTTTTCGCTGTTGATTGTCGATGAATGCCACCGCATCGGTGACGATGAAGATAGTCAGTATCAGCAAATCCTCACTCACCTGAGTAAAGTTAATCCTCACTTACGTCTGCTTGGGCTCACCGCCACGCCCTTCCGCCTCGGAAAAGGCTGGATTTATCAATTTCATTATCACGGTATGGTGCGCGGCAACGACAACGCTCTGTTTCGCGACTGTATTTATGAACTGCCGCTGCGCTATATGATTAAACACGGCTATCTGACGCCGCCTGAGCGGCTTGATATGCCAGTGGTCCAATACGATTTCAGCCGCCTGCAGGCCCAAAGCAATGGGCTGTTCAGCGAAGCCGATCTGAACCGCGAGCTGAAAAAGCAGCAGCGGATTACGCCGCACATCATCAGCCAGATTATGGAATTTGCGCAAACGCGCAAAGGCGTGATGATTTTCGCCGCCACGGTCGAACATGCGAAAGAGATTGTCGGTCTGCTTCCGGCGGACGACGCGGCGCTGATTACCGGCGATACGCCAGGGCCCGAGCGCGACGCGCTGATTGATAATTTCAAGGCGCAGCGTTTTCGCTATCTGGTTAACGTCTCGGTGCTGACCACCGGCTTTGACGCCCCACACGTTGATCTCATCGCGATTCTACGTCCCACGGAGTCAGTTAGTCTTTACCAACAAATTGTCGGGCGTGGTCTGCGCCTTGCGCCGGGAAAGACCGATTGCCTGATTCTTGATTACGCAGGCAACCCGCACGACCTGTATGCCCCGGAGGTCGGTAGCCCGAAGGGAAAAAGCGATAACGTCCCTGTCCAGGTATTTTGCCCGGCCTGCGGCTTTGCCAACACCTTCTGGGGGAAAACCACTGCCGACGGCACGCTGATTGAACACTTTGGCCGTCGCTGCCAGGGCTGGTTTGAGGATGACGACGGCCATCGCGAGCAGTGCGATTTTCGCTTTCGCTTCAAAAACTGCCCGCAGTGTAATGCCGAAAACGATATTGCCGCCCGACGCTGCCGGGAATGTGACGCCATTCTGGTCGACCCGGACGATATGTTAAAAGCGGCGCTCAGGCTCAAGGATGCGTTAGTCCTGCGCTGTAGCGGAATGACGATGCAGCATGGGCAGGATGAGAAAGGCGAATGGCTGAAAATCACTTACTATGACGAGGACGGCGCGGATGTCAGTGAGCGCTTCCGCTTGCACACGCCCGCCCAGCGTACCGCTTTTGAACAGCTATTTATTCGCCCGCATACCCGCACGCCCGGCGTTCCTTTACGCTGGATCACGGCGGCGGATATTGTCGCGCAGCAGGCGCTGTTGCGGCATCCCGATTTTGTGATCGCGCGGATGAAAGGCCAGTACTGGCAGGTCCGTGAAAAGGTCTTCGATTATGAAGGACGCTTTCGTCGGGCACATGAATTACGCGGTTAATCGTACTTTTGATTGATGTACCAGCCGTTTGAGTATAGAATCTCGCCCGCTTTTGCATACGCAAAGCAGATCACTTACCTGTTGCTGGGTCGCCTGTAGCAGGAATTATTAAAGAGAGATTTAAATGTTTACTATCAACGCTGAAGTACGTAAAGAGCAGGGTAAGGGTGCGAGCCGCCGCCTGCGTGCCGCTAACAAGTTCCCGGCAATCATCTACGGTGGTGTAGAAGCCCCGATTGCTATCGAACTGGATCACGATGCAGTTATGAACATGCAAGCTAAAGCTGAATTCTACAGCGAAGTTCTGACCCTCGTTGTTGACGGTAAAGAAGTTAAAGTTAAAGCTCAGGCTGTACAGCGTCACGCTTACAAACCGAAGCTGACTCACATCGACTTCGTTCGCGCGTAATCGCCTGGAAGTTGAAGAAAAACCCCGCCCCGGCGCTGAGGAATCCCCAGTAATGGGCGGGTAAAAAAGGACGGGCATAGAGTTTTGTGATCTACTGGTTGTGCT
>NZ_JBKFPH010000019.1:0-95027 GCF_046567715.1 Salmonella sp. 741265116_PST | reverse complement strand
TGTCAGTGGTGGCGCATTATAGGGAGTTATTTCTGCCTGACAAGAGGAAATTTAAAATAATTTTCTGAGTGCGCACTTTTTATTCTTTGCGTTTATTTTGCCGACGATTTGTTGGTTAAATGGGCTATTTCACGGGCAAAGTGCGCAACTTGCTCCCAGTCGGTGTACACCACTTCTTTACTGGTATCCGTTTCGCCGCCCGACATCTTCATAATAAGCTTGATCATCAGACGGTCATACCAGCGATAGCGGGGATAGCGAAGCGCGCCTGCAATGACGGCACAGTAGTCAGGTCGCCACGGAGAACTCATTAAAAACTTACGCGCGTAGCTGTTAGTCTGCGGCGTCCGTTTTTCAGCTTTACGCGCCACCAGGTTAACGGAATAAAAGGCGCTCGGCATTCCGTTCAACCGCGTGGCATATTTCTTAACAAACTCCTGAAAGGCGCTGTGGTAATGACCATAACGAATAGACGCGCCAATCACTACGCGATCATAGCTATCCCAGTCAGGCTCTTCTGCGCGATGCAGATTAACGACATCGGCCCAGATCCCCATCTCTTTGAGTTCAGAAGCCAGATAAGAGGCAATTTCGCGCGTTTGTCCGTCCCGGGTAGAGAAAAGAATCAATGTTTTCACGTGTTACTCCATTATTCACGCCAGAAAGTCGGGGTAAAAAGTACCAGCAAAGTGAATACTTCCAGACGACCAAATAGCATGTTGGCGATGAGTATCCATTTCGCAACCGGATTCATACTGGCGAAGTTATCAGCAACCACCCCCAGCCCCGGTCCCAGGTTATTAAGCGTAGCCACTACCGAGGCGAAAGCCGAGAAATCATCTACGCCTGTAGCGATAATGGCCAGCATACTGACGATAAATACCAGCGCGTAGGCAGAAAAGAATCCCCAGACGGCTTCCAGAATACGTTCTGGCAGCGCCCGGTTCCCCAGCTTAATACTGTAAACGGCATTCGGATGCACCAGACGTTTGAGTTCGCGGTTCCCCTGTTTAAATAACAACAGAATACGGATGACCTTTAACCCCCCGCCCGTTGACCCGGCGCAACCGCCAATAAACGCGGAACATAGCAGCAAGACAGGCAAAAACAGCGGCCAGCGCGCAATGCTGTCCGTGGTAAACCCTGCCGTTGTCGCCATCGACACAACCTGGAAGAATGCCTGATTTAGCGTTGTCAGCGCCGAGTCGTAGATATTATGGAACCACAGTACCAACGTGCAGATCACCACCAGCGTCAACTGTACGCCGATGAACATGCGGAATTCCGGATCGCGCCAGTATACTTTCAGGCTACGCCCGCTTAGTAAAGAGAAATGCAGGCCATAGTTACAACCGGAGATCAGCAGGAAAATAGCGATGATGGTATTAATAGTGGGACTATCAAAATAGCCTACGCTGGCGTCATGCGTTGAGAAGCCGCCGATAGCGATAGTGGAGAAGCTGTGTCCGATAGCGTCAAACGCGGGCATCCCTGCAAACCATAGCGCCAGCGCGCAGGCTACCGTTAGCAAGACATAGATAAGCCACAGCGTTTTCGCCGTCTCGGCAATACGCGGGCGCATTTTGTTATCTTTGAGCGGCCCCGGCATTTCTGCCCGATAGAGCTGCATCCCCCCGACGCCGAGGATAGGGAGAATCGCCACCGCCAGCACAATGATCCCCATACCGCCAAACCATTGCAGCATCTGACGATAAAAGAGAATGGCGTGCGGTAATGAATCCAGCCCCACCAGCGTAGTGGCGCCCGTGGTGGTTAACCCGGAGAACGATTCAAAAAAAGCATCTGTAATGGTGAGGTTTGGGCTTTCCGAGAAAATAAACGGTAGCGCACCCACGCTGCCCAGCACGGTCCAGAACAGCACCACGATAAGAAATCCTTCGCGGGATTTCAGCTCGCCCTTTTCCCTACGATTTGGCCACCACAGTATGGAACCGATCGCCAGCGCGACAAAAAAGGTCTGCGTGAACGCTCTTCCTGCGCCATCACGATATATTAGCGCTACCAGTCCCGGGAGAATCATTGTCCCCGAAAATAAGATAACCAGTAGTCCAACGATTCGGGTAATGGCGCGAAAATGCATCTCTGCCGCTTCCTTTATTCTTAAAAATGAGGTGGGGATTATTCTTCAATCGCTAACAATTGCAATGAACCACGGCTAAAATCCGCCAGTTTTGTGGAAAATGCATTCACATGAGCAAAAGGAAGCGCCACCCTGAGCCGAACAGACGCTTGATAATCGCTGGAAACGATCTTCCCGGCAAACTGTCCTAATAATGCTTCGATTCCGGCCAACTGACCGTACTCACACTGCAAAGTATATTCGGTTAATGGCGTCTTGCGTTGTGTGGCAAGCTGACGTAATGCCTGATTCACACCGCCGCCATAGGCTTTTACCAGCCCGCCCATACCCAGCAGAATACCACCATAGTAGCGCACGACGACGGCAGTAATCTCACCGACGCCGCTGCCCATCAATTGCGCAAGCATCGGCTTGCCTGCCGTTCCCGCCGGTTCGCCGTCGTCTGAAAAGCCCAGTTGCTGTGAGTCGTCCGGCGCACCCGCCACCCACGCCACACAATGGTGGCGCGCATCAGGGTGCTCAGCTCTGACTGACTCAACAAACGCTTTCGCCGCGTCTACGCCATCGGTATGCGCCAATAGCGTAATAAAGCGGCTTTTTTTGATCTCTTCAACAACGGTGACCGGCGCTGCAGGGATTAACCAACTGTCCATTACGCCAGTTTTAAATCCCGCGTCATGTTTTCCACGCCGTTTTCGTGGATGACCACGTTATCTTCAATGCGAATACCGCCGAAAGGCTTGAGCGCTTCAATTTTCTGCCAGTTGAAGTGCTTGCTGAACGGCCCTTCGCGCCACGGCGCTAACAGCGATTCGATGAAGTAAATCCCCGGTTCGATGGTCAACACCATTCGCGGCTGTAACACACGCGTGCAGCGCAGATACGGGTATTTGGACGGCGCGGCGAGATGCGTACCGGAATCATCCTGCATAAACCCGGCCACATCGTGTACCTGCAGACCCAACGGATGACCAATACCGTGCGGCATAAACGGCCCGGTGAGATCATTTTCCACCATCGTCTCTTCACTCATGTCGGTAATGATTTGATGTTTACGCAGCAGCTTCGCGATGCGCTGATGGAACTGAATATGATAATCCACATAGCTGACGCCCGCCTTCATGGTAACGATCAGCGCCAACTGTTCGTCGTTAACATCTTTCACCAGGTGGGCGTAGTCGTTATCACTTTTCGCCGACCAGGTTCGCGTCAGATCCGCCGCGTAGCCGTTGTATTCCGCGCCCGCATCCAGCAGGAAACTGCGCATTTCAGACGGTGCCTGATGATCCAGTTTCGTGTAATGCAGCACGGCGGCATGTTCGTTCAGCGCCACAATGTTGCTGTATGGAACATCGGTATCGCGATGTCCCGTGGCGGTCAGGTACGCCAGGTTGATGTCGAACTCGCTCATGCCGGAACGGAAGGCCTCTTCCGCCGCACGATGACCGCTCACCGCCATTTTCTGCGCTTCGCGCATACAGGCCAGTTCATAATCCGTTTTATAGGCGCGGTAGTAATGCAGATAGTCGATAACACCTTTCGGGTTGATGTTGCTGGCGGCGATATCCAATTGTAGCGCGCGCTCAGGAACCGGGCCGATATAGCCGATATTGCCACGCGCGGCAGGCAGTTGGCTGCCGATGCCATCCGCTTTCGGTAAGGCGACGACCTCGACTTCTTCTGTCCAGAAGGACGTTGGCAGCGGTTCAACGTTATGCCAGTAATCGACCGGCAGATAAAACCACAATTTGGGTTTGTTGACGCCATCGACCAACAGCCAGCAATTTGGAACCTGAGTTACCGGCACCCAGGCTTTAAACTGCGGATTGACCTTAAACGGATAAGGGTGATCGTCGAGAAAGACGTTGAAAAGCTCGCCGGAATGAATAAGTAACGCATCCAGCTTAAAGCGCGCCAGAACATCGCGCGTCCGTTCTTGTAAGGTAACAATATGATTTTTATAGAGCGCGGCCAGTGATTCCATTTTTTACCCTTCTGTTTTTTTGACCTCAAGTTTCCGCATCTTAGCACATCGCCCCACGAGAGCGTGATCTCTGCCGAGCGTGATCACATCGGCATTTCTTTAATCATTTATTTGCATTTTTTTAACACAAAATACACACTTCGCTTCATCTGGTACGACCAGATCACCTTGTGGATTCAGGAGACTGACATGCTTTATAAAGGCGACACCCTGTACCTCGACTGGCTGGAAGATGGCATCGCCGAACTGGTGTTCGATGCTCCAGGCTCGGTCAATAAACTCGACACCGCAACCGTCGCCAGCCTTGGCCAGGCGCTTGAGGTGTTGGAAAAGCAACACGATTTAAAAGGGCTGCTGCTGCGCTCTAATAAAGCGGCCTTTATTGTCGGCGCGGACATCACCGAATTTCTTTCACTGTTCCTCGTCCCCGAAGAGCAGTTAAGCCAATGGCTGCATTTCGCTAACAGCGTCTTTAACCGTCTGGAAGATTTACCCGTACCGACCCTTGCCGCCGTAAACGGCTATGCGCTGGGCGGCGGGTGCGAATGCGTGCTGGCCACCGATTACCGTCTGGCGACGCCAGACCTCCGTATCGGCCTGCCGGAAACTAAACTGGGCATCATGCCGGGTTTCGGCGGCTCCGTTCGTCTGCCGCGTATGCTGGGCGCAGACAGCGCGCTGGAGATTATCGCGGCAGGTAAGGATGTCGGTGCTGAACACGCGCTGAAAATCGGCCTTGTGGACGGCGTGGTCAAACAAGAGAAGCTAATTGAAGGCGCGATAGCGGTATTACGTCAGGCGATTAACGGCGACCTCGACTGGAAGGCCAAACGTCAGCCGAAGCTGGAGCCGTTGAAACTCAGCAAAATTGAAGCAGCGATGAGCTTTACCATCGCTAAAGGCATGGTCGCACAAACGGCCGGTAAACATTATCCGGCGCCGATGACCGCAGTGAAAACCATTGAAGCCGCCGCGCGTTTTGGTCGTGAAGAAGCGCTGAATCTGGAAAATAAAAGCTTTGTTCCGCTGGCGCATACCAATGAGGCTCGTGCGCTGGTCGGTATCTTCCTCAACGATCAATATGTAAAAGGTAAAGCCAAAAAGCTGACCAAAGATATTGAGACGCCGAAACAGGCAGCCGTACTGGGCGCGGGCATTATGGGCGGCGGTATCGCTTACCAGTCGGCCTGGAAAGGCGTACCGGTCATCATGAAAGATATCAACGATAAATCGTTGAACCTCGGCATGACCGAAGCGGCCAAGCTACTGAACAAACAGCTGGAGCGCGGCAAGATCGACGGTCTGAAGCTGGCGAGCGTCATTTCGACCATCCACCCGACTCTCGATTATGCCGGTTTCGATCGCGTAGATGTTGTTGTCGAAGCGGTAGTCGAAAATCCGAAAGTCAAAAAAGCGGTACTGGCGGAAACCGAGCAGAAAGTGCGCCCGGAAACCGTGCTGGCCTCAAATACCTCCACCATCCCGATTGGCGAACTGGCAAGCGCCCTGGAACGTCCGGAAAACTTTTGCGGTATGCACTTCTTTAACCCGGTACACCGGATGCCGCTGGTTGAAATCATTCGCGGCGAGAAGAGTTCAGACGAAACTATTGCCAAAGTCGTCGCCTGGGCAAGCAAAATGGGCAAGACGCCGATTGTAGTCAACGACTGCCCCGGCTTCTTTGTTAACCGCGTGCTGTTCCCCTATTTCGCCGGTTTCAGTCAACTGCTGCGCGACGGCGCGGATTTCCGCAAAGTCGATAAAGTGATGGAAAAACAGTTCGGCTGGCCGATGGGCCCGGCCTATTTGCTGGATGTTGTCGGCATTGATACCGCGCATCACGCGCAGGCGGTAATGGCGGCAGGCTTCCCGCAACGGATGCAGAAAGAGTATCGCGACGCGATCGACGCATTGTTTGACGCCAGCCGTTTTGGGCAAAAAAACGGTCTGGGCTTCTGGCGCTATAAAGAAGACAGCAAGGGTAAGCCGAAGAAAGAAGAAGATGCCGCGGTGGATGACCTGCTGGCAAGCGTCAGCCAGCCGAAACGAGACTTTAGCGACGACGAGATAATCGCCCGTATGATGATCCCGATGATTAACGAAGTGGTTCGCTGTCTGGAAGAAGGCATTATCGCCAGCCCGGCGGAAGCCGATATGGCGCTGGTCTACGGCCTGGGCTTCCCTCCGTTCCACGGCGGCGCATTCCGCTGGCTGGATACACAGGGCAGCGCGAAGTATCTCGATATGGCCCAGCAGTATCAGCACCTCGGCCCGCTGTATGAGGTGCCGGAAGGGCTGCGTAATAAAGCGCGCCATAACGAACCGTATTATCCCCCGGTTGAACCAGCCCGTCCGGTTGGTTCTCTGAAAACGGCTTAAGGAGTCACAATGGAACAGGTTGTCATTGTCGATGCTATTCGCACCCCGATGGGCCGTTCGAAGGGCGGCGCGTTTCGCAACGTGCGGGCAGAAGATCTCTCCGCCCACTTAATGCGTAGCCTGCTGGCGCGTAATCCGTCGCTTACAGCGGCGGCCCTCGATGATATTTACTGGGGCTGCGTACAACAAACGCTGGAGCAAGGCTTCAATATTGCCCGTAACGCCGCGCTGCTGGCAGAAATTCCCCATTCGGTACCGGCGGTCACCGTCAACCGTCTGTGTGGTTCCTCGATGCAGGCGTTACACGATGCAGCGCGAATGATCATGACCGGCGATGCGCAGGTTTGTCTGGTGGGCGGCGTGGAGCATATGGGGCACGTGCCGATGAGCCACGGCGTCGATTTTCACCCGGGCCTGAGCCGCAACGTCGCCAAAGCGGCAGGGATGATGGGGCTAACGGCGGAAATGCTCTCCCGCCTGCACGGTATTAGCCGGGAAATGCAGGACCAGTTCGCCGCGCGTTCTCACGCCCGCGCCTGGGCCGCCACGCAGTCTGGCGCATTCAAAACGGAGATTATCCCGACCGGTGGTCATGATGCAGACGGCGTGTTGAAGCAGTTTAACTACGATGAAGTGATCCGCCCGGAAACCACGGTCGAAGCGCTATCAACGCTGCGCCCGGCATTTGATCCGGTTAGTGGCACGGTCACGGCGGGCACCTCATCCGCGCTTTCCGATGGCGCAGCCGCCATGCTGGTAATGAGCGAAAGTCGTGCCCGTGAGCTGGGCCTGAAACCTCGCGCCCGTATTCGCTCAATGGCAGTGGTGGGTTGTGATCCGTCAATTATGGGTTACGGGCCGGTTCCGGCGTCAAAACTGGCGTTGAAAAAAGCGGGACTGTCGGCCAGCGATATTGATGTGTTTGAGATGAACGAAGCGTTTGCCGCACAGATCCTGCCATGCATTAAGGATCTGGGATTGATGGAGCAGATAGACGAGAAGATCAACCTCAACGGCGGCGCGATCGCGCTTGGTCATCCGCTCGGCTGCTCCGGAGCACGTATCAGCACCACGCTTATCAACCTGATGGAGCGCAAAGACGCGCAGTTTGGTCTGGCGACGATGTGTATTGGTCTGGGTCAGGGCATCGCCACGGTGTTTGAGCGGGTTTAATCAAAGATAATATCCCCTAAATAATTCGCGTTGCAGCGCGGCAGCAACTGAGCGAATCCCCGGGAGCATAGATAACTATGTGCCCGGGGTGAGCAAAGGCAACCAGCAAAGAGGCTGCGCGAATTATGACGGAAAACAGTTTAGTTGCCGTTTTTCCCGCCCGTCAGGGGCGGGTTTTTTCACCGTATGGCCCGCTCTACTCAGTAAGCGCTTTGGTCAGGCTAAATGGCATAGCCTGATATCCACGCGCACCATGTATTTGCATTTCGACCGCAGGCTCTTTTTCTCCCCATCTGAACTCTTCCAGATACGGGTTAGGCAAGCTGGTAAATGCGCCTACCGACAAATCAAACTCACCACCTGCTGTTGCGGAATACACGAACACAGAATTCTTGTCAGTCTGGTACTCGGTGATAGAGGTTACCGGGCTAAACCACTCGTTCCCGCGCTCTTTACCGTATTGCCAGATCTGTTGGACTGTCTTGTTTTTCTGGTCGATTTTGTAAATCACGGAGCGGCTGTATTTCATACTCTGCATAGCAGGCTGTTCTAAGCCGCGGCCATCGCCATTGTCGAAAGCGGAAAGGTATAAGATATCGCCTTTACTCTTACTATCAATTTTAAAGGCCGTATGTTGCGTCCATGTCCAGTCGAAGTCACCCTCGCAGCCACTGTCCTGGCAAGCAATTTTTTGGCCTTTGCTATCCACTGGCGTCAGAATTGCGGCATTAAATGGCGCTTTCCAGCCAGCAGGCGTACCCAGTATCCACTTCACTTTCTTATCGCGGCCGATTTTGATAATCGCACTCTGGTGGCGGGAGCTGATGATAATGGAATCATCTTCACTGTCATAGTCGACGCTGTTGACATGCGCCCAGTTGCGGCCAGCCCCACTACCCACGATATCCCCGAATTTGTCGGAGGAGTCCAGCGCCGCCAGATCTTCTTCGCTCAACGTATGGCCGGACTGGCTGGCGTCGATATTCAGGCACACAGCGCCCTGATCGAGGGTTTTCATTATCACATCACGATAAGGATCGAGGATATCAAACAGACGCCATTCATCCACTACCACGCCGTTCTGATCCACTTCGGCAATCACATCACGCACGGTACGAACATTTTTCCCATCAGGACGTTTATAGTTAGAGCTGGCTACACGCAGGAAGTAGTGACCGTTGGCCGCGTTATCCATTGAGTGTGAGAAATCGTTATAATTATCCGGCAGGCGGCGGTTAAAGATTTCACGCCCCATGATATCGTATTTCACATAACGCTGACCGTAGCCCCACGATAGTGCGCCATCCTGGTTTTGTTTAAAGCCCATCATAACGCCAGCACGATAAATTGACTTTAAATCATAAATTGAACTTGGATTCATAAACCAACGAATATCACCAGAGGTGTCGATAATAGCGTTAGCTGTAGTGAAGTTCCATTCTAATGCACCCCCAGTAGGGTTGTTCCAGACAGTACGCGTTCCATTCCCAGACTTATCTTTCGTATTATTCAAAAGATACAAGCGATCTTTAAATTCTGGGGAAACCTTTTTAACATCGATAGTAAAGAGTGCTGATTGTTCTTCTTTTGTACCCGCTGATTCAATATAGGCAGGCGGTGCATACATTTTATAGCTTTCTTTTATATTTTCGGTTTTACTACCCTGGATTCTTGTATATTCAACTTCAACGGTATTGACATAATCCGGGTAAAGACCAAAGACGGGAATACCGCCATACGTTAAAAGGTATTTATTATTAACTTTATACGCGATCTCCTGGCCATTTTCTTTGGGTACAATCCGTACATGCACGTCACGTAACTGGTAACCGCCATTACGAATAACGGCGGTTAGCGGCGCGATATCATAGGGGTTCATAACAACTTCGCCAATTTTTCCCTGGACCTGATAGTCCACTTTAGCGCCGCTGGCGCCGCCGATGGCGAAAGCTGTAGAAGGTACTGATGACAAAATTGCAACAGATAATGCGAGAGAAGTTAAAGCATATTTAAATTTCATAACACTCTCCATCTTATAAATAAATAACTAACTTTCCATTTTATGTTTCTTTTATAAGAATAAACGAAGCATATATAATTAACTGTTTTTATTGATAGCCTCAGGACATAATATTACTTAATTTATTACACGCAATAAAAAGCCTGTAGATATTCAATATCATAACGTTTTATAGTTGACGATTAATTAATATTTAAGAAGGCTTTTAGGTAGGCTAACGTAAAAAGGGACGCTACTGCGCCCCATAAAATAGTTAAATAAATGCGAATGCATCGCCAAACAGACGATCTTCCCGCGCGTTACGCTCATGACAGAACAGATCGCGGGCGATTTTCGCCATCTCAAATCGTCCGGCAATATAAATATCGTGCCCCGCCAGCGTACCATAATCCTGCAATACCGCCGTAAGTACCGTTCCTGTACGTCCACGCCAGCCTTCTTCCGGCTGCTCGACAACAGGTTCAATACGCAAATTCGGATGGTTAACAGAGAGTGCTTCCAGCTCAGAAAGATCATAGAGGTGCTTTTCTTCGCGACCGCCCCAGTAAATGGTAACATCGCGGTTCGGGTTGCGCGCTAACGCCGTCAACAGGATGGAGTGCACATAAGAAAAGCCCGTACCGCCCGCGATCAGAATCAACGGACGCTCTTCATCATCACGTAGCCAGGCGTCGCCATGCGGAATATCGACGACGATTTCCCGGTCTTTCAGAATCCGATCCATGACCGCCATCGCATACAGATTGAGCTCGGAAGCGCCAATGTGTAATTCAATAAACCCTTTCTCGTCCGGCGTTGAGGCCATCGAAAACGGGCGTTTGTCACGCTCGTCCATGACGACCATCAAATACTGACCAGCGCGGAATGTAAACGCCGCGTCCGGCACTAAACGAACCCGATATACGGTATCGGTGATAGCTTCTACCGAGGTCACTTTACAGCTTAAGGTTGTCATGCGCTCCCTCTGTCGGGTGTCGGGTCAATACCGACATTTTTCAAGCCGAGTCGCCGCAGCCTGAAATGTCGATGTCCGCTTTCAGTTATTTAAAGATAGCCAGCTCATCCCAAATCGCATCAATGCGCGCGGTAACTTCAGGATCTTTAACAATAGGACGACCCCACTCGCGTTGGGTTTCGCCCGGCCATTTGTTTGTGGCATCCAGCCCCATTTTTGAACCCAGCCCGGAGACCGGCGAGGCAAAATCCAGGTAATCAATCGGCGTATTTTCAACCAGCACCGTATCCCGCGCAGGGTCCATACGGGTGGTAATCGCCCAGATCACATCATTCCAGTCGCGTGCGTTAACGTCATCATCGCAAACGATAACAAATTTCGTATACATAAACTGGCGCAAAAACGACCAAACGCCCATCATGACGCGTTTCGCATGACCAGCGTACTGCTTTTTCATCGTCACTACCGCCAGGCGATAAGAACACCCTTCCGGCGGCAGATAAAAGTCGACAATTTCCGGAAACTGTTTTTGCAGAATAGGCACGAAGACTTCATTGAGCGCCACCCCTAATACCGCAGGCTCATCGGGCGGACGCCCGGTATAGGTGGAGTGATAGATGGCATCCTCACGCTGCGTAATATGCGTGACGGTAAAGACCGGAAAGTTATCCACTTCATTATAATAGCCCGTATGATCGCCATACGGCCCTTCCGGTGCCATCTCTCCCGGCTCAATGTAACCTTCAAGGATAATCTCAGCGCTGGCAGGCACTTCCAGATCGTTAGAAAGGCATTTAACCACTTCAGTTTTCGTGCCGCGCAGCAAGCCCGCAAAGGCATACTCCGACAGAGTATCGGGAACAGGAGTCACGGCGCCAAGTATCGTCGCCGGATCGGCACCCAATGCGACGGAGACCGGGAAACGTTCACCCGGACGCGCGGCTAACCACTCCTGAAAATCCAGCGCGCCGCCGCGGTGAGACAGCCAGCGCATAATCAGCTTATTTTTACCTATCAACTGCTGACGATAAATGCCCAGGTTTTGCCGTTCTTTGTGCGGGCCACGCGTTACCGTCAGTCCCCAGGTAATCAGCGGCGCGGCGTCATCCGGCCAACAGGTCATGACAGGAAGACGCGTTAAATCGACATCATCGCCAGACGCGATTTTCTGCTGGCAAGGCGCGCCGCGTAACCGTTTCGTCGGCATATTCAGCACTTGCTTAAACTGCGGCAGCTTGTCAAACAGATCGCGAAAGCCTTTCGGCGGCTCAGGTTCTTTCAGAAACGCTAATAATTTACCCACTTCCCGTAATGCGGAAACATCATCCTGCCCCATGCCCATCGCCACGCGTTTTGGCGTGCCAAAAAGGTTGCACAGCACCGGCATGGCGTAACCTTTAGGATTTTCAAACAGCAACGCCGGTCCACCGGCACGCAGCGTGCGGTCAGCGATTTCCGTGATTTCCAGATGAGGATCCACAGGTAGCGTGATGCGTTTTAGTTCCCCCTGCTGCTCAAGTAGCGTCAGGAAGTCGCGTAAATCGTGATATTTCATGGCGTCCATTGTAGCCTCTTGGTAAGCGCATC
The DNA here is from genome assembly GCF_046567715.1 of Salmonella sp. 741265116_PST. Taxonomy (NCBI): domain Bacteria; kingdom Pseudomonadati; phylum Pseudomonadota; class Gammaproteobacteria; order Enterobacterales; family Enterobacteriaceae; genus Salmonella; species Salmonella sp. 741265116_PST. The sequence goes on along the minus strand of NZ_JBKFPH010000019.1, from coordinate 82,828 downwards.
ATTATACGGCGTTCATCATCGGGATGCTGTATTTTTGTTAAATTAGCGTGAACTCTGGCAACCAACGCTAATCCAGATACGGCTTAAAGGATGAAGTGTATAATTAACTTCGCGCATGGCTTTTGCTATGCTTGCGCCCCGAACAAGCGGATAAGAGTCATTATGCAATCCTGGTATTTACTGTACTGCAAACGCGGGCAACTTCAGCGTGCTCAAGAACACCTCGAAAGACAAGCGGTAAGTTGCCTGACACCGATGATCACCCTGGAAAAAATGGTACGCGGAAAACGTACCTCCGTCAGCGAACCGCTCTTTCCTAATTATCTGTTCGTTGAATTTGATCCGGAAGTGATACATACCACTACAATCAACGCCACGCGCGGCGTCAGCCATTTTGTGCGCTTTGGCGCGCATCCTGCGATCGTGCCTTCCAGCGTTATTCATCAGCTTTCTATCTACAAGCCCGAAGGCGTTGTCGATCCTGAAACCCCCTATCCCGGCGATAGCGTCATCATCACGGAAGGCGCATTTGAAGGGCTGAAAGCGATTTTTACCGAACCGGATGGCGAAACGCGTTCGATGTTACTGCTTAATTTACTCAATAAAGAAGTGAAGCAGAGCGTAAAAAACACCGGTTTTCGCAAGATTTAGCGATCATTCAGAATACGACCTCAAATAAGGTTCTGGCGTTGGCATCTGTCATCGCCGCTAACCATTGCGGATCTTCACCACGCCATAGCGCAATGCGCTCCAGGATGTGAGGCAGATACGCGGGCTCGTTGCGTCGTGACGTTGATTTCGGCGTAAGATCGCGAGGCAACAGATACGGCGCGTCGGTTTCTATCAGTAGCTTTTCCGCTGGAATAAATGGTAAGAGTTCACGTAGCTCAAGTCCGCGTCGTTCGTCGCAAACCCACCCGGTAATACCGATATAGAGCCCTCTGTCCACACAGGCCTGCATTTGCTGGCGTGAACCGGTAAAGCAGTGCAGTATTGCACCAGGAAGACTATCCAGCCAGGGATCAAGCAATGCCAGAAATCGCTCATGCGCGTCCCGGCAGTGCATAAAGATTGGCATCTGCAATTCGGCGGCAATTTGTAGCTGCGCCTGAAAGGCACGCTCCTGCTCCTGCGGCGTGGAAAAATTGCGATTGAAATCCAGCCCGCACTCACCGATAGCGACGACTTCCGGCTGGTTCGCCAGCGCAATAATGGCGTCTTCAGACGCGGATGACCACTGACTGCTGTCATGGGGATGGACGCCAGCCGTCGACCAACAATGGGGGTAGCGCCGCGCCAGTTTTAACGCCTGCTGACTTTCATGGATGTTCGTTCCGGTCAGTAGCATACCTTTTACTCCCGCCGCAAACGCACGGGCGACCACATCATCACGATCTTTTGCAAACTGGCTACTGGTTAAATTAACGCCAATATCAAACATGCTTGCCCCCATATGACAACCGCCCTGACGGGCGGTTGTGTTTAGTCTTCAGTGTGCTCGGCCTTTTCGGTTTCGGCCTCGTTATCTTCGTCGCGCGTCCGTCGCTTACCGACATAAAAGCGTGAGCAGAAAACGCCAATTTCAAACAGGCAGTACATCGGTATCGCCAGCAACGTTTGCGAGAAAACATCTGGCGGCGTAAGCAGCATTCCCACAATGAATGCCCCGACCAGGATATAAGGCCGTTTTTTACGCAAATCTTCTGGCGTGGTGATGCCCATCCAGCACAGCAACACAATCGCCACCGGCACTTCAAAGGCTACGCCAAAGGCCATAAAAAGCGCCATGACAAAGCTAAGATAGCTGGCGATATCTGTCGAAACCTGTACCCCTTCCGGTGCCGTATGCGTCAGGAAACCAAAGGCCAAAGGGAATACGACAAAATAGGCGAAGGCCATACCAATGTAGAAAAGCAGCGAGCTGGATACCAGCAGCGGTACGACCAGACGACGCTCATGCTTATACAGCGCCGGGGCGATAAAGGCCCAAACCTGGTACAAAATGACAGGCGCGGATAAGATCAAAGACACCATGAAGGTGAGTTTGATAGGCGTAAAAAACGGCGACGCCACATCCGTCGCAATCATTGTCGCCCCTTGCGGCATCTGTTTAATCAGCGGTGCGGCGACTAAATGATAAATATCATTGGCGAAATAAATTAACGCCAAAAAAATCAGAAGTACTGCGACGATGCAGTTTAGCAGGCGCTTACGCAACTCGATCAGATGCGTGATAAGCGGTTGAGTATCTTCTACAGCCATGTTTACGGTTTATCACTCGACGAGGGGGAAGATTCGACAACAGGCGCAGCGGATTTCTTCTCGGCGTCTATCGTGGCTACGGAAGCGGTTTCCGTCGACTCAGGCACGTTAGCTTTAACGGGCTCCGGCTTTTGTTCCGGCGCGCTCGCCTGTGTTTCAGCGGCGGCAGGGGTGACGCCCTCATGCTGCGTTTCGTTCCCTTTTACCACCGGATTATGGATGGTATGCGCTTCATCGCTCGCTTGTTCGGGATCGTTAGCGCTGTAGGTGCGTTTCATCGACTCCGCGGCCTGACGCAGTTCATCCATAGATGCTTTCAGTTCGGGAGTCAGATTTTCCAGGCTCGCCTTTTCGACTTTTTTCAGACTGTCCTGGAACTCCTGAAGTTTCAGTTCCTGAGTCAGTTCATTCTGAACCGTTGTCGCAAGGGACCGCAACGCGCGAATCCAGCCCGCTACCGTTTTTACCGCTACTGGCAATCGTTGCGGCCCCAACACAATGAGGCCGATAACGAACACTAACAGCAGTTCGCTAAAACCGATATCAAACACGGATTATACCTGCTCTTTATCTTGGCTTTTAGCGTCTTCCTTTTTCGCTTCGCCTTGCTTATCCGCGATAGATTTAGCGGTAAAATCAGCGTCCTGACTGGTTTTATCCTGTTTGGCATCATCATCGCTCATGGCCTTTTTAAAGCCTTTGATAGACGCGCCAAGATCGGAACCGATGGAACCGAGTTTTTTGGTGCCGAACAGCAGTACGACGATGACGGCAACAATCAACAACTGCCAAATACTGATACCACCCATACATGTTCCTCTGTGATAGATGATGAATTATTAGGGCCGCATTATACACATTATCCTTCGCGCTGCCTCTTTGTTAGCCGCTTTCGCCCGCCCTATTCACATACTTTTACATACGACCGGGACGACATTGACTTGCGGCCTGAGTACTGCCTCGAGTGATAATATGTACCTGCGTGACACAACCGATGTTGAGCGATAAAAAAATCTCAACGAGTTTTACGCCAGCCAACCAGCCAAACAACTACGCCGCCGACCATGAGCCAGCCAGGCATCAATCCCCATTCAGGGCGGTTGACGAGTAAGAATGACCCGCTCAGTAACAGCGTTGCGCCAATTCCCAATAAATAACGAGACTGACTTTGGCGCACATGGTTTACCTGTAACTCGCGCGCAATCTTATCAACACTGTGCTGTAAATATTTGCCCTGGCGCAAACTGTCGTACACCAGTTCAGGTATTTCTGGCATTTTTTCGACCCAGAACGGCGCTTTTTCTTTAAGAGCCCGCGTGAGAGCCGGAATACCCACCTGATCTTTGATCCAGGACTCAAGAAACGGCTTCGCCGTTTTCCACAAATCAAGCTGAGGATAAAGTTGCCGCCCAACACCTTCAACATACAATAATGTTTTCTGCAACAACACCAGTTGCGGCTGGACTTCCATGTTAAATCGACGCGCTGTATTGAAAAGGTTTAACAACACATGACCAAACGAGATTTCCGCGAGCGGCTTTTCAAAGATAGGTTCACAGACGGTGCGGATGGCAAACTCAAAATCTTCAACGTTGGTATCTGGCGGAACCCAGCCTGAATCGACATGCAGCTCCGCCACCTTTCGGTAATCGCGGTTAAAAAACGCGATAAAGTTTTCTGCCAGATAGCGCTTATCTTCTTTGTTTAGCGACCCGACGATACCGCAGTCAATGCCGATATATTGCGGGTTTTCAGGGTGTTCATGGCTGACAAAAATATTTCCCGGATGCATGTCCGCATGGAAAAAGCTGTCGCGGAAAACCTGGGTGAAGAAAACTTTAACCCCGCGTTCCGCCAGCAGTTTCATGTTGGTGCCGTTCTTTTCCAGCGCCGCCACATCCGAAACCGGAATGCCGTATATCCGCTCCATCACCATCATGTTCTGGCTACAGTAATCGGAGTACACCTCCGGGATATACAGCATGGGACTATTTTCAAAATTGCGGCGTAACTGAATCGCGTTGGCTGATTCCCGCAGCAGATTCAGCTCATCGATCAGCGTTTTCTCATACTCACGCACCACTTCCGTCGGGCGCAGACGACGCCCATCCGGCAACAGGCGTGGTACCCAGCGAGCAAGGCGATAAATCAGTTTCAGGTCTGCCTGAATTACCGGCAAAATATCCGGGCGAATGACCTTAATAACCACTTCTTTACCGTTTGATTTCAATCGCGCGGTATGTACCTGGGCGATTGACGCCGACGCTAAAGGCTGGATATCAAAGTCGTCAAACCAGGCTTCGACAGGTAGCCCCCCCATCGCCTCTTCAATCTGGGCTTTCGCCAGCCGACCATCGAATGGCGCGACTTTATCCTGGAGCAAAGCGAGCTGATCGGCGATTTGCGGCGGGAACAGGTCACGGCGCGTGGAGAGCATCTGACCAAATTTGATCCAGACCGGTCCCAGCTCTTGCAACGCCAGTCTTAATCGTTCACCCAGCAATTTATCTTTATGCCGGTTTGGCATCCAGAACAGCGAATAGCGCCATAATCGGAGTGGCAGTGTAAGACGCATTCGGGGGATGAGTTCATCAAGGCCGTAGCTTAAAAACGTGCGGATGATGAAATATAGGCGCCGTACTTCACCTGGCGTCATTTGGCCTCCAGTTTTTCCAGCCGTGTGGTCAGAGAATCTACGGCGCGCTCAACAGCCGCGGTTTCTTCGGCAAACCATGCGACTTCCAGCGGGCCAGGCGCCATACGCCACTCTTCAGTGATCGCTTCAGCGGCATAACGCTGCTGGCGTTGAAACCCGTGGCGCAGGAATTTAGCCCCGCCACGCACGACCTTACCGATACTTTCCGCCGCAATATCACCCGTGTATGGAGCCAACAGCTCCGCAGGATCGAATTCGGCGAGATCGGCGAGCGCCACAAAATTTTGCACGACCTGAATATCGCCCTGCACTTCCAGTTCGCCGCTGCGAATAAGCGCGGCCAACTGCTGACGATCGCGTAGTTTTGGCAAAACGCTAGCTTGAGTGATTACCGTACAGTCCGCTTCGCCTTCCCATGCCCCCAGCACATCAATCTGGCGTTCACTGAATACCAGGACTAATGGCGTCGAAAATCCCTTTAGTTTCACACACAGTACTTTTCCCTGTAAGCGCGTTCTGGCTGATTTCAGCGCTGGCGAACGATACAGAAACGTATTGAGGAGACCTTCAATTCCTGCGGTCACTAAGGGTTTAAAAGGCATTCCACCCTCCTAAAATTTATAACCACGGTGCAATGCCACAACGCCCGCCGTCAGATTGTAATAATCCACGCTCTCAAATCCGGCGTCCTGCATCATGGCTTTTAAGGTATCCTGATCGGGATGCATACGGATGGATTCCGCGAGATACCGATAGCTATCCGCATCGTTCGCGACCATCGAGCCAATACGCGGTAAAATATGGAAAGAATAGGCGTCATACGCTTTACTCAGCGGCTCAATAATAGGCTTGGAAAATTCAAGCACCAGTAAACGTCCGCCGGGTTTCAACACACGGAACATTGACCGCAGCGCTTTTTCTTTCTCCGTTACATTGCGCAAACCAAACGAAATGGTAATGCAATCAAACGTGTTATCAGGGAAAGGCAGAGCTTCGGCATTCGCCTGCACATACTCTACGTTGCCGATCACGCCGATATTACGCAGCTTCTCACGCCCCATTTTGAGCATAGAATCATTAATATCCGCCAGGATAACTTTGCCAGTTTCCCCGACCATACGTGAAAATTTCGCGGTAAGATCGCCCGTACCGCCCGCTAAATCGAGAACGGTTTGTCCACGACGCACGCCACTGCAATCAATGGTGAAGCGCTTCCACAAACGATGAATGCCAAATGACATTAAGTCATTCATCACATCGTACTTTGACGCCACAGAATGAAAAACGTGGGCCACCATGTCAGCTTTCTGCTCTTTAGCGACGGTCTGAAAGCCAAAGTGCGTCGTTTCTTGTGAATCTTCCACCATCTCAGTGCCTGCTTATCGATAAAAATGTTCAAGAAGTGTAACAGATTGGGCCAATTTGCCCTACTCTGCGCCAGGACTAAACTACTCCGTATGGGTTAACTTAACTGCTGCTTCACCCGTTCATCATTGGGATAATGTTCATCCTGCCGCCCTTCAGGGATCGATCGTAAACGATATTCTTCATCTTGCGTAACGGCCTGTTCCGCTAAATCCGGATTAATCTCGCGTTTGATTTCCACGCCTAGCCCCCGGAAGGCCTCCGCCTGCGCCAAAACGTTGCCACGCCCCGACGCAAGTTTTTTCATCGCCTGGCGGTAGTTATCCTGCGCTTTATCCAGACTCTGACCGATCGCTGACATATCATCAACGAACAGCCGCATTTTATCGTAGAGCTTACTGGCTCTGTCCGCGATGTGCTGCGCATTGCGGCTCTGGTGTTCATAGCGCCACAGGTTGGCGATCGTCCGTAATGCCACCAGCAGCGTCGTGGGGCTTACCAGCATAATGTTATTTTTCAGCGCCTCGGTTATCAGTTCGGGCTGTTTATCTAACGCCAGCAGGAAAGCGGGTTCTACGGGGATAAACATCAGAACATAGTCCAGCGAGCGGAGGCCGGGAAGCTGCTGGTAGTCTTTACGCCCCAGTAAGCGAATATGATTGCGCACCGAGGCGATGTGCTCTTGTAAAGCGGCCTCGCGCGTGTAGTCATCTTCAGCGTTAAAGTAACGCTCGTAGGCGACCAACGTCATTTTAGCGTCGATGACCACATCTTTGCCCTGCGGCAAGCGGACGATGACATCCGGCTGCATCCGCGAGCGCGCATCGTTCTCAATACTAACCTGGGTTTCGTATTCGTAGCCTTCACGCAGTCCGGATGCCTCCAGCACCCGCGCCAGCACAACTTCGCCCCAGTTTCCTTGCGCCTTATTGTCCCCTTTCAGGGCGCGCGTCAGGTTGATCGCTTCCTGCGCCATTTGCGCGTTAAGCTGCTGCAAATTACGAATTTCGTGCGCCAGCGTATGCCGCTCCTGCGCTTCTTTGCCAAAACTCTCCTGAACCTGGCGGCGAAAACCGTCCAGTTGCTCACGCAGCGGCGTCAGCAGGCTATTCAGGCTTTGTCGGTTTTGTTCGTCTACGCGACGATTACTGTGTTCAAAGATACGGTTCGCCAGATTTTCAAACTGCTCGCTTAAACGCTGTTCGCTGTTGATCATCTGACGGATTTTGTCTTCCGCGTGTTGTTGAGTCGCTTCCAGACGGGTCGTGACTTCACGCAGATCGGCTTCCAGAGAGGTATTGATACTGTGTAGGCTACGCAGTTCGTTATTAAGTAACTCGCATTCACTGCGCCAGTGCGCTTCTTGCGCTAATTGCTGCCGGGCCGCGCTAAGTTCGATATCCAGCTCACGCCGTTCTTCGATAAGATCGGCGCGGATTTGATCGGCATGCGCTTTCGTCGCCAGCCAGCCAATCACCGCCCCAGCCGCCAGCGCCACGACGGCGCTTATCATAAGAGTAATATCCACAACACCTCTCCTGGAACCACACTGTCCTGCACAAAATAGAATTGTGCTGTATAAACGTCCAGTTTAAAAGGGATTTCCTGCGAGGCGCCACGCAAAAAGAAAAGGCCGAACGCGTCGGCCTTTGCAAAAGAGAGGAGAATTACAGCAGACGACGGGCCGCTTCCACGACGATTTTCACCGCGTGGCTTTCAGTTTGTTTCATCGTTTCCGCATTCGGAATCTCTTGTTGGGTACGGTTGACGATAACGCCCGCCACCATACCTGCGCGTAACCCCTGGCTTGCGCACATGGTTAACAGCGTAGCGGATTCCATTTCGTAGTTCATCACGCCCATCGCCTGCCACTCTTCCATAGAACCTTTGAAGCGACGAACAACGCGGCCAGAATAGGTGTCGTAACGTTCCTGACCCGGATAGAAAGTGTCGGAAGAGGCGGTTACGCCAACGTGAGTCGTGGCGCCAATCGATTTCGCGGCTTCAACCAGCGCAGTGGTGCAGGCAAAGTCGGCAACCGCCGGGAATTCCATCGGCGCAAAATGCAGGCTCGCCCCATCCAGACGTACGGATGCGGTCGTGACCAGAACGTCGCCGACGTTGATGTGCGGCTGAATAGCCCCCGTGGTGCCGATACGCAAGAAGGTACGAATACCCAGTTGCGCCAGTTCTTCCACGGCAATAGAGGTAGACGGGCCGCCGATACCGGTAGAGCAAACGATAACTGCTTTGCCATCCAGCTCAGCGCGCCAGGAGGTGAATTCGCGGTGAGATGCCAGCTTAACCGGCTTATCCATCAGCGCGGCGATCTTTTCCACACGCTCAGGATCGCCAGGGACGATGGCGAGCTGGGCCCCTTGTAAATCGTTTTTGGTGAGGCCGAGATGAAAAACATCAGACTTGGACATATAAAACTCCTCTGTGAATCGGGTTTGTCAGAAGAAGCAAAAAGACACTTTACCTAAGGCATAAAGATATTTTCGTGACAGCCATCACTATGGTGTAAAACAATTGCACTCGTTTACCATTAAAAAGTGATGTGCGTCACAATAAATAATCAATATCGCCAGGCATTGCACAAAAGATAGCCGCTTTAAGGCAATGTGGTTTGTTACACACTGTCTATAGTTAAGATTGCGCTATTTTTTAAGGGTACGGAGAATACCATGACAACGACACATCCATCCGGCTTTGCACCTGCAGCCTCCCCGCTTGCCCCTACGATGATTCATACGCCTGATGGGGCCATTAGCGCGGGGATAACGTCGATTCCCTCTCAGGGCGACGATATGCCAGCCTATTACGCCAGACCAAAAGCGAGCGACGGCGCGCTGCCTGTGGTCATTGTGGTACAGGAAATTTTTGGCGTACATGAACACATTCGCGATATTTGCCGACGACTGGCGCTGGAAGGCTATCTCGCTATCGCGCCGGAGCTCTATTTCCGCGAAGGCGACCCCAATAATTTCGCCGATATACCCACATTATTGAGCGGGCTGGTGGCTAAAGTACCGGATTCGCAAGTCCTTGCCGACCTGGATCACGTCGCCAGTTGGGCTTCGCGCAACGGCGGGGATGCGCATCGGCTGATGATCACCGGTTTTTGTTGGGGAGGCCGGATTACCTGGCTATACGCCGCGCACAACCCACAGTTAAAAGCGGCGGTAGCCTGGTACGGCAAGCTGGTGGGCGACACGTCACTCAATTCGCCGAAGCATCCCGTTGACATCACCACCGATCTTAACGCGCCGGTACTGGGTTTATACGGCGGGCAGGATACCAGTATTCCACAGGAGAGCGTGGAAACCATGCGTCAGGCGCTACGCGCCGCTAATGCGAAGGCGGAAATCGTGGTCTATCCCGATGCCGGGCACGCGTTTAATGCCGATTATCGTCCGGGCTACCACGAAGCCTCGGCGAAAGACGGCTGGCAAAGAATGCTGGAATGGTTCGCGCAGTACGGTGGCAAAAAAGGTTAACCACAGCGCATTACGATATTTGTTGGGCCTACGAGACCGGAGTCGGTGTAGGCTCAACAAATCGTCATCGCCACGTTAGCTATGCTTTACCACAGCATTTTTTATATTTTTTGCCGCTGCCGCAGGGACAGGGATGGTTACGACTGACGGCTCCTGTGTCTTTACGCGCGTCCTGCGCCAGCCAGCGCATGATCGATGCCATCGGATAGCCTTGCGCCAGCAGCTCCCGCCAGACATTCATATATGGCGTAACGTGCTGGAAAAAATGTTTATAGCCCGCACACAAGTAATTATGCGCAGGATGACCGGACGGCGAGACGGCAAAGCGATGCTTCGGACAGCCGCCATGACACGCAAAGCGGTAGTCACAGCGACGACAATCGGCGGTCAGGGTCTCCCGCTTGGCCTCGCCAAAGGCAATAGCCCGCTCGCTATTATTTAAGGCTTTGATGCTGTGCTGGTGGATATTTCCCAGCAGATGCTCCGGGTAGACAAAGTGGTCGCAGTTGTAGAGATCGCCGTTCGACTCCAGCGCGAAGGCATGTCCACAAGTCTCGGAATGTACACACAGTACCGGCTGCTGCGCCGTCCAGGCGGCTAACGCCACGTCAAACATCTGCACATAGACGCGGTCTACGTCGCGACGAACCCAGATATCAAAGATCTGGTTGAGAAATTCGCCATATTGCCACGACGGTACCGTCCATGGCGCCAGCTTTGCCGCGCTTTCGCCGGGCATCACCAGATTAAGTACCGATGAGTTATCGGTGCTCATTCGCTCTACCAGCGGGATAAACTGCATGTATCGCGAGCCTGCCGCCAGCAGAAAATCATACACTTCGCGGGCATGCCCAACGTTGTGCTTGCCCACCACGGTAAGCGTGTTGAACTCGACGTGGTAGGCCTTCAGCAGTGCAATCGCCGCCATCACTTTCTCGTGCGTACCTTTACCAGCGCGATTAACGCGATACTGGTTATGCAGATGGGCCGGGCCGTCAATCGAGACGCCAATCAGAAAGCGGTGCTCGGCAAAAAAGCGCGCCCATTCTTCATCGATCAGGATGCCATTGGTTTGCAGAGCATGTTTTATCTTTTTCCCATGGCCGTATTGTGCGCACAGTTCCACCACTCGGCGGAAAAAGGCAACCCCCATCATCGTGGGTTCACCGCCTTGCCAGGCAAAGGTGACGGCATCCCCGGACTGTGCTTCAATGTGCTGGCGAATATAGCTTTCGAGCGTCTCATCCGACATGCGCCAGTTTTTATTACGCTCCGGGTACAGCGCCTCTTTTTCCAGGTAGAAACAGTAGGAACAATCAATATTGCACACCGAACCCGTGGGTTTCGCCATGACGTGACAGCTGGCTAATGCCATCTCAACATACTCCTTCGGGTAAAAGACTTAGCGCGGCTGGCAGTACCAGCGAGACGGCCTCCAGCCCGAGAATAATGCTCAGCAACCGCTTAGTCAGGACGGAGGCCGGGGTGGTTAATTCACCGTCAGCAATGACCTGCTGCTGACGATAATGGGTAACAATCATCAGCACGATCGCCAGCCCAACAGCAAGGCTACCCACCCAGCCGGAGGCTAAAGAGCCACGGGCAAAACCAACGCGCGCAGTGACCAGCGCCAGGACGAATACGGAGAACGTCGTGCGGAGCCAGGCCAGCGCGGTACGCTGAGGCTGCAGGCCGGGATCACAAGGGCGGAGATCAACGATCATCGCAGTAGTAAAACGGCTAACGTTGTGATGATGACGACCATCAGACCTGCGCTGAGCCAGATCAGAAGCTGGGGATAAGTCAACGCAGCATCGTGGCGCATCGCGCGTTCATTACCGGACCAGCGTCGATAAGCGTACCAAGCGAGAGCGGCCGCGGTGATCCCCAGCACGCATACCAGCAACGCGCGCACGCCGGAGGACGCCAGATTTTCCGCCAGTTGATCAATTCCGATTGCGGCGGCCATAAAGGCCAGCGCCGTACGAATCCAAGCCAGGTAAGTTCGTTCATTGGCCAGCGAAAAACGGTAGTCGGGAGCCTTTCCCTGAGTCAGCCAGCTCATCGACTATTCTCAACAATATACTGATAACAGCTGGCGATGTGTTTGGCAATGCTGAATTCCACCAGCTCCCCGCGGTCATTATAGCCTTTACGCGTTTTCACCAGCAGCGGTTCCAACGAGGGAATTTGCAAAATGTGGCAGTCTTCTTCTGTCGGCAACTCGGCGGTAATCACGTCCTGGAAGCTATCGATATTTTCGTCATTCTCCTCCAGCATTCTGTACAGGCCGCCGCTCAGCGTATCAAGAGTGAGCTGATGTAGACGCGGCGTCAGCCAGATATAGTTCACCTGGGCGGGCTGCTCGTTTTGCCGGTAAATGGTGCGGGTTAATAGCGACAGCGCCGTTTTGCCATCAACCTCAAACGCCTGGGCCACGGCTTCAGGGGGTTGCAGTTGCTCAAGCTTCAGATTATTACGTTCAATCGGATGTTGCTGCTGCCCATCCACCAGCCGCACGCGGGCTTTGACTTCCTGTTTCTCGGAAGTGCTGATCACCATCGTGCCAATCCCCGCCTGGCGTTTTACCAGCCCTTTCGCGGCCAGTTCCGCCAGCGCGCGGCGGGCCGTAATGCGGCTGACGCCGAAGATCTCTTCAAACTCCGCTTCGGTAGGCAGTACGTCATTCTTTTTGTATTCGCCGGTTTTCAACTTCTCCAGCAGAATGTCGTGTAGCTGGGCATATAATGGTTTAGCGCCGCGTGAATAGTCCAGTTCTTCTTTCATTAACTCCGTACTCCTTTTCCCCGGCCAAAGCCGGGGAGACTACTTAATCAAGTCGCATTTCTAACGCCATCTTATAATACACGCTCTGATGCTGCTCCTCGGGAACCTCATTCTGTACGAATGCCCACAAATTTTCTTTCGTCCAGTCTGCCCGGCAGGCGGACTGAAGCCGAGTAGCCAACTCAACCTGCCCGCTTCCTTCGAGGTGCTGCAGCAGTGCAAAGAGGCCATAGCGAACCTGTGGCGTGAAGGCCGCCAGCTCCGGCAGAAGGTGCGGGTCCAGCCCCAGTAACGGCGCGTGGGCATCGTTTAGCGCATAGCGCGGATAGAGCTCGGCAGGCGCGTCGCTTTGCACCATCATCGCCTTCATGCGCTCGCACAGCTTCCGCGCGACGTTTTCATCGTGACACTGCGTTTGCTGCGTCGGGTCGTCGGTCAGATCGTATAAGCGGTGACCAAAACGGTCGGCATCACGTGTCATCACCGACTCGGCGGGCACCTGCAACACCTGGCAGCCTTTGGTAAAACTGAACGGCGGATGCAGCATCATGCCCTGAAGCTCCTGCGGCGTGAAGCGGCGGTTAATGCGCGTCGGCATTAGCGTATATTCATACAGGCCGTCAACGCCCTGCTCAACCGGCGCGCGCATATAAACATAGCGGCCATCGGTAATGTTGATATGGCAGCCATGATAGCCAAACAGCACATGGTCGCGTACTGGCGTATCGTCACGCAGCACCGGCAGCAGCGAAACGCCCTGCATATCTTGCGGCTTGTCCAGACCAAAGCTGTCGAGCAGCGTTGCCGGGATATCGATCGTCTGCGCCAGCGCCTGGCGCGATTCGCCCGCACAGCCATACTGCGGATGCCAGATAAAGCAGGGGGTATTCGCCACTTCGTTATACAGCGGCATGATATTTTTGCCCCACCATTCGTGCTCGCCAAGCAGAAAACCGTGATCCGTATTGACAATAAGCATCGTGTCGCGCCACAGATCGTAGCGATCCATGTAATCAAGCACCTTGCCCACGTAGGCATCCACCATGGTCAGCAGCGCCATGTAGTACTTCTGGATCACGCTCTTGCGCTCCGCGCTTTCAGTCACGAAGTAGTACGGCGGCCAGCCATCAAACTGCGACGGGTCGTCGATACCGTACATTTTCAGGTACTTTTCCGGCACAAAAAACGGTTCATGCGGATCAAAGCACTCCAGTTGTAGGAACCAGTTATCGCTGGCGTAGTTAATATCAATAAATTCCAGACCTTTGTTGATCGTCCGCGCCAGATGGTGATCGTCCTCATTTTGCATAAACTGCACGTTGATCTGGTGCTGCACCCGACTGGCGATCCGCCGCTGTTTGATCTCCTCCGGTTCGCCGGATTCATAGCGATATTCCGGCTTATCGACCACGCCTTTCCACGCGTCACCTTCCTGCCCACGAATAAACTCATAAGTGCTATAACGCGAGTGGTAGGTCGCGCCACCGTCACGCCAATAGTGTTTATGGTCAGTCACCAGATGCGTATGAATTCCGTTTTTCTTGAGGATTTCCGGCACGGAGTCATCGAACGGCTCCAGCGGCGACCAGCCGCGATGGAGAAAGTTATAGCGTCCGGTATGCAACTCACGGCGGGCGGGCATGCAGGGCATACTGCCGACATAAAAATTATCGAACCGTACGGTGCGCTCCTTTAAGCGCTGGAAATTCGGCGTAATGGCGCGATCGCTCCCGTAAGCTGACAACAGACGTTTGTTGAGAGAATCAAACATCAACATAATTGCTTTCATGTGCTATTCCTTTTATTCACGCCATTTCTTTATCGTAACCACGGACCTTGCCGACCACATACGTCAGCGCAAAGGCCGCCGCACAGCCCACCAGCCATGCCAGGATGTATTGCAGATATTTGCCGTCGGCAATCAGCGGTAGCGCCGAAAGCCCCGCCGCGCCGACGCCGTTGGTGGAGACTCCCAGCAGTACCACCATCACGCCGCCAAACCCCGCGCCGATCGACCCCGTGATGAAGGCAAACCCCGCCGGAATATTGACGCCGAAAATCGTCGGTTCCCCCACCGCCAGAATCGACGTTGGGATCGCACCCTTGGCGATTTTTTTCATCACCGGGTCGCGGGTCAGCAGCAGTACCGCCGTCGCCGCTCCTACCATGCCAGCGTTAGACATAATCTGGATAGCAAATAGCGGCGCGTGACCGGTGGCGTTGATCATCTCAAGGTGAATCGGGAACAGACCGTGATGCAGGCCCAGCGAAATCAGGAACGGGAATAGCGCCGAAAGCACAAAACCTGCCGCAATGCCGCCGTGTTCCAGTAAGCCGTTAAGTGCGTGCAGAATACCGTTGGAGACCACACCCGCCGCGGGCATGATGATAAACAGCTGCGCAGCAGCCATCACCAGCAGCACGACCGTTGGCGTCACCACCACGTCGACGATATCCGGCACGAATCGGCGCACCTGTTTTTCCAGCAGACACATCAACCAGACGGCAAAAATCACGCCGATCAGCCCGCCCTGCCCGGGGATCAGCCCCAGCGTCGTCACCTGCGGCATAATGGTAATCGCGCCGAGCAGACCGCCCAGAATCAGATTACCTTCAAATTCACGCGCCGAGGTGATGCCCGCATAAATAGCCAGAAAGCCAAACAGCGCTTTCGAGACGATGTCCAGGAACTGGCTGACGCCGAGCAGATGCCGCTGGTCGAGCACCACCTGGGTGGGCGAAAGGTCGCCGACGGCGGCAATATGATGGCTCATTGCCCATGAAGCCGCCGAGTTGACCACCACGTTGTTCAGCCCCATCAGAATCCCGGCCGCAATGAGCGCTGGCAGAATGGGGACAAAGATGTTCGCAATATGTTTGAGAATAGCTTTGGTACGCGTCTGCTTCTTCGCTTTTTCGCGCGCCAGTTTCGCCTTTTGCTCGACACCGCTCAATGTGGTATCCACAGCAGGCGCGCCTTTTAGCCGTTCGTTGATCACCGTCGCCACCTTCGATGATTTTCCCGGCCCGACTATCACCTGCAGCGTGTCATCTTCCACCACGCCCAGTACGCCTTCGATACCTTTGAGCGCGGGCATGTCGACCAACGACGGATCGGCAATGGTCATCCGCACGCGGGTCATACAGTTGGTCACATGAATAAAATTCTCCAGCCCGCCACAATGCTTAACGATGGCGTCACCCACCATGTTGTAGTTCATACAGAGGTCCTTTTTTTGTTTTCATCCCCATTTGTTATAACAATATAATGTTATTATGTTTGTGATGGTCATCATAAAGATCGCTTTTCAACCACCAGGCGCGAGCGCAAAAAAAAGAGGAGGCCGAAGCCTCCTCTGGTGCCTATGTTTTCTTACGCCTGACGCAGATTGTGCGCCGCTTTGACCATGTTCGCTAACGCCGCGCGGGTTTCCGGCCAACCGCGAGTTTTCAGGCCGCAGTCCGGATTCACCCACAGGCGTTGTGCCGGAATACGCTGTGCCGCCTTCTTCAGCAGGGCTTCAATCCACTCGACGCTCGGCACGTTCGGCGAGTGAATATCGTACACGCCCGGCCCGATTTCGTTCGGGTAGTCGAACGCTTCGAACGACTCCAGCAACTCCATATCCGAGCGGGAGGTCTCAATGGTGATCACATCCGCATCCAGCGCGGCGATCGAATCCATAATGTCGTTGAACTCGCAGTAACACATGTGGGTGTGGATCTGGGTTTCATCCTTCGCCACCGCCGCGTTGATGCGGAAGGCTTCCACACCCCATTCCAGATAGGCGTCCCAGTCGCTGCGACGCAGCGGTAGACCTTCGCGCAGCGCCGGTTCATCAATCTGAATAATCCCGATCCCCGCCGCCTCCAGATCCGCGACTTCATCACGCAGCGCCAGCGCAATCTGTTTCGCAATCGTTTCGCGGGTCACGTCTTCGCGGGGGAATGACCAGCAAAGAATAGTCACCGGGCCGGTCAACATCCCTTTTACCGGTTTGTCGGTCAGCGACTGGGCATATTTCGCCCACTCCACGGTAATCGGTGCCGGACGGCTGATATCGCCAATCACTACCGGCGGTTTCACACAGCGGGAGCCATAGCTTTGCACCCAACCATTCTGGGTAAAGACGAAGCCGTCCAGATGCTCGCCGAAGTATTCCACCATGTCGTTTCGCTCGGCTTCGCCGTGTACCAGCACATCCAGCCCTAAACGCTCCTGCTCGATGATAGCCTGCCTGATGTGTTCGGCGATGCCGGTGCGGTAGTTATTCGCGTCGAGATTGCCCTTTTTGAAGTCCAGACGCAGGCCGCGAATTTCCGTGGTTTGCGGAAACGAACCGATAGTCGTCGTCGGCCAGGCGGGAAGTTTAAAGCGGGCGCGTTGCGCTTCAGCACGCACCTCATACGGGTTCTCACGCTGGCTGTCCTGCGCGGTGATCGCCGCCAGGCGTTTTTCTACCGCGGCATTATGTACGCGGCGGGAGTGACGACGAGCCTGAATCGGTGCGCTCCATTCCTCAAGCGCCGCCGTTTCGCCGCTGTTCAGCGCATCGCGCAGCAACGCCAGTTCACCGCATTTTTGCAGCGCAAAGGCAAACCAGCTTTTTACTTCCGTATCCAGACGCGTTTCGACGCTGAGATCGATCGGGCTGTGCAGCAAAGAGCAGGAGGATGCTACCCACAGCGCGCGTTTGCCCACAATGGCATTAATCTGCGCATATTTTTCGGTCAAATCGGCGCGCCAGACATTACGCCCGTTAATCAAGCCTGCAGAAAGCAGCCAGTCGACCGGCAGACGTTGATGCAGTTCCGCTACATCATCTTTGCCATGAATGAGGTCAACATGTAGCCCCTGTACCG
The DNA here is from genome assembly GCF_046567715.1 of Salmonella sp. 741265116_PST. Classification (NCBI taxonomy): domain Bacteria; kingdom Pseudomonadati; phylum Pseudomonadota; class Gammaproteobacteria; order Enterobacterales; family Enterobacteriaceae; genus Salmonella; species Salmonella sp. 741265116_PST. Next base: position 65,395 of record NZ_JBKFPH010000019.1, on the reverse strand, counting down.
GTAGCGCGATAATAGTGTCCAGGTTTGGCGTCACGCCTTCAAAATAGGTCGTCAGCAACAGCTTCACCTGGCCGGCGAGCGCGTCGTAAGCCGGTTTGAAGGCATCCAGCCACGCCTGCGGCAGTTCCAGCACCAGCGCTGGCTCATCAATTTGGACCCACTCAATACCACGTTTTGCCAGTTCAGCCAGCACGTGCTGATACACCGGCAAAATGTCTTTCAGCAACGTCAGGCGGTCAAACGGCTCGCCTTTCACTTTACCCAGCCACAGATACGTGACAGGCCCCAGCAGTACGGGTTTGATCTTATGCCCCAGAGCCAACGCTTCGTCCACTTCCTCCAGCAACTGTGTCCAGGTGAGTCTGAACTGCTGGCCTTTGCTGAACTCCGGTACTATGTAGTGATAGTTGGTATTAAACCATTTGGTCATTTCCGCTGCCGCCGCCGGTTCGCCGGTTGGCGCGCGGCCGCGGCCAATGCGGAACAGAGTGTCGATGTCCACGGAACCGTCGTTGTTCTGATGACGAGCCGGCACATTGCCTAACAGCAGGCTGGTGGTCAGAACATGGTCGTACCAGGCAAAGTCGCCTACCGGTAACAGGTCAATACCCGCTTGTTTCTGCTGCTCCCAGTGACGCGCGCGCAGTTCGCGCCCCACCGCCAGTAACGCTTCACGCGTTGAGTTCCCCGCCCAGTAGCTCTCTTGCGCTTTTTTCAACTCGCGACGCAGGCCAACGCGAGGAAAACCGAGGGTATGAGTCAATATTGTCATTTTACTTCCTCTAATTATATGTAAATCCTAAGTATTTTAAATTCAGGGAAGGCGGCAAATTTGCTCATCCCCGGGAGCTTACATCAGTAAGTGACCGGGGTGAGGAAACGCAGCCAACGCACCATCAATTTAAAAGACGACGGATTTTAGACGTCTGGATGTTTACACATCCATAATGTAAAGGTACTGTATATTCCTCAAGCGCAATTTGTTCATGGCGAAGTGAAGGACTTTCATGATCGAAATTAAACATCTGAAAACACTCCAGGCATTGCGGAATAGTGGATCGCTGGCTGCTGCTGCTGCGGTGCTGCACCAGACCCAATCCGCTCTGTCTCATCAGTTCAGCGATCTGGAACAACGCCTTGGTTTCCGCCTGTTCGTGCGTAAAAGCCAGCCGCTGCGCTTTACGCCGCAGGGGGAAGTTCTACTGCAACTGGCAAACCAGGTGCTGCCGCAAATCAGCCGTGCGCTGCAGGCGTGCAACGAACCGCAGCAAACTCGTCTGCGCATCGCTATTGAATGTCATAGCTGTATTCAGTGGCTGACCCCGGCGCTGGAAAACTTCCGTGCAAACTGGCCGCAGGTAGAAATGGATTTCACATCCGGCGTCACTTTTGATCCGCAACCGGCCTTGCAACAAGGCGAGCTGGATTTGGTGATGACGTCGGATATTTTGCCGCGCAGCGGGCTGCATTATTCGCCGATGTTTGATTTTGAAGTCCGACTGGTGCTGGCGCCCGACCATCCGCTAGCCAGCAAAACGCAGATTACGCCGGAAGATTTAGCCAGCGAAACGCTGTTGATTTACCCGGTGCAGCGCAGCCGACTGGATGTCTGGCGACATTTCCTGCAACCGGCGGGTATCAGTCCGCTGCTGAAAAGCGTGGATAATACGCTACTGCTGATTCAGATGGTGGCGGCCAGAATGGGTATTGCCGCCCTGCCGCACTGGGTGGTGGAAAGTGTTGAGCGCCAGGGTCTGGTGGTGACCAAAACCCTGGGCGATGGTCTGTGGAGCCGCCTGTATGCCGCCGTGCGCGACGGCGACCAGCGTCAGGCGGTGACCGAGGCGTTTATTCGCTCGACGCGGGATCACGCCTGCGATCATCTGCCGTTTGTGCGGAGCGCGGAGCGACCCATTTTCGATGCACCCACAGCGAAGCCAGGATCACAGCCGCGCCTGTAATAAAGCTTGGCCAGTGGGGCTGCTGATGCCAGATGGCAAGATTAACCAGCAGTCCTGCGGGAACATGCATATTATTCATGATACCCAGCGTCCCGGCGTCTACCTGGGTAGCGCCATAGTTCCACATAAAGTAGCCAATGCCGGACGCCACCACGCCGAGAAACACCAGAATGCTCCATTGCAGCGTGGTTTCCGGCAGCTTTTGCGCGTTCCCCAACAGCGACCACGCCACCGCCGCCACCAAAAACGCCCCCAGATAGAACCACGCAAAGGCGTTGTGCTGCGGCATGGGACGGGTCTCCATCAGACGTTTATACCCCACCATTCCGATAGCGAAACTGATATTAGAAAGCTGCACCAGGAGCAAACCTACCCAAAAATGGTCGGTCACGCGATCGTAGCGAATAATCCCGGCGCCAATCACCGCCAGCAACGCGCTAAATGCATAGCCCCAGCGCAAACGACGCTGACTCATCACATCGTAAATCAGCGTAATATAGAGCGGCGTCAGAACGGTAAACAGCAGCAGTTCGGATACGGTCAGGTAGAGGTAAGCATGGAAGCTCAACATATACATGATGCCAAGCTGCATCGCCCCCACCAGCATATACAGGCTGATGGTTTTTAGGTTGTGCCCGCGAGTACGCAAAAACGGCAGAAAAACGAGCGCCGCCAGCCCAACGCGTATCAGCACCGCGAAATAGCTATCGACATGCCCGGCAAGATACTCGCCAAATAGACTAAAGGAGAAAGCCCACAGGATAGTGGTAATGATGAGTAGCGCCACAATGGATGTCTCTTAAAACAGGGAGCACCCATTGTAGCGGAGAGTGAAGTTGACAACTGGTCAACTAACAAACAATCACATCAGCGTAAGAAAAGATCGCGCAGGTAATGCGGCACGGCGTTATCCGCGTTGATGCCGATCACCTCAAGTTCGGGATACAGGTCTTTCAGACGCTGGTGCGCATTGCCCATGATGCAGCCTTTGCCCGCCATCGTGAGCATTTCAGCGTCGTTCATTCCGTCGCCAAAGGCGATACACTCTTTCAGGCTGTACCCCATCGCATGAGCGACCGCTTCCAGCGCATGACCTTTCGACACTCCGCCCGCCATCACTTCCAGACAGGTTAGCGTAGAGAAGCTCACGTTTACCCGATCGCCCCAGCGCGCGTTAATCGCCTGCTCCAGCGGCAACAACTTTTCATGAGTGTCGCTGGTGAAAAACACTTTGCTGACGCCCTCCGGCTCCAGCAGCGCAGGCTCAAACAACGAGTAGTTAAATACCGCCTCTTTGAAAAAACGCATTTCATCGGGGCGATGACGATTCATAAACCATTCGTCGTCGCGATAAACGTTAGTCACGATGTCCGGATTCGCATTCACCACCCCGAACAGGTCGCTGGCAATGTCGCTGTCCAGATTATGCGTAAAAACCAAATTCCCGTCGGTATCGTGCACTCGCGCGCCGTTGGAGGTGATCATGTAAGACTTGATTTCAAGATTATCGCGGATTTGCCCTACATCGACATGATGACGACCAGTGGCAAAGACAAAATGGATGCCGCGTGCGGTCAACAGCTTCAGAGTCTCTTTGGCATAAGGGGACAACGTATGGTCGGGGGAGAGCAGCGTGCCATCTAAATCAGACGCAACAACCTGATACATAATAAAATTTAACCTCTAAGCAAAGCGATTTCCGCTGGATAAATTAGGCTTGTTGAAAAATTCAACAATGGCGTTAAGCGCGACTGAGCGCATGGCGTCCTTTTCAAAAAGGATCTCATGGTACGCGCCTTTGATAACCAGCGGTTTTCCCCCTTCACAAGGGTATCCCGCCGCGGCGCGAATTTCACAAAAACGATCGTGGGTGCGGTTATCCACTACCCGCTCTTCTTCCGCCTGAATCAGTAGCGTAGGCGTCGTGTCATCGCTCGCCCCAGCCAGAACCTGCTCACCCGCCAGAATACCTTCGCGTACCCAATGCCAGGTGGGGCCGCCAACGCGCAGCTGCGGCTCGTCGGCATAAAATCGTAAGTTGCGCTGATAACGCTGGCGGCTGTGGGTCAGCGCATTCATCCCAAACGGCAACGCCCGCCACTGACCGGTACCAATAGCGTAATCTTCACGGATACGCTGGTGCCCTTCGGCCCAGTCGAGAATATGGCGCACCATAAAGGAAGGCAAGCGTATCACAATACCAAACATCGGCGCGGTGAGCGCAATAGCGTCGCACCGCACACGATGGCGTTGCAGGAACAGGGTGGCTATCGCGCCCCCCATTGAGTGCGCCAGGATATAACGCTTACGCCACGGCCCCGGCTCAATTTCCTGCTGCCAGAACGCCGCTAAGTCCTCAACATAATCGTTAAAATGATCAACGTGGCCCCGATGCGGGTCCGATAACATCCGCCCGGAGCGCCCTTGACCACGGTGGTCGATGATGAAGATATCAAAACCGAGATGAAAAAGGTCATACGCCAGTTCAGCGTATTTTACATAACTCTCAATGCGGCCAGGACAAATGACGATCGTCCGATCGTTGGAATCATTTCGAAAACGGACAAAGCGCACCGGAATGTTACCCACGCCGATAAACTCTGCCTCTTCCCGCTGACGCCAGAAATCGGTCAGCGGCCCCATAGCAAAAGCGGCAAACGCATTTTCTCTTGTTTCCCAGTCATTTTGCTGCTGAAACATCGGGTTTTCGGCCTCGTTTACCAGGTAAAATCGTTTTTTGCGTCGTGCCTGACACAACACGGCGGCAGTAGCGTATTGTGGCACAAAAACAGACAACCAGGGAGTTTCGCATGACCTTTGAATGGTGGTTCGCCTATCTACTGACCTCAACTCTGCTGAGTCTTTCTCCGGGCTCAGGCGCCATCAATACCATGACGACGTCTATCAACCATGGATATCGTGGCGCAGTGGCTTCTATCGCCGGACTCCAGACCGGGCTGGGGATACATATCGTACTGGTGGGCGTCGGACTGGGTACGCTCTTTTCGCGCTCGCTCCTCGCTTTTGAAATCCTGAAATGGGCTGGCGCGGCTTATCTTATCTGGCTGGGTATCCAGCAGTGGCGCGCCGCAGGCGCTATCGATCTGCATACTCTCGCCCAGACGCAATCACGGGGTCGGCTGTTCAAACGGGCGATATTTGTCAATCTAACCAATCCCAAAAGCATTGTCTTTCTTGCCGCCCTGTTTCCGCAATTCATCATGCCGCAGCAACCGCAACTGGCGCAGTACCTCATTCTCGGCGTCACCACGATTGTGGTGGATATGATTGTGATGACCGGTTACGCCACGCTGGCGCAGCGCATTGCCGCCTGGATTAAAGGACCAAAGCAGATGAAGGCGCTGAATAAAGCGTTTGGTTCGTTGTTTATGCTGGTAGGCGCGCTCCTGGCGTCGGCAAGACACGCGTGATAGTCGTGCCGGATGATGTTTATCCGGCCCGGAGGTAAATTAACGCGAAATAATCAGGTGAATACCAAAGCCCGCAAACAGAGCGCCGGCAAAGCCATCAATCCATTTCGCCAGACGCTGATAGCCGCGGCGCATTTTCGGCAGCGCGAACAGGCTGGCGACTACGGTAAACCAGGCCAGCGTTTCCAGGGTGATTAACGCGAAAATACCCCAGCGCGCCGCAGCGCCGACGTTATCGCCGACAAACAGTGAAAAAACGGAACCAAAATAGATAATCGCTTTCGGATTCGACAGATTGGTCAGCAGCCCTTTGAGAAAACTGCGCCCGCTCTGCGCCAGTTCAATGTGCGGAGAAGACGCCGCCGCATCCTGTTTTTTCAGCGCGCCGCGCAGCATCTGATAGCCCATCCAGCACAGGTACAGGCCGCCGCCTACCATAATGATCGTATGCAGCCAGGCCATTTTTTCGATGATGAGATGCAGGCCAAGCAGCGCCACGCCCGCCCATACCATCACGCCGCAGGTAATGCCCAGTACGCCCATCATCGCTTCTTTACGCGAACGGCTGACAGCAGTTTGAGACACGAAGAAAAAGTCGGGGCCGGGGCTCATTAGCGCAACGATGTGCACCATTGCCACGGTGAAAAATAGCATCAACATAAAAATGGCTCGCGGGGAAATAGTTCGGTGAGTCACCATCCTGGCACTTTTTTGCCGGGCTGACTACTCTTCGTCATCACCATCGACATGCGCGCGGATGAGCGCCATGAATTCTTTCCCGAAGCGCTCCAGTTTGCGCATCCCAACCCCGTTAACGCTTAACATCTCGCTGGCGGAAACTGGCATCTGTTCCGCCATCTCTATCAGCGTGGCGTCGTTAAAGACCACATACGGCGGGATATTCTCTTCATCAGCGATAGCTTTACGCAGCTTGCGCAACTTAGCGAACAATTTGCGATCGTAATTACCGCCGAACGATTTCTGCATCACGCGGGGTTTGAGGGCGACGATGCGCGGCACCGCAAGCTTTAGCGGAACGTCTCCACGGAGTACCGGACGCGCGGCATCCGTCAACTGTAATGCGGAGTGCTGCGCAATATTTTGCATTACCAGCCCCAGATGAATGAGCTGGCGAATCACGCTCACCCAGTGCTCATGGCTCTTTTCGCGTCCCATGCCATAAACCTTGAGTTTGTCATGACCGAAATCGCGGATGCGTTGGTTATTCGCGCCGCGGATCACCTCGACAACGTAGCCCATGCCAAAACGCTGGTTAACCCGACCAATGGTAGAAAGCGCAATCTGGGCATCGTTTAAGCCATCATATTGTTTGGGCGGATCGAGACAGATATCGCAGTTGCCGCACGGTTCTTGTCGGCCTTCGCCAAAGTAATTAAGCAATACCAGGCGGCGGCAGGTTTGCGCTTCGGCAAAAGCGCCCATCGCATTCAGTTTATGCCGTTCAATATCCTGAAGCTGTCCGGCTGGTTTCTCTTCCAGACAACGACGTAGCCAGGCCATATCAGCCGGATCGTAAAATAGCATGGCTTCCGCAGGCAGTCCGTCGCGCCCGGCGCGGCCCGTTTCCTGATAGTAGGATTCAATATTGCGCGGGATATCGAAATGCACGACGAAACGTACGTTAGGTTTGTTTATGCCCATTCCAAAAGCGACGGTCGCCACCACGATTTGCAGATCGTCGCGCTGAAATTTTTCCTGCACATCGGCGCGAATAGCGTTTTCCAGCCCCGCATGATAGGCCGCCGCGCTAATGCCGCGACTTTGCAAGCGCGCGGCGGTATCTTCCACTTTCGCCCGACTGTTGCAGTAGATGATACCCGATTTGCCGCGTTGCTCCTGAACATAGCGCATTAGCTGGTCGAGCGGCTTAAACTTCTCCATCAGCATGTAGCGGATATTCGGTCGGTCAAAGCTACTGATCTGGATTAACGGATCGTTAAGCCCAAGCAGACGAATAATATCCAGGCGCGTGGTGTCGTCGGCGGTGGCGGTCAATGCCATAAACGGCAAAGCGGGAAAACGCTGGCGAAGCTGACCGAGCGCCGCATATTCCGGACGGAAATCATGTCCCCATTGCGAGATACAGTGCGCTTCATCCACCGCCAGCAATACCGGATTCCAGTGCGCCAGATGATCAAGAAAGTTGTCCAGCATCAGGCGTTCCGGCGCAATATACAGCAGACGAATCTGTCCGGTACGGCACCCCGCCATCACCTCAAGCTGCTGCTCGCGGCTTTGAGTGGAGTTAAGACAGGCCGCCGCCACCCCGTTCGCCAGTAGCTGATCGACCTGGTCTTTCATCAACGAGATCAGGGGCGAAACGACGACGGTCAATCCGTCCAGCAACAACGCGGGGATTTGATAGCACAGAGATTTGCCGCCGCCGGTGGGCATGACGACCAGACAGTCGCGACCGGAGAGCGCAGTATCAATAATCGCTTCCTGGCCCGGGCGAAACTGTTGGTAGCCAAAGGTTTCCTGCAAAACCTGTTTGGCCCCTGATTCCAGATTCAACACTTCCGCCTGCGCCACATTAACCCCGTTCACCATAAATCAAAACAGGCGCTATTTTCAGCGCCTGCGAGAGAAACTGCAATGTTTAAAACACAATCCAATCAGAAGATATCGTTAAGCATCACGCCGACGCCGACACGTGTCTGATTAAAATTATAGTCGATCAGCGATTCGCCATAGCCGCTGTACACCTGGGTATAAAGCCGGACATGTTTAGTGACCGGATAGCTTAATCCAACTTCCGCGCCGCCGTAGCCTGTATTCCAGTTGTACTGGCCTTTGGCGCTTAATACCGCCTCGCCCAGGTGATAACCGATTTTAAGCTGGTAATAACCCATATATTTGGTGATGTCCGGATTATCGTCGGTACTGCCAATCACGTACCACGGTTTGACCTCTACCAGCCAGTTACCGTTTTCGGCCATCAGACGGGTATACAGACGGTTCCAGCTACGCGAGGTGGGGTCCGAACGTCCGTTAGAGTCATGGTTGTAGCCCATCTCTACGTCGCGCAGCGTCCAGCCGGCAAAGCGATAATCGGTAGCAAAACCAAGAAAAAGCTGCGGTTCGTAGTTGGTTTCGCGAAACGGCGAAGACTCTTTACTGTTGGAAAGCTGCCACCAGGATTTCTGCGTATAGGAAGCACCCAGTACCGAGTTCGGCCCCAGTATTCCGCGCCACAGCGGAAACGCCAGGCTCAACTGAAATTTCACTTCATCTTTACGTGCGTTTTCAGACCAGTTGTAGGTACTTATGGCCTCTTTGTTCAGATCGCTGGTGTTCGTGTAGATCAAGTAGTTGGTGTCATAAGGGTAAAGCGTAAAAGGGTTATCATGCTCCTGTAGCATGTTAGCGATGATACTTCCCCGTACTGCAGGCGCATCATGAACCTCTTTTATCGTAGCTTCTTGTGCATATGCCGCTAATGGCAGTAGCGTGGCTGGCAACAACCCTCTCAAAATTGCCCGCATTCTTGACGTTCTCCTGACGAAGTATTTTCAGCTTGAATCATTCTCTGCCAACCATTTTTACATATTTACACACATAGCCGTTAGTTATCCCTTCTTAAAGTAGAAAACAACAATTAAGAAGCATAATATCAACATTTAATTAACCAATAGGGTATCAGGAATCTATGTCCGCTGTACTTACCGCTGAACAAGCTCTGAAATTAGTGGGTGAAATGTTTGTCTACCACATGCCGTTTAATCGGGCGTTAGGGCTGGAGCTGGAACGCTATGAAAAAGCGTTCGCCCAACTGGCCTTTAACAACCAGCCGATGATGGTCGGCAACTGGGCGCAAAGCATTTTACACGGCGGCGTGATCGCCTCTGCGCTGGATGTCGCCGCCGGACTGGTATGCGTCGGCAGCACGCTAACTCGCCACGAAACCATCAGCGAAGATGAACTACGCCAGCGCCTGTCGCGGATGGGAACGATTGACCTGCGCGTCGATTACCTGCGTCCGGGCAGAGGCAACCGCTTTACGGCCACCAGTAGCCTGCTGCGCGCTGGGAATAAAGTGGCCGTCGCCCGCGTGGAATTACACAATGAAGATCAGCTGTACATCGCCAGCGCCACCGCTACTTATATGGTGGGATAAAAGCAGGTAAACTGTTGTTACACTTCAGATACGAGTTTTCCGGATGGACGCAAAACAAACACGGCAGGGCGTATTACTCGCTCTTGCCGCCTATTTTATTTGGGGGATCGCCCCCGCGTATTTCAAGCTGATCTATTACGTTCCCGCAGATGAGATCCTGACGCACCGCGTGATTTGGTCATTTTTCTTTATGGTGGCGCTGCTTAGCGTCAGCCGGCAGTGGCGACAGGTTAAGCGCTTACTGAAAACGCCAAAGAAGATTTTTCTGCTGGCCCTGTCCGCCGTACTGGTCGGCGGTAACTGGCTATTGTTCATTTGGGCGGTAAATAATCACCATATGCTGGAGGCCAGCCTGGGTTATTTCATTAATCCGCTGGTTAACATCTTGCTGGGGATGATTTTTCTTGGCGAACGCTTCCGTCGAATGCAGTGGCTGGCGGTGATTCTGGCGGTGTGCGGCGTGCTGGTGCAACTCTGGACCTTTGGCTCGCTGCCGATTATCGCGCTGGGGCTGGCGTTTAGTTTTGCGTTTTACGGCCTGGTGCGTAAGAAGATCGCCGTTGAAGCGCAGACGGGTATGCTGGTCGAAACGCTATGGCTGTTGCCGGTCGCGGCAATTTATCTGTTTGGCATTGCGGATAGCGCCACCAGCCATATGGGGCAAAACGCACTATCGTTGAACTTGCTGTTAATGGCGGCGGGTGTGGTCACTACGATTCCGCTGCTGTGCTTCACCGGAGCGGCTACGCGTCTGCGTCTTTCTACACTGGGCTTTTTCCAGTATATCGGCCCAACGCTGATGTTTTTACTGGCGGTGACGTTTTATGGCGAAGTGCCGGGCGCGGATAAGATGGTGACATTTGCGTTTATCTGGGTCGCGCTGGCGATTTTCGTGATGGATGCGATTTATACGCAACGGCGTAAGCATTAAATAATAAAATGGCAGCTATTATCTGGCTGCCATTTTATGTTATTTCTTTTTAGTAAATAGCAATACAATAAATAATATAATATTTGTTACTGGAAACACGCCCAACACACCAATAAACTTATTCCAACCAACAAACGTTAAATAACGGGCATGGATCTGGCAAAAGCCGAATCCCAACGCTATTCCAATCCCCCTCAAATTTAATGAAGTACAAATCGACAGTACAACGAGCAGGACAATAGCAATCACCCACCATCCAATCCAGGCTTTAATGAATTCGGCTTTAGAAAAAGGGTCTTTACCAAAATAAACTTGCCAGAAATTTTTCTCTTGCATTTTATGAAATCCATTCATTGAAATTGTTAATTACCAGATAATATATTTAATTATTATCTATTGCTGTGCAACGTAATTATCATGCCATTATTTACCATTACTGTCATTAGAAAATTCAGTGTGATATATTTACATGTGAGACCTGAAGTTGGTTATCAATATGGAAAAAATAATATGATTAGGATTATTAAAGATATTTTTCACCCTTCCCCCAAGGATACATTGAAGCGAGCAAAGTTTGTTATTTATACATTATCATCATGGATAATATTATTTACTATAATGCCTAAAAACCAATATCTTGATTTAATATTTATTATTGTCAATACCTATATCCATATTAATATTGGCGCGAAGAGAATCAGAGATTCAGGTTGCAGGGCACTTTATTTCATCGCATTGTCTATAGGTGTAAATGTCTTCTGTACAGTCAGTGTCGCACTCAATGGGGCTGATTGCGATAATATTGGTATACAACTCAATATTGCCTGGGTAATACTCACAACACTACTGCTATCTTTCATCGCTTCTTCAAAACAAGAACTCTCCTCATGATGAAGAACTTCCAACGGACTGGCGGTTAAATCGCCAGTCCGTTGATTTTACAACCAGTTCTTGCGCTTAAAGTACAGATACGGCGCAAGCCCCGCCAGAATCATAAAGATAATCGCGCCTGGATAACCAAAGCTCCACTTCAGTTCCGGCATAAACTCGAAGTTCATCCCATAGCTGGAAGCGACCAGCGTCGGCGGCAGGAACACCACGGAAACCACCGAGAAGATTTTGATAATGCGGTTCTGCTCAATGTTGATGAAACCCATCGCCGCCTGCATCAGGAAGTTCACCTTCTGGAACAGCGATTCATTGTGCGGCAGCAGAGATTCGATATCGCGCAGGATCTCACGCGCCTGCTCCAACTGTCCGCCCGGTAAGCGCGCCTTGCGCACCAGGAAGTTCAGCGCGCGTTGGGTATCCATCAGACACAGGCGTACCTTCCAGCCGATATCTTCCAGTTCCGCCAGCGTGGAGAGCGCTTCGTCGTATTCATCGCCCTGATGCCCTTCCATAATGACGCGGCTCAGTTTTTCCAGATCGCTGTAGATGTTTTCGATTTCATCCGCTAACTGTTCAATTTTGGTTTCGAACAGATCGAGCAGTAATTCATAAGCATTACCGTCGACCATCGCCTGGCTGCGGGCGCGCATACGATACAAACGGAAGGCGGGCAGTTCGCGTTCACGCAGCGTAAACAGACGGCCATCGCGAATAGTGAATGCCACCGTAGAGTTACCGGCATGATCTTCCGCATCTTCGAAGAAGAAGAAGGAGTGGATATGCAGTCCGTCTTCGTCTTCAAAGAAGCGCGCGGATGCTTCGATATCTTCCAGTTCAGGACGCGTCGCCAGACTCTGGCCCAGCTCAGATTGTACGCGCAATCGCTCGTCGTCGTCCGGTTCGACCAAATCGACCCATACGGCATCAATCAGGCTTTGTGACTCCTCGACTTCCAGCCGGGTCAGTCGGTTTTTTTCCAGTTGAAATGCGCTCAGCATGACCGGGACTCCCAATGCGTAAAAATATCGGACAGTTCAGATGGGCACACAGAAACAAATTGGGTTTCAGACCATTAAACAGCCTGACTCAACGCGACGGGAAAAAATGAAAGGTCGCTGACAACCGCTAAGGCTATCAGCAAAAAGGGATAGCCTTAGGAGTTGATCCTGGATAACAGGATAATGAGCCAGTATCTACTGGGTGTGTCCAAGGCGAATGTCCTCTTAGCGTAATCGTGGGCGCATGTTACGCCAGCAAAAATTTGCCGTCAACACGCAACGAAACGCGAAAAAGCAATAATTTCCCCTTATGCAGAAAGGTTAGCAGAGTGAGAGTATTTATCTATGATTTCAGAATATTAACATCACTATATAGCCGGATGGCGGCTTCGCCTTATCCGGCCTACAAATCAAAATGTTAGCCAGCGCGTAGGCCGGATAAGAGGTGCCATCCGGCAATATGAGAGCCGGTCAAACCGTTTCCAGCTTCGCATACGCGGCAACCAGCCATTTGATCCCTTGCCCCTGAAAAGCCACCTGCAACCGGCTATGCTCGCCGCTGCCCTCCAGGTTGACAATAGTTCCCTCGCCGAACTTCGCATGGCGCACGCGTTGGCCGAGTTTGTAGCCTGTGTCGTTTTCCGCCAGCGGCGTTCCCATTCGTTGATGGCTCACCGGACGACTGACGGTGGCGCGCAGACGGACCTCTTCCACGCACTCCTCCGGCAGTTCGCCGATGAAACGCGACGGGCGATGGTAGACCTCTTTACCGTACAGACGACGCGTTTCCGCATAGGTTAACGTTAGTTTCTGCATGGCACGGGTAACGCCGACGTAGGCCAGACGACGCTCCTCTTCCAAACGCCCGCCCTCATCCAGCGACATCTGGCTGGGGAACATGCCCTCTTCCATGCCGACAATAAACACCTGTGGAAACTCCAGCCCTTTGGCCGAGTGCAGCGTCATCAGCTGCACCGCATCCTGCCAGGTATCTGCCTGCCCCTCGCCCGCTTCCAGCGCCGCGTGAGAGAGGAAGGCCTGCAACGGCATCAAATCTTCATCTTCGTCGTTGTAGCTGAACTGCCGCGTCGCCGTCACCAGTTCCTCTAAGTTTTCGATGCGCGTCTGGCCTTTCTCGCCTTTTTCTTGCTCATACATGGTGCGCAGGCCGGAATCTTTGATCACCCGGTCAGTCTGCACATGCAGCGGCATGTCGGCAGTTTCCTGCGCCAGAGCGTCGATCAGTTCCATAAAGCGTTGTAGCGCGCTGGCCGCACGCCCGGCCAGGGCTTTTTCCTGTAACAATTCACGGCACGCCTGCCACAATGTTAGCTGGCGATCGCGCGAGGTCTGGCGCACCACGTCCAGCGTACGGTCGCCGATGCCGCGCGTTGGGGTATTCACCACGCGTTCAAAGGCGGCATCATCGTTGCGATTGGCAATCAAACGCAGATAAGAGAGCGCATCTTTGATCTCCTGGCGTTCGAAGAAGCGCATACCGCCGTAAATGCGGTACGGCATACTGGCCTGTAATAACGCTTCTTCCAGCACGCGCGACTGGGCGTTGCTGCGATAAAGGATGGCGCATTGCGCAAGCGCGCCGCCGTTGTCCTGCCAGGTTTTGATACGGTTAACCACAAAGCGCGCTTCATCCAGTTCGTTGAAAGCGCAGTACAGCGATATCGGTTCGCCGTCAACGCCGTCAGTCCACAGCTTTTTACCCAAACGCCCGTTGTTGTTTTCAATCAGAGCGTTCGCCGCGCTAAGGATGTTGCTGGTCGAGCGGTAATTCTGCTCCAGACGAATGGTCTGCGCGCCGGGGAAATCATTGAGGAAGCGCTGGATGTTCTCTACCTGGGCCCCGCGCCAGCCGTAGATCGACTGATCATCGTCGCCAACAATCATCACTTTACCGGTATCGTCCGCCAGCAGACGAACCCAGGCGTACTGAATGTTGTTGGTATCCTGGAATTCGTCCACCAGAATGTTAGTAAACCGCTCGCGATAGTGTTGCAGGATGTGCGGCTTGTTCAGCCATAGTTCATGAGCGCGCAGCAGTAGCTCGGCAAAATCCACCAGACCAGCGCGATCGCACGCTTCCTGATAGGCCTGATACACCTTCTGCCAGGTCTGCTCCACCGGGTTGCCATAGCTTTGGATATGGTGCGGGCGTAGCCCTTCGTCTTTCTGGCTATTGATGTACCACATCGCCTGACGCGGCGGCCACTGCTTCTCATCAAGATTCATCGCCTTAATCAGGCGTTTAAGCAAACGCATCTGATCTTCGCTGTCGAGAATCTGGAAATCCTGCGGCAAATTAGCGTCCATATGATGCGCGCGCAGCAGGCGGTGCGCCAGACCGTGGAACGTCCCTACCCACATTCCGCCCTGGCTGGTCCCCATCAACTGGCCAATACGATGGCGCATTTCCGCCGCCGCTTTGTTGGTAAAGGTCACCGCCATGATGGAGTATGGCGAGTTGTTTTCTACGCTCAGTAACCAGGCGATACGGTGCACCAGCACGCGGGTTTTCCCGCTTCCCGCGCCCGCCAACACCAGCATGTTGCTACGTGGCGCGGCCACCGCTTCGCGCTGTTTATCATTAAGGCTGTCGAGCAGGTAAGAAACGTCCATTGGCACCGCCGCGTAAAAACATGAAAACTAAAAACGCCCGGTGGCGCTTCGCTTACCGGGGCTACTTATCGTAGGGCGGATAAGCATAGCGCCATCCGCCAGAATAACTGGGAATTTATACAGAACTACTGGTGATTATATCAGCGAGGTGAGAGATGCCAACCGCGAAATTTCGATATGCGGCAGTAAACGGCTGTCCTGCGTCCGCATCAGGTCGGCATTTTCAGGTTTAATCCAGCAGGCCTGCATCCCACAGCGAATAGCGCCAGCCACATCGGTAGTCAGATCGTCGCCGACATGCAGGATCTCGCCGATCGGCACATGCAGTTTTTCCGCCGCCAGGAAATACATGTCGCTAAACGGCTTGGAACGTCCATCCGGGCCGGCGCGCAGTACAAACTTAAAGTAATCGCCGAGGCCAAACAGTTCCGGCTGGGCGTTGCCGTTAGTGATCGCCACCAGCGGCCATTTTTTCGCAAGCTGCTGTAACGTCTCATGGGTAGCCTGCGGAACCTCAATCTGGCTGCGCCATTTGGCAAAATGCATCATCGCCGCATTCGCGCCGGCAATGGCCTCCTGCGCCGATAATCCCGCATCCCGCATGGCCTGCTCTATCGCGCGATGGCGCCAGCGGGTAACGTCATGATAGATTTCCGGCTCCGCTTCACGCACCGCCTGCCGTATCCGCTGTAAATCGACGTTTTGAAACGAACGTAGCGACGGGTGATAATTTTGCATAAAAGCGAGCGCTTCCTGCTCAGTACGCAAAATCACCGGACGGTTATCATAAAGGGTATCATCCAGGTCAAAGGTGAGCGCGGCAATACGCCCCAAAGGCCGGTAAAAACGCATTATTTCCCCCGTTTAGCGCGCGGATGCGCCGCGTCGTACACTGAAGCAAGGTGTTGAAAATCAAGATGAGTATAAATTTGGGTGGTGGAAAGGTTGGCATGACCCAGCAGCTCTTGCACGCCGCGCAGATCGCCGCTCGATTCCAGCATATGGGTCGCGAACGAATGGCGCAGCTTATGTGGATGCACGTGGCTGTTTAGCCCCTGCTTTATGCCCCATTCGGCGAACCGTTTTTGGACATTGCGCGCGGAGATACGCTTGCCGAGCTTCGACAGGAATAACGCCTCTTCATCGCTGGAGAACAGGCCGCGCAGATCCAGCCAGTGCTCAATCCACGTCACCGCGTTACGGCCAATCGGCAGGCGTCGCTCTTTGCTGCCTTTACCCATTACCCACACTTCGCCGGTATCAAGATCGAGGTGCTTTATATCCAGGCCAACCAGTTCGGATAAACGCAGCCCCGCGCCGTACATGACCTCCAGCATCGCCCGGTCACGTACGGCGAGCGGATCGTTAAGATCGATGTCCAGCAGGCGGTTAACGTCGTCGACATCAATATTTTTCGGCAGATGACGCGGCGCTTTCGGTGCGGAGACGCCCTTCGCCGGGTTAGCTTTCAATTCGCCCTGACTGACTAACCAGTCAAAAAAGCTTCGCAATGCCGAGAGACGTAGCGCCAGACTGGCAGGGCCAAGCCCTTTGCGCCGACTGCGCACCGCAAAACTGCGCACAATCGCAGCGTCACATTGTTGCCAGCTTTTCAGCCCGGTTTCTCCGGCTAAAGCGATAATGGCATCAAGCTGACGCTGGTAATTCAGCAGGGTAATGGGGCTAAGCTGGCGCTCCACGCCTAAATAGCGCAGGAACCGCGAGACATCCTGAGAAAGCGCGACATCCGTCATACGCGTTTAATCCAGCGTTCCAGCAGTTCCGGCAGCATCAGCGCGATCTCCTGTAAAAGCTGCGTCCCCTGTCCCGGCTGATAGTGGTGCGGGTCACGGCTGCTGAAGAGAATCACCCCGAGGTCGCCATCGCTGCCCATCATCGACATGGCTACCGAGCCTACAGCCTTCGCCTCCGGCAAGACCACCAGCAGTTCCGGACCGTTTAGCGGGCCAAGATAATGCTGCGACTGTCCCAGCCGTTGAATACGCAGCGGCTCGAAGGCCTGACGGTTTAAAGCCAGATGCGTATAGCGCGATGGCGCGCCAAGACGCCACCGATCCGGGAACAAACGCAGCGTCGCGCCGGCAAGCCCCAAATCGCGCGCCCAGCGGTGAAACCGCACCAGCATCTCATCCAGACTATCCGCGGCGACCAGACGGCTTTGCAGATGCAGCAAGCGATAAAACAGGCTTTCATTGGCATGAGCCTGTTCCATCAGCAGCGTCATATTTTCTTCAAGCACATTGATGTGATTACGCGCGCGGGCCATATGCCACTCAACGAGCGAAACCGTTCCCCGCACGGGATGTGGAACACGCATCGCTTCCACGGCATGGGCGTTACGGATAAAAAACTCAGGGTGGTGGCGCAGGTAATCGACGACCGCTCGATCGTCCAGTTCCGTGAGCGTTTCCTGTAGTTCTTCCTCTGGTTGCTTCATAAATGGATAAATCCGTCGTAGATATGTGCCGCCGGACCAGTCATGTATAACGGATGACCCGGACCTTTCCAGGCGATATCCAGCCGACCGCCCGGTAATTCCACGCGTACTTCTTCAGCCAGCAGCCCCTGCTGAATCCCCACGGCAACGGCAGCGCACGCGCCGCTGCCGCACGCGCGGGTCTCCCCTGCGCCGCGTTCATAGACTCGCAGCCGGATATGCTCGCGTCTTACAACCTGCATAAAACCGATGTTGGCGCGTTCCGGAAAACGCTCATGGCTTTCCAGAACCGGCCCCAGTGTTTCAACGGCCGCCGTGTCGACGTTATCAACCTGAATGACACAGTGCGGATTGCCCATTGAAACCACGCCGCACAGTATGGTCTGTTCCGCCGCTCGCATAATATACGTCTTTTCCGCTTTGTTGGCGCGAAAAGGCACCTGCGCGGGTTCAAAGTTTGGCTCCCCCATATTCACCCGCACCAGTTCATCTTCCGTGACGCTCAGTACCATCCGGCCATTCGCGGTACTGACCCGAATATCGCGTTTATTGGTTAGCCCTTTCAGGCGAACAAATCGCGCGAAACAGCGCGCGCCATTGCCGCACTGCGAGACTTCACTGCCGTCGGCGTTGAAGATGCGGTAATGAAAGTCCAACTCAGGATCATAGGGCGGCTCAACTACCAGCAGCTGATCGAACCCTACGCCCAGGTGTCTGTCGGATAGCCGACGAATCAGTTCCGGCGAAAAAAAGACATTCTGCGTTACCGCGTCAACGACCATAAAATCGTTGCCAAGGCCATGCATTTTAGAGAATTGCATCATTCACTCCGTTCACGCGGGGACAGAAAACTATCCTCAGTAATTGACCTGGGACGGGCCATCTCCCGTTGCGCGATCGTTCTTATCGGGCATCGTGGACTGCGTTTGCGAATCGACTTTTTTCGTCGGCGGCGGCGCATTTTTATCGGCTGGCGGGAAATAAAGCGGCCCTTTCAAACCGCAGCCCGTCAGGCTGAACAGAGTCAGAAGTACAGCGAGTGTCTTAAACACGTTTTTCATTATGGATTGCCTGTAAGTTCATGCTTTCTATTTTCTATCATCGCAGGAGAAGGCGTAAAAGCAAGCGTTTGGCGGTAAACTGCAACGCCTTTTGTTCCAGGTTATACTGCCGCCATCACGAAAAAACGGGAAACGACAATGAACGACAGTGAATTTCATCGCCTGGCTGACGCCCTGTGGCTCACCATTGAAGAACACCTCGATAACTGGGACGGCGATAGCGATATCGACTGCGAAATCAACGGTGGCGTGCTGACCCTCAGCTTTGAGAACGGCAGTAAGATCATTATTAACCGTCAGGAGCCGCTGCACCAGGTGTGGCTGGCGACCAAACAGGGCGGCTATCACTTTGACCTGAAAGGCGACGAGTGGGTTTGCGATCGCAGCGGCGAAACCTTCTGGGATCTGCTGGAGCAGGCGGCGACGCAGCAGGCGGGTGAAAAGGTGAGTTTTCGTTGATTTATTTGCCGGATGCGCTTTGCTTATCCGGCTTACTGTAGGCCCGGTAAGGCGTAGCCGCCACCGGGCGAAAATCCTCAGGAGAAATACTGCTGCAATAGCGGCGCGTCATGATCCTGGTTTGCTGGCGGCACGGTGTTGATAGGCTGCGTACGGAATGGGATCACCTGCGCGCGGCCATCGGTTTTCACTATCTGGTAGAACTGCGGCAGGTTAAAGTTGATAAAGCTGGAGCCATACGTGAAGCGATCGTGCGATGACGAATAGAAGCGACTGACGTCGCGCACCAGTTCTTCCTTGCTACCTTCGCAGTGGTGATACACTTCCGCCCGGTTACTTTCATCCAGAATATAAATATTAAAGCCTTTCTCATCACCCGTTTCTTCAAAGAAGAACTGGATAATCCCTTCGCTGGCGAAGCCATCCACCACTGACGGCAATTTCACCTGGTTGGTTTCCACCTGTACCGACAGCCCGTGCAGCTTGTTATGCGAAATCGCGCCGTAGAATTCGATAGCGTTCTCCAGCTTCTGCACCGAGACATTCAAGCGTTCGAAGAATAGTCCCCACGTCTGCCCGGAAACCCGCAGCGCCTTGAATCGACCGGTCTCCTGACGGGTGCTGGAAAGACGTAGCTCGATACATTCGGAGACCAGTTGCTGCACGCGGGTGCGAATCAGACCGCGAAGATGCTGACTGTAGCAGAACACCTCCACGCTATCCGGCGGCGCAGCATCCTGGTGCATTTTCCCCAGAATCGTTTTCAGCGCTTCGATCATCGCCTGCTCGCCGTTAAAGTGCAGAGTACGCACTTCGTTCCACGAGTTGCGATATAACAAGTCGATACTGCCTATCAGACAGTTTTGCTCTTCGCCAAAGCTGAAAACGTCCAGCTTACGGAAGTCAAAATGGACCACTTTATTGCGAAACGCCGCCGTCGGGTCATATTCGAGGTTAACGATAATCGCCAGATGGCGAATTTCACAGGGGCTGTAGAGCGCTTTCGGCGTCGGAGCAGGCAAGCGCAGCGGGAAATGGTGCGAAACATCGGCGACCATCTCCTGTAACTTAGGCAGGTCGACAATACCGTTGCCCTTAATAAACAGATGCGTTCGCGACGTCAGCAGGCCGTTGAACCACGCCCACGCGACCAGCTTATTAAGATAACGGTTATATTCCAGCGGCTGATGGCTGATGATGGAATCCATGTTCGGCGCGCGGTTGTAGAGATACCAGCCTGAACGGTTGGCGCGTCCCGGCGGCACATGGATAAAGGTTAAATTCGGCTCGGACAGATCCGGCGATATCTGCGGGTTCACCAGCGTGACTTTACCCGGCAACGCTTCAAACGCCGCGTACAGCTTACGCGTCAGTACGCCGATATCCTGCGGGCTGGCACTCACGCTGAGGTTGTTGCGCCGCGCAAAGCGAATCAGATTACGATAGCTTTGCATCATGGCGTCGAGCAATTCGTTGTGGGCTTCGCGCACCTGATCGATTTTCCAGTTTGCGCGATTATCGAGCATGGTCAGACGCGCGTCGTCCCATCCCCACTCGCTGACTAACTGGCTTAACACTTCCCGACGCCAGCCTACGCAGGCACGCTCGCGACTTAATTTCTCGCACACTTTCAGGTAAAAGCAGCGGCGGACTAAATCCAGCCGCGTCGGATCTTCAATCGCCGTCAGGTATTCAGTGACCCGTTCCAGCATCATGCAGTAGGGATCGAGTCCAAACGATACGATTTCACCGTCATGCAGACGTTGTTTAATATCTTTCGCCAGCAGACGTGGGTTGGGATATTCCCATGAGTAGGCTTCCAGCAGCAGCGTTTTCAGCACCGCTTTGTACGGCGAGTCAATGCTCTTGTATAGCTGCCACAGGCTGGCGCCAAAGTACTCTTCGGCGGAGAGCGAGCTTAAGCCCCCCAGATCCAGCCATTCGTTTGGCGTTAATACGCCCTGCGCGTAGAGCGTCATGACATAGTCGTCGTAATGCTCTTCTTCGTCGCACGGCACCATACTCCACAGGATACGCTTCCCGGCCAGGCGCACAGCGGTACGATAAAACTCATCAAGCAACAGGATATGCTGCGTAGAACCACAGTCTTCCCCGCCCAGACTGCCGCTTTCGTTATGGCGGAAACGGTTCTCGTCGATCAGGAAGAAGCTCACCTCAACGCCAAGCGAGGCGGCCCAGCTTTCCAGCAGGCTACACTTACGTTGCAGCAACTGACGCTCTTCACCGTCGAGCCAGGACTGATGGCACACCCAGATATCCAGGTCGGACGAGCAGCTCTGCCCGACCGAGGAGGTGCTGCCCATGGTGTAAACGCCGGTAATCGGCAGCTCGCCCTTCGGCGGGTCCTGCGGCGTCATACCGCGGTACAGCTCAAGTTCGTTCAGATAGTGGCGTTGGGTTTCATCAGGCGTGTAGAAGCAAATACCGCTGGGAACGTTACCATCAAGGTAACCCGGCATCAGTGGATGGTGATAGTGCAATAATGTCGGCAGAAGACTGTAAACCTGCTGAAAAGCGGGTCCCATGGCAGCAAGCGCGCGATCCACACGCAGTTGATTTATGGCATCCAGTCTCTGTTTCAGAGTCTCAATATAGAGGTACAAGACGTATCGCCTGATGTTGCTACCCGTCATGGTGCAGGTCAGTACTTGACCGTCGCCATTCGGGATAAACCGTATGTCAAAAATAACCGTTACCCTTTCTCGCCTGCATATTTTTATCTAATACCGACGAAAAAATGGTCTAAAACGTGATCAATTTAACACCTTGCTCATTGACCGTAAAGAAAGATGCGCTACATACAAGTGTAGCACCGTTCGCTGCGTGTAAATTCTTAAATACGGGCTGGCGGTTTCTCGTCATTATTCACTGTCATTGACGACACTGCGCCTTATCCTCTCACTCACGGTGACCGGAAAACTAACATACTCTCTATAAGGATGTTAGGATGGTCAATGATTGATAATGACGGTAACAAGCATGTTAGACAATGTTTTAAGAATTGCCACACGCCAAAGTCCCCTTGCGCTTTGGCAGGCACATTATGTCAAAGACGCATTGATGGCAACCCATCCGGGACTGACGGTAGAACTGGTGCCGATGGTCACACGCGGCGACGTGATTCTCGATACTCCCCTGGCGAAAGTGGGCGGTAAGGGACTGTTTGTTAAAGAGCTTGAAATCGCGCTGCTGGAAAAACGCGCTGATATCGCCGTGCACTCTATGAAAGACGTTCCGGTGGCCTTCCCGGACGGTCTCGGTCTGGTGACCATTTGCGAGCGCGAAGATCCGCGCGACGCGTTTGTCTCGAATAAATATCACAGTCTGGACGATCTGCCCGCGGGTAGTATCGTCGGGACGTCCAGTTTGCGTCGCCAGTGTCAACTGGCGGAACGCCGTCCGGACCTCATTATCCGTTCGTTGCGCGGCAACGTCGGCACACGTCTCGGCAAGCTGGACAACGGCGACTATGACGCCATTATCCTGGCCGTGGCCGGTCTGAAACGCTTAGGTCTGGAGTCGCGCATTCGCACAGCCTTGCCGCCCGACGTTTCGCTTCCTGCCGTAGGCCAGGGTGCCGTCGGGATTGAGTGTCGTCTTGACGACGCGCGAACACAGGCGCTGCTCGCACCGTTGAATCACCCGCAAACCGCGCTGCGCGTAACGGCGGAACGCGCTATGAACACCCGCCTGGAAGGCGGTTGTCAGGTGCCGATTGGCAGCTATGCAGAAATCATCAACGGTGAAATTTGGTTACGCGCGCTGGTTGGCGCGCCGGACGGTTCGGTGATGGTGCGCGGCGAACGTCGTGGTTCTCCCGAGCAGGCGGAGCAAATGGGCATCTCGCTTGCAGAGGAACTGCTGGAAAACGGCGCGCGCGCGATTCTGACGGAAGTTTATAACGGCGAGACGCCCGCATGAGTATTCTGATCACCCGCCCCTCTCCCGCAGGGGAAGCGTTAGTGAGCCGTCTGCGCGCACTGGGGCAGGTGGCCTGGAGTTTTCCACTGATTGAATTTGTCGCCGGTCGGGAGCTACCCACCCTGGCCGACCGCCTGGCGACGCTCGCGGAAAACGATCTGGTTTTTGCCCTTTCACAGCACGCCGTCGCCTTTGCTCACGCCCAGCTCCTGCGGGATGGCCGAAACTGGCCTGCGTCGCCGCGCTATTTCGCGATTGGCCGCACCACGGCACTCGCCCTTCATACCGTTAGCGGGTTCGATATTCGTTATCCATTGGATCGGGAAATCAGCGAAGCCTTGCTACAATTACCTGAATTACAAAATATTGCGGGCAAACGCGCGCTGATTTTGCGTGGCAATGGCGGCCGCGAACTGCTGGGCGAAACCCTGACAGCTCGCGGAGCCGAAGTCAGTTTTTGTGAATGTTATCAACGATGTGCGAAACATTACGATGGCGCGGAAGAAGCGATGCGCTGGCATACTCGCGGCGTAACAACGCTTGTTGTTACCAGCGGCGAGATGTTGCAACGGCTCTGGTCGCTGACTCCCCAGTGGTATCGTGAGCACTGGTTACTACGCTGTCGGCTATTGGTCGTCAGTGAGCGTCTGGCGCACCTCGCCCGGGAACTGGGCTGGCAAGATATTAAGGTCGCTGATAACGCCGACAACGATGCGCTGTTGCGCGCATTACAATAACTCTCATAATGGGATGCCATAATGACGGAACAAGAAAAATCCTCCGCCGTGGTTGATGAGACCAGGGAGAGCGTGGAAACCACGCCACAGCCAGTTAATACCGAGAAAAAAAGTAAGAACGGCGCCGCGCTGGTATTAAGCGCGGTGGCGATCGCGATTGCCCTGGCGGCAGGTATTGGGCTTTATGGCTGGGGGAAACAGCAAGCAACCGCGCAAACGGAAACCAGCGATGCGCTGGCGACGCAACTGACCGCCTTGCAAAAGGCGCAGGAGAGCCAAAAAGCGGAGCTGGAAGGGATTATCAAAAAACAAGCGGCGCAGTTAGATGACGCGAATCGACAACAGGCGGCGCTGGCGAAACAGCTTGATGAAGTACAACAAAAAGTCGCCACTATTTCCGGCAGCGATGCTAAAACCTGGCTGCTGGCGCAGGCTGATTTCCTGGTGAAACTCGCCGGACGCAAGCTGTGGAGCGATCAGGACGTCACTACCGCCGCTGCGCTGCTCAAAAGCGCTGACGCCAGTCTGGCGGACATGAATGACCCCAGCCTGATTACCGCACGACGCGCGATTACTGACGATATCGCCAGCCTGTCATCCGTTGCGCAGATCGACTACGACGGCATTATTCTCAAGCTCAATCAGCTCTCTAACCAAATCGATAACCTGCGTCTGGCGGATAACGATACCGATGGTTCGCCGATGGATTCAGACAGCAGCGAGCTGTCCAGCTCGCTAAGCGAATGGCGCGTTAACCTGCAAAAAAGCTGGCAGAACTTTATGGACAGCTTTATTACCATTCGCCGCCGCGATGATACTGCCGTACCGCTGTTGGCGCCCAACCAGGACGTCTATTTACGCGAA
Source organism: Salmonella sp. 741265116_PST (assembly GCF_046567715.1). Taxonomy (NCBI): domain Bacteria; kingdom Pseudomonadati; phylum Pseudomonadota; class Gammaproteobacteria; order Enterobacterales; family Enterobacteriaceae; genus Salmonella; species Salmonella sp. 741265116_PST. The sequence goes on along the minus strand of NZ_JBKFPH010000019.1, from coordinate 40,890 downwards.
AATATTCGCTCCCGCCTGTTAGTCGCCGCGCAGGCCGTGCCACGCCATCAGGAAGAAACATACCGTCAGGCACTGGATAACGTTTCGACCTGGGTTCGCGCTTATTACGATACTGACGACGCCGCGACAAAATCCTTCCTGGAGGAGGTCGATAAATTAAGCCAGCAAAATATCACGATGGATCTGCCGGAAACCCTGGAAAGCCAGGCGATTCTTGAAAAACTGATGCAAACCCGCGTGCGTAATCTGCTGGCGCAACCGACAGTCTCTACGGCAGCGCCTGCCACGCAGACAGACGCTCCGGCAGCCGCGCCGCAAGGAGAATAATGATGCTAAAAGTATTATTGCTCTTTGTGTTGTTGCTCGCGGGTATCGTGGTCGGCCCGATGATAGCCGGTCACCAGGGCTATGTGTTAATCCAGACCGATAACTACAACATTGAAACCAGCGTCACCGGACTGGCGATCATTCTCATCGTCGCTATGGTGGTGCTATTCGCCATTGAGTGGTTGCTACGCCGTCTGTTTCGTACCGGCGCGCACACCCGCGGTTGGTTTGCCGGCCGTAAACGCCGTCGCGCCCGCAAGCAGACCGAACAGGCACTGCTGAAGCTGGCGGAGGGCGACTATCAGCAGGTTGAAAAGCTGATGTCAAAAAATGCCGACCATGCTGAACAACCGGTGGTAAATTATCTGCTGGCGGCAGAAGCGGCGCAGCAGCGCGGTGATGAAGCGCGCGCTAATCAGCACCTTGAACGTGCGGCTGAGCTGGCGGGGAACGACACCATCCCGGTCGAGATCACGCGCGTGCGCTTACAGCTGGCGCGCAATGAAAATCACGCGGCGCGTCACGGCGTGGACAAACTGCTGGAGGTCACGCCGCGTCACCCGGAAGTTCTGCGTCTGGCGGAGCAGGCCTATATTCGCACCAGCGCATGGAGTTCTTTACTGGATATCATCCCATCCATGGCGAAAGCGCACGTCGGCGATGAAGCGCATCGCGCTATGCTCGAACAACAGGCGTGGATAGGACTCATGGATCAGGCGCGCGCCGAGCAGGGCAGCGAAGGATTACGCACCTGGTGGAAAAACCAAAGCCGTAAAACCCGCCATCAGGTGGCGCTGCAGGTCGCAATGGCCGAGCATCTGATCGAATGTGACGATCATGATATGGCGCAGCAGATTATCATTGACGGTCTGAAACGCCAGTATGACGATCGGCTGGTGCTGCCCATTCCTCGCCTCAGAACCAATAATCCGGAACAACTGGAGAAAGTGCTGCGCCAGCAAATCAAGACGGTAGGCGATCGCCCGCTGTTATGGAGCACACTCGGCCAGTCGCTAATGAAACACGGTGAATGGCAGGAGGCGACCCTGGCTTTCCGCGCCGCGCTGAAACAACGCCCGGACGCGTATGATTATGCCTGGCTTGCCGATGCGCTTGATCGACTGCATCAACCGGAAGAGGCCGCCGCCATGCGGCGCGACGGCCTGATGCTGACATTACAGAACAATCCCCCGCAGTAATTCCCTCTTGCCCGGTGGCGCTTCGCTTACCGGGCCTACCGCCTACACAAAATCATTCGGGATGCATAAAAAAACGCCTGCCCGGTTAAGGGGCAGGCGTCAAAACAGGTCTGTATGACAACATAAAGGGGTGCTTCACTCAACGTTGTGTCCAGGGTGTTTGATGAGGCGTAAGCGACATCTGTCAGTGGACGATAAGCACCGTAAACGGCTCTGCATCATTCCTGAGTTTATGAGGCCAGAAGGCGAACATAAGAGATGGAATGAGCATCTACCCGTACATTATTGCACATAACGTGCCATCTTTGCACCGCTAAAAAACAGGCGCAGGCGTTAAAAAAACGTAGAGAATTCACGCGATTGACATCCCCCCGCCGCTGGCGAGGTTTTAGCGTGTCGCCCGGCGGAGACAGAACAGGATGCTTTTTATAAAGTGATTATAAATCAATAGATTATTCGTCACCGAATAGCGACAAATGAAGCCTGGGATATCGCCAATAAACCATAATGGCAACACGTGCGGGATAAGTAGTTGAAAATGGACAGAAAACAAAAAACCCCGCCGAAGCGGGGTTCAAAATTGGTCGGCGAGAGAGGATTCGAACCTCCGACCCACTGGTCCCAAACCAGTTGCGCTACCAAGCTGCGCTACTCGCCGAAATACTGCTTTTTTGAATTTTTAGTTCAATTCATTGAGTCGTGGTGCGAGGGGGGGGACTTGAACCCCCACGTCCGTAAGGACACTAACACCTGAAGCTAGCGCGTCTACCAATTCCGCCACCTTCGCGTTTCACAACTCTATATTAATGGGGTGGCTAATGGGATTCGAACCCACGACAACTGGAATCACAATCCAGGGCTCTACCAACTGAGCTATAGCCACCACTGAAACTTTTTACGCGGTATTAAACCACCGCAGCTCAAGCACCTAAATAAATGGTACGCCCGACAGGATTCGAACCTGAGACCTCTGCCTCCGGAGGGCAGCGCTCTATCCAGCTGAGCTACGGGCGCTTAGCGCCGTTGCGGGGGTGGATAATACGGACTTCACACCCCGCTGTCCAGTGCCTTTTTAAATAAAATGCGCGTTTGGTTATGCTTTGCGCATTTTGGCGCTTATTCCCCCACCTTGTGGGCGGTTCCGTGACGATTCAGACCGAAAACTTTGTAGACCAGCGTGACGGCCAGCAGGAAGATGACGCCGACAAACAGCGACATGCGCGTATCTTCATTAAAGTACATGCCGATTAAAACGCAAATCAGAAACGCCATCGTCAAATAGTTCGCCCACGGAAACATAATGGAACGAAAAGGATGATCCGCAATCGCTTCTTTATGCGCCCGACGAAAGCGCAGTTGGCTAATCAGAATGACAAACCACGGCACCATCCCCGGCAGTACGCTGGCGCTATAAACGTAAACAAAGACGCGCTGCGGATTGGGGATGATGTAGTTCAGGCAAGAACCTACCAGCAAAATCAAAATAGAGAGCGCCACACCCGCGACCGGCACACCGTGGCGAGAGACTTTCGCGACTGCCGCCGGCAGTTGACGGTTTTTCGCCAGCGCGTAAAGCATACGCCCACAGCTATACATTCCGCTGTTACAGCCGGAGAGCGCCGCCGTCAGCACGACAAAGTTGATAATGCCCGCCGCGGCGGTGATGCCGATTTTCGCGAAGGTGAGCACAAAGGGACTGCCGTTGCTGCCAATCTCATTCCACGGGAAAATGGTGACGATCACGAAAATCGCGCCAACATAAAAAATCAGGATACGCCACAGCACTTTACCCACCGCGCTACGCAACGTCACCTGCGGATTCTTCGCTTCACCGGCGGTAATACCGATCAACTCAACCCCCTGATAAGAGGCCACCACGATACATAATGCGGTCAGAAAGCCTTTCCAGCCGCCGGCAAAAAAGCCGCCATGCTCGGTCAGATTACCAAAGCCAATCGCCTGGCTGCCGTTACCAAAGCCGAAGAAAATCACCCCCAGACCGATGATGATCATCACAATAATCGTGGTGACTTTGATCATCGCAAACCAGAATTCGATTTCACCATACAGGCGCACCGCAGCCAGATTCGCCAACGCGACCAGTCCGACGGCAATCAGCGCCGGTATCCACTGCGCCATCTCCGGAAACCAGAACTGGACGTAGACCCCAATGGCGGTAATTTCCGAGATCCCGACCGCCATCCACATAAACCAGTATGACCAGGCGGTAAGATAGCCAAAAAAAGGACTCATATACCGGTGGGCGTACACGGTAAAGGAGCCGGTAACAGGTTCCAGAAAGAGCATCTCCCCCATCGAACGCATAATGAAAAAGACGAACAATCCGGCGATGATATACGCCAGCAGCACTGACGGGCCCGCCCATTTCAGCGTACTGGCGGCGCCCATAAAGAGTCCGACGCCGATGGTGCCCCCGAGGGCAATCAATTCAATATGACGAGCTTCCAGCCCACGCTGTAGCTCCGGTTTTTTCTCTGCCATAAATCCTCATGTCGTGTTTGCAACGGTTCCGGTAGTACCGGTTATTGTTATGGGTACATCGATTGTTGCGAATATTTTCTTAAATTTGGACAAATGGCAAATGGAGCATTAAAAAAATGCACTTATTGTGTAAGAAATCATCGATTATGTTGTAAATGAGCAGCGCCATAAGCACAATCCGCTGCTCAAGTCATCAGAAGGGAGAATTAGAGATCGCCAGTATAGTGCCAGCGAAGGTAGCGCAGCAGACGCATCTGGCGGGTAATACGCTTCGGTTGCGAAAGCAGACGATACAACCACTCCAGCCCCAGGTTCTGCCATATTTTTGGGGCGCGTTTGACGTGACCAGTAAACACATCATAGGTCCCGCCCACCCCCATATATAGCGCATGGGGATGCACTTCCCGACAATCGCGCATTAGCAATTCCTGTTTTGGCGATCCCATCGCGACGGTGACAATTTTCGCGCCGCTGGCATGGATACGCGCAAATAGCGCCTGACGCTGCTCCGGCGTAAAGTAACCATCCTGGCTACCCACAATATTGACGTTCCACTGCGTCCGCAGTTTTGCTTCCGTCTGCGCCAGCACCTCAGGCTTGCCGCCGACAAGAAATACCGGCGTGCCTTCTTTACCCGCGCGCGCCATTAACGCTTCCCAAAGGTCGGCGCCAGCCACACGAGAAACCTGCGCCTGCGGAAATTTTTTACGTATTGAACGCACCACGCTGATGCCATCGGCATATTTAAATTCCGCCGCCGCTATCAACGCGCGGACTTCCGGATTATCTTCCGCCGTCAGCAGCTTTTCGGCGTTGATCGCCACCAACGTGCCTTGCTTCAGTTGTCCATCGGCAAACAGATAATTCAGCGCATGTGACATGTCGCGCCAGCCAATCAGAGGTAATCCACGCAGCGAGTAAAGGGGCGCAGCGGCATTGTTGGTCATAGTTTTCCTTCCACCTGTGCCTGAGGGAGCGAAGTTGTACGTTTATGAATCAGTCCGGCGCTATCAAATAACCAGAACAGAAGCTTAGCGACCAGCAGGCTGGCGCCAAAAACCACCAGGAAGAAAACCACGCGCGAAACAAACGAATCCAGCCCTTCTCGCGCCAGCACAATCATATTAAAGATGGCGCCAAAGCAGAAACTGTGCAGAATCGCCGCCTTATAGCGATTGGGCTCCCGGTTACCCAGTTCATACAGCCAGTCGAACCATTTGATAATCAACCCGACGACGATCGCGCCGAGCGGAATAAACAGCGCCCCGCCCATGACCACCAGCGATCCGATAAGCGTTGGCGATATCGCCAGGCCAGAATGGTTGTTCAGGACTTCCCAGGTGAAGTAATTCGCAGAATTCAGCACGATACTGGGTCGTCCCGGCCATAACCAGGTGGGAATAAAGACGTAGAAATCACGCACGATAGGGGCCAGCCCCTGAAAATCGATATTGTGGTAATTTTGCAACAGCAGCGCCAGATTCTCCCACGGCGAAAAGGTATCGCGCGTCAGATAAAGAAACGTATAGAACGCCTCATCGCCGCTCACATTTAATCCGTAGCGTTTGAGCGCCAGCCAGAACATACCGACAATCCCCAGCACGCCCGCCGCCGCCAGCATCCACAGGCTGATCCAGCCCCGAATAATGCCGATAAACAGGAAGATAGCAAACGCAATAATGATGTTAGCGCGCGTGCCGCCGACAATCATGTAGGTCAACAGGCCAAACGCGACGGTGCTCACCAGAAAAAACAGCCACGCTTTGCTGTCCTGGCGCAGGAAATAGACCACCAGCATCGCCGGAATGAAGAAATAGAAGAACCGTTTTAACGCCACGCCGGAGACTTCGCTGGAAAAGATCTGGCTGTAGGAGTGCAGCCGGAACAGCAAAAAGCCGTTATGCATAAAGAAAATCGCCACGCTTACCAGCGCGATGCCCATCAGGATCACCCAGGTAAGGTGGGTTTCCACCCGGTTCATGGTAAATAGAGGCTTGCGTGGTACATCCACAACGCGTTTGCGTAAACGCGTTTTATAGGTCACGTAATACACGCCGTAGAAACAGGCGGCGGATAATAGAGCCTGCAATAAGATTTCCGGCGGCGCGACGCCAACGTCGAAACGAAATACCAGCACGCTGGTTAGCGGAAAACCAAAAAAGAAGGTCAACAAAAACAGCAACGAAAAGAAAACGTTGAAGTTAAAACGCACGCGGCGGAATTCAAACCAGGTCAGCGTGGCGATAAACAGCGTAGAGAGCAGCCAGACCACCAGCAGCCCGCTGAATTGCATTAAACTCATTCGGCTTCTCCTGCGGCGATTCTCAACGCATTATGCCACGGTTGCAGGTAGTTGGGGCTAAAGAAGGTGATGCCGCTTTTATCTACCGATGCGAGCTGACGCTGCGCCTCGCGCACGACCTGCTCATTAAGATCGTCCGTGGTAAACAGGACGGGCAGATGCTGTTCCGCCATATCCTGCCAGAAAGGATTGTCGCGGTTCAACACGCACGGGATATCGGCCTGAATTAGCAGACACAACGTCCCAATCCCCTGTTGGCGGGCAAAAATAAAATAACCGAGGTCGCACTGGCGCAACAGTGCAAGATAGGCATCAAATTCCATTTTTTCGCTAAGAATTTGTAGATTTTCGGCGCTAAACAGCGCCAGACCGGCCTGACGAACCTCATCAATATAGGCCTGGTTATTGGCCGGATAGCCCATCGGCACCACCACGTTTACCGTGTCGCCAAACTGCTGATACACCGCCCGTAACGCCGCAATATGTTGGTTACTGCGATCGCCGGAGTTCCCTACTAAAATGGTCAATTTCCCCGCACGTTGGCGCTCTTTTGCCATAGAGTTCAGGGAAGGATCCATGCGCGTCGGGAAATAGAGCAACTCGCCGCGTACGCCCGGGTGCTGGCGCGCAAAATAGCTGAGATCGCCGCGCGTCGCGAATACGCCCCCTACTCGTCCCTGCGCGATACGACGAAGCGGGTAGAAAAGGCGGAATTTCAGCCCGTGGGACACTTCGTAGAGATCCGCGCCCCAGATATGCCAGTAAAACTGAGCTGGCTTAATACCGCCGCTTAACAGCGCCAGCCACAGGCTGGTGTTGAACTGACCGTGAAAGAAGAATCTCTGTCGACGATTTGCTTTCGCTTTGGCGATGACCGCCTGAGCCAGCGCTTTCTTACTGCCATAAAAGCGAAGCGAGAGCGCCGGACAGCTTTCCGTGAAGCCGTTATCCTCGCCGGCAACCATAAATTCGCGCGCGTGCTCGCTTGTGGCGGCCAGCGTATCATTGAAAAACCGCAGCACGGTGTGGTTATGGTGAGGGATATCCGATCCCAGGACGTGAATCAGTACAGTCATGCTCGCCTACGCCAGAGTAAAAATACGCCGCAACAAAGTGAAAAATAGACAATATAGGTGGCCATATAAGCCTGTGCCGCGCCCAGCGCGCCGTGAGCGGGAATCAGCCAGTGAGCGAACGCCGTTAACAGAATGAACTGGCTAATTTCGGCCAGAATGTAAAATCGCAACGACGCTTTAGCAATCACCACATAACCGAAAACATAGGCGCCAACTTTCAGCACGTCGCCCACTAACTGCCAGGCGAACAGATCGCGCATCGCGGTGAATTTGGCGGAAAAAAGCAGCCAGATAGCAAAATCGCGCAGTAGCCAGACGGTAAAACTCGCCGCCGCAACCGCCGGTAAAACAAATTTCAGCGCTTTTACCACTTCACGCGTAATGTCCTGTTTTTCCGTCAGGCGTGAGAGCGTGGGTAACAGGTAAACGCTGAAGGAGGCGGTGATAAATTGCAGATAGGCGTCAGAAATACTGCTCACGCCCTGCCAGATCCCGACATCGCTCCAGCTATAGTGCGCGGCCAGTTGGTTTCGCATCATCACATAGGCGACCGGCATCGTAACGGAGGTAATCAGCGCCATCAGGGTAAATTTACTGAGCTGCCCTGCCAGACCGTTGTCCCAGGAGGGCTTGAGATAGCGTAGCGGGACGGTGCCGCGTTTAATCAGTATCATACCGGCTGGCACTACCACCAGCGCCGGCACCAGCGCCAGGCCAAGCAGAGCGCCTTCATAGCCGCCGACACGGTAGCAGAGATACCAGGCGGCGACGCCCAAAAAGCTGCCGACAATTAACGATAAGGCATTACCCGACGCGTCACGAAAGCCCTTCATTAGCGCCAGCAGCAGGTTCGCCCAGGCGATCCCCATTTGTACCAGCGCAACCAGACGCACCAGCCCTTGATAGTCCGTATGACCGAACAGTCCCTGGCTAATCGGCGCCGCCGCCAGCAGGAAGACCAGCGCCAGCAGCGTAGAGAACCCCAATACCATCGCGGAGGAGGTTCCCACCACGGTACGTAACTGCGCCGGGTCATCATGATGTTGTGCGACGAGTTTGGTAACGCCGTTAAATATCCCCGCGCCAGCCAATACGCCTAGCACGGTGATCATCTGGCGGAAGTTACCCGCTTGTCCGACGCCCGCCGGACCAAAAGAGACGGCCAGTAGTTTCACCACCAGCAGTCCGGCGCCAATTTTTACCAGCGTACTGACCGCCGTCCACAGGGAGGCTTTAGCAAGCGACATATCAGGAGAAATAATTTAGCAAGGTAGTAATCACCGTTCGTTGATCGACGGGCGCAAGGTTATAAAACAGCGGCAGACGCAACAAACGTTCGCTCTCTTTTGTGGTGTAGACATCGTCCCCGATAAACTCGCCGAATTTATCGCCCGCCGGACAATCATGCAGCGGAATGTAATGGAATACCGCCATGATTTCCGCCTCTTTCAGGAAATTAATCAGCGCGCTGCGATCGGTGATATCCCGCAGTTTGATGTAAAACATGTGGGCATTATGCCCGCAGTTTTCCGGAATAGAAGGCAGCTCGATACGCCCGGCGCGCGCCAGCGGCGTTAACGCATCGTAGTAAGTCTGCCACAGCGACAGACGCTGTTGATTGATACGATCGGCGGCCTCCAGTTGCGCCCACAGGTAGGCAGCCTGCAGATCGGACATCAAATAACTGGAGCCGATATCCCGCCAGGTGTATTTGTCCACCTGACCACGGAAGAACTGGCTACGGTTGGTGCCTTTTTCGCGGATGATCTCCGCGCGTTCAATCAGCGTACGATCGTTGATCAGCGTCGCGCCGCCTTCGCCGCCAGCGGTGTAATTTTTGGTTTCATGGAAGCTAAAACAGCCGATGTGACCGATCGTTCCTAACGCGCGCCCTTTGTACGTGGACATCACGCCCTGGGCGGCATCCTCGACAACGAACAGATTATACTTATCCGCCAGCGCCATGATGACGTCCATTTCACAAGCGACGCCAGCGTAGTGTACCGGCACGATAGCGCGGGTTTTATCAGTAATCGCCGCCTCAATCAGCGTTTCGTCAATATTCATCGTATCCGGACGAATATCGACAAACACAATTTTCGCGCCGCGCAGGACAAAAGCGTTAGCGGTGGAGACAAACGTAAAGCTCGGCATGATCACTTCATCGCCGGGCTGAATATCCAACAACAGAGCCGCCATCTCGAGTGATGCGGTACAGGAAGGCGTCAGCAACACCTTCGCGCTGCCGAAATGTTGCTCCAGCCACTGCTGGCAACGACGCGTAAAGCCGCCGTCGCCGCACAGTTTGCCGCTGCTCATTGCAGACTGCATGTATTCGAGTTCGGTTCCCACCACCGGCGGCGCATTAAAAGGAATCATGTTGTCACCTGTATAACCAGTACGCAGTGCTTTCGATGTTGGCACCGCTTTGTATGTAACGTTTAAGCGCGGCGGTGTTGCCCAACTGGGTCGCCACCCGCAATGTTGCTTTGCCGCGACTCTGCGCCCAACAGATCGCCGCCTGCATAAGTTCCGCTCCCGCGCCGCGTCCGGCCAACAGACCGATGCGCGCGTCGGTATCATTCAATTCCCGCAGCGAGACGTAACCACGGATAGCGCCTGTCTCTGTGCGAAGCACCAGGCATTGGTGATCAAACGTGCCGCGTACCGCATTCTCAATCCACTGGGCGTAAAAACGGGCGCTGGCGTCGGGCGCATACCACGGCGCGCGAAAACGACTCTGCGTAAACGCCTCTCCGGCCAACTGACGCAAAGCAGAAATGTCTTTAAGATGTGCAATTTCCGCGCCATGCTGGTCGCGATGCCCTTTTACCGGCAACGCAAAATCCACCTCGCCTTCAACCAAAGAGAATCCCAGCGATTGCAACGCCGACAGCCAGGCGATGTTTTCAGCCGGCACTTTTACCTGCACGCGTTGCCACGCCTGCAGCGCTTCTGGCGTTAATTCGGGCGCTGAGGCATCGATACGCACAATGCCGCTATTCACGCCAAAGAACGTATTTTCCCAGAGTAACGGTTCAATACTGGCGCGGACGGGCACGGAGCAACTCCAGTAAATATTGGCCATAGCCGGTTTTTTCAAGCTGACTGGCGGCGCGTTTCAAACCATCATCATCCAGCCAGCCGTTGCGCCAGGCAATCTCCTCCAGACAGGCAATTTTGAAGCCCTGGCGCTTTTCCACCGTCTGCACAAAAGTGCTCGCCTCAATCAGACTGTCGTGGGTGCCCGTATCCAGCCAGGCGAAGCCGCGGCCCAGCAGTTCAACGGTCAGCTTACCTTCCTCCAGATACATCTGGTTGATAGAAGTGATCTCCAGCTCGCCACGCCCGGACGGTTTCACGCGCTTCGCATACTCGACGACCTTGCTGTCATAGAAATAGAGGCCGGTGACCGCCCAGTTAGATTTAGGCTGTTTCGGCTTTTCTTCCAGCGAGAGCGCGTGAAAATCATCGTCAAACTCCACGACGCCAAAGCGTTCCGGGTCCATGACCTGATAGCCAAATACTGTGGCGCCTTCGGTACGCGCCGCGACCTGACGGAGTTTGGGGCTAAACCCCTGACCAAAAAAGATATTGTCGCCCAATACCAAGCATGAGGGTTCACCGTTGAGGAACGCTTCGCCAATGATAAAGGCCTGCGCCAGCCCGTCCGGACTGGGCTGCTCGGCATAATGTAAATCGATACCGAATGCTGCGCCGTCGCCCAACAAACGCTGAAAGTCGCGTTTATCCTCCGGCGTGGTGATGATCAGGATCTCACGAATGCCCGCCAGCATTAACACCGATAACGGATAATAAATCATCGGTTTGTCGTAGACGGGCAGAAGCTGCTTTGATACGCCGCGCGTAATGGGATGCAACCGGGTACCGGAACCTCCCGCCAGAATGATGCCTTTCATTCGTTTCTCCTCCAGGAGTAAGAACCTACCGTTTAGCGTTGCAGCCCTAAGCGTTCGCCCTGATAACTGCCATCCTGCACGGGTTTCCACCAGGCCTCATTGGCGAGATACCACTGAACGGTTTTTCGCATCCCGCTTTCGAAGGTTTCCTGCGGCGTCCAGCCCAGCTCGCGGGCGATTTTCGACGCGTCGATGGCATAGCGTAAGTCATGGCCGGGTCGATCGTCGACGAAGGTAATCAGATCGTGATAATTCGCTACACCCTGCGGTTTTTGCGGGGCCAACTCCTCCAGCAGAGCGCAGATCGTCCTGACCACATCCAGATTTTTACGCTCGTTATGACCGCCAATATTATACGTTTCGCCCACCGCGCCGTTCGTCACCACGTGATACAACGCACGGGCATGATCCTCCACATACAGCCAGTCGCGAATTTGCTGACCGTTGCCATAGACCGGCAATGGTTTACCCGCCAGCGCGTTCAGAATCATCAGCGGGATCAGTTTTTCCGGGAAATGGTAGGGCCCGTAGTTATTAGAACAGTTGGTGACAAGCGTAGGCAGACCGTAGGTACGTAACCAGGCGCGTACCAGATGGTCGCTGCTGGCTTTGGAGGCGGAATAAGGGCTGCTTGGCGCATATGGCGTGGTTTCGGTGAAGAAATCGTCTGCAGTATGCAGGTCGCCATACACTTCATCGGTAGAGATATGGTGGAAGCGGAACGCCGCTTTAGCGTCCGCGTCAAGCGCGGACCAGTAAGCGCGAGCGGCTTCCAGCAAGGTGTAAGTACCAACGATATTCGTTTCAATAAACGCCGCCGGGCCGTCGATAGAACGGTCTACATGGCTTTCCGCCGCCAGGTGCATCACGCTATCGGGCTGATACTGCTGGAAAACTCGCTCCAGTGATGCCCGATCGCAGATATCCACCTTCTCAAAGGCGAAACGGTCGCTTTGCGCCACCGATGCCAGAGACATCAGGTTGCCCGCATAGGTGAGTTTATCCACCACCACCACCGCGTCTGCCGTTTCATGGATGATATGCCGCACCACCGCAGATCCGATAAAGCCTGCGCCGCCGGTCACCAGAATCCGTTTCATCAGCGCCAGACTCCTTTGGTATCCACCACATAACGTTGAAGAACCGCATCGCCGGGAATCGCTTTAAATTCGTCGTGATCGACCAGCATCACCAGCACATCGGCGGCGGCCAGCGCCGCGTCCAGTTTCGCCAGCGTGCAAAGTCCGTCCAATTTTTTCGGCAACTGACGGATATTCGGTTCGACGACCAGGGTTTCGCCGCTGTGCCAGCGGGCGATACTTTGCGCGATCCCCATCGCCGGGCTTTCGCGCAGATCGTCGATATTCGGCTTAAAGGCCAGCCCAAAACAGGCGATTTTCACTTCGCTGGCGCGTTTATCGGTGGCCGCCAGGCAATCTGCGACCGCGGTTTTTACCTGATCGACCACCCAGTGCGGTTTGCCGTCGTTCACTTCACGCGCGGTGCGAATTAGTCTCGCCTGCTGCGGATTTTGCGCCACAATAAACCACGGATCGACCGCAATGCAGTGCCCGCCAACGCCTGGGCCCGGCTGCAAAATATTGACGCGCGGATGGCGGTTCGCCAGACGGATCAATTCCCAGACGTTAATCCCCTGATCGGCGCAAATCAGCGACAATTCATTCGCAAAGGCAATATTCACATCACGGAAGCTATTTTCCGTCAGCTTGCACATCTCTGCGGTGCGCGAGTTGGTGACAATGCATTCGCCCTCAAGGAAAATTTTGTACAGCGCGCTGGCGCGAGCCGAACATACTGGCGTCATACCGCCAATCACGCGGTCATTTTTAATGAGTTCCACCATCACCTGCCCCGGCAGCACACGCTCCGGACAATAGGCGATATTCACGTCGGCCTGCTCGCCCACCTGCTGGGGAAAGGTCAGATCCGGGCGCATCCCGGCCAGCCAGCCAGCCATTTGCTCCGTTGCGCCGACCGGCGATGTTGATTCCAGAATCACCAGTGCCCCTTTTTTTAATACCGGCGCAATGGATTTCGCCGCGGCTTCCACATAGGCCATATCAGGGTCGTGATCGCCTTTGAATGGCGTCGGCACGGCAATCAGGTACGCATCGGCTTCGACAGGTGTCGTCGTCGCACGCAGAAAGCCGCCTTCCACCGCCATCTTCACCACATTGCCCAACGCCGGCTCCACGATGTGAATTTCACCGCGATTTATGGTGTCTACTGCATGTTGGTTGATATCCACGCCGATAACCTGCTTCTGGCGGGAAGCAAAAGCGGCCGCAGTCGGTAATCCGATATACCCCAGCCCAATAACAGAAATGGTCGTAAAACTCATAACGATACCCGATAACTTTTTAACGCCTGTAAAATGCGCGCGCATGATTGCCCGTCACCATAAGGATTATGGGCGCGGCTCATGGTTTGATATTCATTTTCGTCGTGCAGCAGACGCATAACTTCCGCCACAATGCGCCGGGAGTCCGTGCCGATCAGTCTTACCGTACCAGCGGTAATGGCTTCCGGACGCTCTGTGGTTTCACGCATGACCAATACCGGCTTACCTAATGACGGCGCTTCTTCCTGAATACCGCCGGAATCGGTCAGAATGAGCCAGGCGTGATTCATCAGCCAGACAAAAGGTAAGTAGTCCTGCGGCTCAATCAGTACCACGTTTTCAACATGGCCGAGGATACGGTTGACAGGTTCGCTGACGTTGGGATTGAGATGCACCGGATAGACAATTTGCACATTCTGGTTCGCGGCGGCGATTTCCGCCAGCGCCTGGCAGATATGCTCAAAGCCCTGACCAAAGCTTTCACGCCGATGACCGGTCACCAAAATCATCTTCTTATTCACATTGAGGAAAGGATACTGCTCGGCCAGTTCAGCCTGTAATGTATCGCTCGCCAGAACGCGATCGCGTACCCAGATCAGCGCGTCAATAACGGTATTGCCAGTGACAAAAATGCGCTCATCCGGAATGTTCTCCCGCAACAGATTCTGCCGCGAGTTTTCCGTCGGCGCAAAGTGGTACATCGCCAGATGTCCGGTCAGCGTGCGGTTTGCCTCTTCCGGCCAGGGGGAATAGAGATCGCCGGTTCGCAACCCGGCTTCTACGTGCCCTACCGGAATTCGTTGATAGAAAGCCGCCAGGCTGGTAGCAATCGTAGTGGTGGTATCGCCATGAACCAGCACCACATCAGGTTTAAAATCTGCCAGGATCGGCTTTAATCCCTCCAGAATTCGGCAGGTAATTTCCGTCAACCCCTGTCCCGGCTGCATAATGTTGAGATCGAAATCAGGCACAATAGAAAAAAGAGTTAATACCTGATCAAGCATCTCCCGATGCTGCGCAGTAACGCATACTTTGGCCTCGAAATGAGGATCTTTTTCCAGCGCATGGACCAGAGGCGCCATCTTAATGGCCTCCGGTCGTGTACCAAATACAGTCAGTACTTTCACATCGATTCTCTTCGAATAGACAGTAGGGGCCCAGCCCCCTACTGCAGAGGTGTTGCTAAATCGTGCGGCGACGGGTTAAGGCAACGCCCGCACCGATTAGCGCCCCAACGATACCCCACATAATCATCAGGAAGGCTCGGCGTGGGCTATCACGTTTTACCGGTTCTTCCGGCGTACGCAAATAACGATAGGTCTGAAAACGAGGGTCCAGGGTCGGCCCCACATTAAGCGTATTCAACATTGCCCGATTTTGAAAGTAGTCCAAATCGAACGCAGGGCCAACCGCTTGCAGATTTTCAAGACGCGCCTGCAACATAGGGCGACCGAGTAAAAAAAGCTCTGAGTCCGGTAATTCATCTGCCGGGACATCCGTCGCGCTACGAGAAATATTATGTTGTTCCGCAATTTTGAGCGCCTGCTCAATACTGTTTACACGACGTGAATAGATCGCTTTCGCAACCTCCTCCTGCCGTTTGACCTGGGCTTTCATCTGCACGGTACGCGCAGCCCAGGCACCTTTTAATTCATCATTCAGATGGCTCGCCGCCCGCTGGCTGGCGAATGCGACATACTGACGCAGCAGATTATTGGCGTCCGGCGCAGTTTCAGCAATCAGCTTCACGTTGTCGTTGATGGCGCGTGTAAAATCGCCGGGCGTAAACTGTATGTTATTGATCAGTTCATCAAGCATCGCCGCATCAGCTTTGCTATTCCCGACCATTCGCTGCTTGTAATAGTCCGTCTGTAACCAGAAATCGCGGCGCGTATCCCAGGAGGCAAGTTGCATGATGAACTCTTTATACGCTTCATCCATCACCGAGGGCTTATCGGAAGAAGCGGGGTCGGTCTTAATATCCAGATTGCGCAGAAACTGCTGCTGGGAGTAATAACCGCCCAACATATTTACGGTTGGGCGATCGGTGATCGCCGTCGCACTCCACTCCTGACGAGCAAAAAAGGTATAGGCTAACGCGATAAGGGCAAATAGCAGGCCAATGCCGATAATCCAGAATTTGCCGGCCCATAAAGTACGAAACAACCCGCGAATATCCAGTTCATTTTCAGCGCTCACCGCGCGTGCCCCCGGTAATGGTTGTGTCATCGCATCCTCATTTACTTGGTTAAGTTTGGCCGGTTCTCACGGTGCCTGCGCAGGCGACGCTTCACACGCTTAATAAATCTCGCCACCTTCCAGGCCCGCTTAATGCAGTAGCCATAGAGGAAGAATGCTAGCAAAAAGAGCACCAACATAACCCATTCAGGAACAAAATGAGAATATTCTGCCGCTACGCCTACTCCCGCCAGAATGGCGGCGGCAAGCGTAATCAGTACAAACGCCTGACGAGAGGTAAATCCGGCGCGCATGATAAGATGGTGAATGTGCTGACGATCAGGTGAGAAGGGACTCATTCCTTTACGCAGACGGCGATACATAATCGCCACCATATCCATCAGAGGGATAGCGATAATCCATAGCGCGGTAACCGGACTGATAGGGTGAGTTTTCCCCTGCGTCGTTTCCAGTAAGATCCAGATAACGGTAAAACCAATCAGAGTACTACCGGCATCGCCCATAAAGACTTTATAACGCCGCCCCAAAATACCGAGATTAAGCATAATGTAAGGCAGAATCGCGGCGATCATTGCGAAGCACCATATTGCCAGGCTGGTTTGACCGTCAAACCATAAAATCAGCCCCATCGCCGCGAATGAGACGCTGGATAGCCCGCCCAACAGGCCGTCAATACCGTCCACCATATTGAAAGCGTTGATCGCCGCCCATACCGCAAACAGAGTAAGAAAATAACCGAAGGGACCGAGTACCATCTCCCAGGAGCCAAAGATATAGCCGAGGCTGCTAAGATAGAGCTTACCGAATACCATCATAATGATACCGATCGCGGCCTGTATGGTCGCACGGATCTTCACGCTGATATCAAAACGGTCGTCCAGCGCACCGATAAAAACCAGTACGCCCGCACAAGAAAGATAAAGCGACGCATGAGGAATATAGTGATCAACGATTCCGAATGTGAAGCAAATCCCTGCGTAAACCGAAATCCCTCCAACCAACGGTATCAGCCCCTGGTGGCGTTTACGAAAGTTGGGTTTATCCACTAAACCGATTTTTTTTGCGACCTTACGCGCAAAAAACAGGAACAGTGTCGTGAATAAAAAAATACTGATGAGATCAGTACTCACGGTCAGTAAATTCACAATGCGTGCTCTCAGATAAAATTAGTACCAGAAGTATAACCATGAAGACCTTTATTCAGAAGGGAAACCCTGCTCTGAATCAGGCAGAATTGTTTAAATATCAACCACACGATACCGATAACGAATGGATGGCGAAGCCCCGACCCGGTTTATCATCGTTTTGTAAATGTGTCGTTAAGATTACAGATATAAAACAAAAACGCCACGTAAAAACGTGGCGTTTTCAGGTAAAGACCAGGTTATGAGCGCTTCATCATCTCGAAAAAGTCGTCATTAGTTTTGGTCATCGCCAGTTTGTTAATGAGGAATTCCATCGCGTCAATCTCACCCATCGGATGGATGATTTTACGCAGTATCCACATTTTCTGTAGCTCTTCCTGAGTGGTGAGTAGCTCTTCTTTACGCGTACCGGAACGGTTGTAGTCAATAGCCGGAAAGACGCGTTTTTCAGCGATCTTACGCGAAAGATGCAGCTCCATGTTACCGGTGCCTTTAAACTCTTCGTAGATAACTTCGTCCATCTTGGAACCGGTATCGATCAGCGCCGTCGCGATGATAGTCAGGCTACCGCCTTCTTCCACGTTACGCGCCGCGCCGAAGAAACGCTTCGGACGATGCAATGCGTTAGCGTCCACACCACCGGTCAGTACTTTACCGGAAGCCGGCACCACGGTGTTGTAGGCACGCGCCAGACGGGTGATGGAGTCGAGCAGGATGATAACGTCTTTCTTGTGTTCAACCAGACGTTTCGCCTTCTCGATAACCATTTCGGCAACCTGAACGTGGCGGGATGCCGGTTCGTCAAAGGTAGACGCAACCACTTCGCCTTTCACCAGACGCTGCATCTCGGTCACTTCTTCCGGACGTTCGTCAATCAGCAGCACCATCAGCACGCAGTCCGGGTGGTTATACGCGATGCTCTGCGCGATGTTCTGCAGCAGCATGGTTTTACCCGCCTTCGGCGGCGCGACAATCAGACCGCGCTGGCCGCGACCGATCGGCGAAGCCAGATCCAGAACGCGTGCCGTTAAGTCTTCGGTAGAACCGTTACCACGCTCCATACGCAGACGAGAGTTTGCGTGCAGCGGGGTTAAGTTCTCAAAGAGGATTTTGTTACGGGCGTTTTCCGGTTTGTCGTAGTTAACTTCATTAACTTTCAACAGCGCAAAATAGCGTTCACCTTCTTTCGGCGGGCGAATCTTACCAGAAATGGTATCACCAGTGCGGAGGTTGAAACGGCGGATTTGGCTGGGGGAAACGTAGATATCATCAGGACCGGCGAGGTAGGAGCTGTCTGCAGAACGGAGGAAACCAAATCCATCCTGCAATATCTCCAGCACACCGTCGCCAAAGATATCTTCGCCACTCTTTGCGTGCTGCTTCAGGATGGCAAAAATAATGTCCTGCTTGCGCATACGGGCCAGGTTTTCCAGCCCCATACTTTCGCCGAGAGTGATCAGCTCAGAAACCGGCGTATTCTTTAATTCGGTAAGATTCATAATGGTGTGAGTTCTTAAACTTGGGGTAAATCTCGAACTTAATGTTGTGAATGGTATGGCAGGGTCATCCATGCCTGTTTACGGCTATCAACTCATGTCTGTTCGCTGTCTGGTCACAGGAAAGTACGCAGAACTGAAACGACAAGACGGAATGAGCGAAGAGCCAGGAATCTTTCCACTTCTCGTGCGAGAAAAAACGGGAAGTGACGGATAAAACCAGATTCAAACTTAATAAGGTATGTTTAATTCGAAGTCAACACTAACTTAGCACGACTCAGACCGGGCGTCCAGAGATCCTGACAATTTAAGAATAACGTAAGGACAACAGACGCCACGAAACGGCCTGATACCTTAATCATTCGTCAAATGACAGACGCCTGACCATACAGCGCCTTTGTCATTCGACGTATATACCCTTCATACTTCAAGTCGCTTATGTGTTGGCTACGCTCACTCACCCCAGTCACATAGTTATCTATGCTCCTGGGGACTCACTCCCTTGCCGCCTTTAAGCAACTCGAATTATTTTGGGTATAAAAGGTATTACGCCAGATTGGCGTCAAGAAACTCTTTCAACTGACCTTTAGACAGTGCGCCTACTTTGGTTGCCGCCACTTCGCCGTTTTTAAACAGCAGTAGAGTCGGAATACCGCGGATGCCATATTTAGGCGCAGTACCTGGGTTCTGGTCAATGTTTAGTTTGGCAACGGTCAATTTGCCCTGATATTCGTCAGCGATTTCATCCAGAATCGGAGCGATCATTTTACACGGCCCGCACCACTCTGCCCAGAAATCAACGAGGATAGCCCCGTCCGCTTTGAGTACATCCGTGTCAAAACTGTCGTCAGTCAGGTGAATAATTTTATCGCTCATATATAACTCCACAGGAATAAGCCTGGCGTGTTGGTGTAGCATTAACCAACGAGGTGCTGATGTTAACTTCGCCAACAAAGGTTGACTTTATTTCACCGGATACGCTTTCGTAAAGCAATAGTAAGCTGATATTCTACCACACTATGAGCAAAACACATTTAACAGAACAGAAGTTTTCCGACTTCGCCCTGCACCCACAGGTGGTTGAAGCCCTTGAAAAAAAAGGGTTTTATAATTGTACGCCCATTCAGGCACTGGCCCTTCCGCTAACGCTGGCGGGTCGTGACGTTGCAGGGCAGGCGCAAACCGGTACCGGGAAAACGATGGCGTTTCTGACGTCAACGTTTCATTATTTACTTTCTCATCCCGCGATCGACGATCGCAAGGTGAACCAGCCGCGCGCGCTGATCATGGCGCCGACGCGTGAATTAGCCGTACAAATTCACGCAGACGCGGAGCCGTTGGCGCAAGCGACAGGCTTAAAATTAGGCCTGGCTTACGGCGGCGATGGTTACGACAAGCAGCTTAAAGTGCTGGAAAGCGGCGTTGATATTCTTATTGGTACGACGGGCCGACTGATCGACTACGCCAAACAAAATCACATTAACCTCGGCGCCATTCAGGTCGTCGTACTCGATGAAGCCGATCGCATGTACGATTTGGGCTTTATTAAAGATATCCGCTGGCTGTTCCGTCGTATGCCGCCGGCTGCGCAGCGTCTGAACATGTTGTTCTCCGCCACCCTGTCTTATCGGGTTCGCGAGCTGGCGTTTGAACAGATGAACAACGCCGAATATGTTGAAGTGGAACCGGAGCAAAAGACCGGCCACCGCATTAAAGAAGAGCTTTTCTACCCCTCTAATGAAGAGAAAATGCGTTTACTGCAAACGCTGATCGAAGAAGAGTGGCCGGATCGCGCCATTATTTTCGCCAACACCAAGCATCGTTGCGAAGATATCTGGGGACATCTGGCGGCAGATGGCCATCGTGTTGGTCTGCTGACCGGCGACGTCGCGCAGAAAAAGCGCCTGCGGATTCTGGATGAGTTCACCCGCGGCGATCTGGATATTCTTGTGGCGACCGATGTCGCGGCGCGCGGGTTGCATATCCCCGCCGTAACGCACGTCTTTAACTACGATCTGCCAGACGATTGTGAAGACTATGTTCACCGTATCGGTCGTACCGGTCGCGCTGGCGCCAGCGGTCATTCCATCAGCCTGGCTTGCGAAGAGTATGCGCTGAATCTGCCCGCCATTGAGAGCTATATCGGCCACTCGATTCCGGTCAGCAAATACAATCCGGAAGCGCTCATGAACGATCTGCCCAAGCCGTTGCGCTTAACGCGCCCGCGTACAGGCAATGGCCCACGCCGCGCTGGCGCTCCGCGTAATCGTCGTCGTTCAGGTTAAGAAAAGTTATGCCATACACAAAATCATTTAGCCTGTATCAAGGCGGCAAGAAAACAAATCCCGATGAGCTTAGGAAGAGTACGCAGCCAACACGGATACCGGTTGAAGGATGAAGTGTATGAATTCCACCTCGTTGTATGCCGCCATTGATCTCGGTTCCAATAGTTTTCATATGCTGGTCGTGCGCGAGGCGGCGGGAAGCATCCAGACGTTGACCCGAATAAAACGTAAGGTGCGTCTGGCCGCGGGTCTGAACAATGACAACCACCTTTCAGCCGAAGCGATGGAACGCGGCTGGCAATGCCTGCGTCTGTTTGCTGAACGTTTGCAGGATATTCCGCAGCCGCAAATCCGCGTGGTTGCCACCGCAACATTGCGTCTCGCCGTCAATGCGGGGGAATTTATCGCGAAAGCGCAGACTATCCTTGGTTGTCCGGTGCAGGTTATCAGCGGCGAAGAAGAGGCGCGGCTGATTTATCAGGGGGTCGCTCATACCACCGGCGGCGCAGATCAGCGGCTGGTGGTGGATATCGGCGGCGCCAGCACTGAACTGGTTACCGGCACTGGCGCGCAAACCACGTCGCTGTTTAGCCTGTCGATGGGCTGCGTAACGTGGCTTGAACGCTATTTTAGCGATCGTAATCTGGCGCAAGAAAACTTTGATGACGCGGAGAAAGCCGCGCGCGATGTGCTGCGTCCGGTCGCCGATGAACTGCGTTTTCATGGCTGGAAGGTCTGCGTGGGTGCCTCCGGCACCGTACAGGCGTTGCAGGAAATCATGATGGCGCAGGGGATGGACGAGCGCATTACGCTCGCCAAACTGCAGCAGCTAAAACAACGCGCGATACAGTGCGGGCGTCTGGAAGAGCTGGAAATCGAAGGCCTGACGCTGGAGCGCGCGCTGGTTTTCCCAAGCGGGCTGGCTATTCTGATCGCAATATTTACCGAGCTGAACATCCAGAGCATGACGCTGGCAGGCGGCGCGTTACGCGAAGGGCTGGTGTATGGGATGTTGCATCTGGCGGTAGATCAGGATATCCGCAGCCGCACGCTGCGAAACATTCAGCGTCGGTTTATCGTCGATACCGATCAGGCAAATCGTGTGGCGAAGCTGGCAGATAACTTCCTCAAACAGGTAGAAAATGCCTGGCATATTGAGCCTATCAGTCGTGAACTGTTGCTTAGCGCTTGCCAGTTGCATGAGATCGGTCTGAGCGTTGATTTTAAACAAGCGCCCTATCATGCCGCCTATTTAGTACGCCATTTAGATCTGCCTGGTTATACGCCCGCGCAGAAAAAGTTGCTTGCCACCCTCTTACTGAATCAGACCAATCCGGTCGATCTCTCTTCGCTTCATCAGCAAAACGCGGTACCGCCCCGTGTTGCGGAACAGCTATGCCGTTTGCTACGACTGGCGATTCTCTTTGCCGGTCGCCGTCGTGACGATCTGGTACCAGAAATTACGCTACAGGCGCTAAATGAAAATCTGACGTTAACCTTGCCTGGCGACTGGCTGGCGCATCACCCGCTGGGTAAAGAGTTGATTGATCAGGAAAGCCAGTGGCAAAGCTATGTACACTGGCCGCTGGACGTTCGCTAACCGTGGTCTGATTGCCGGATGACGCTTCGCTTATCTGGCCTACGATTTCGCTCGCTTTGCCGCCATCATGGCTTTCAGATTAGCCAGGTGACTTTGCCCTTTTTGCATTCGCTCCTCAGCGCTTACCACTTTGCGCTCCTGCTCCCAGATTAAATCATCCTGCGGTAGTTCTAACAGGAAGCGGCTGGGTTCCGGGCGCACCAGTTCCCCATACTGACGGCGCTCTTTACATAATGTAAAGGTGAGCTCTTTCTGCGCGCGAGTGATCCCGACATAGGCCAGCCGACGCTCTTCCTCAATATTGTCTTCGTCAATGCTGCTTTGATGCGGCAAAAATCCTTCTTCCATTCCCACCATATAGACATACGGGAATTCCAGTCCTTTCGATGCATGAAGCGTCATCAACTGTACCTGATCCAGCTCTTCTTCGCTCTCGCCGCGCTCCATCATATCGCGCAGCGTAAAGCGTGTAACCACCTGGGTTAGTGTCATCGGCTCATCGAGTTCGTTGCCTTCCAGCATCTCAGTCATCCAGCTAAAGAGCTGGTTAACGTTTTTCATACGCATTTCCGCCGCTTTGGGGCTCGGCGAGGTTTCATACAACCAGGATTCATAGTCAATACCGTGGATGAGATCGCGCACGGCGGCGACAGGCTCGCGTTCGGCCAGACGCTGGATTTCCCCCAGCCAGTGGGTAAAACGCGTCAATGAATCGTAACCACGTCCGGTCAGCTTTTGGCTAAGTCCCATATCAAAGCTGGCGGTAAACAGGCTTTTATTACGCGTCATTGCCCATTCACCCAGTTTTTGCAGAGTGGCCGGACCGATTTCGCGTTTTGGCGTATTCACGATGCGCAGGAAAGCGCTGTCATCATCCGGGTTGGTCAACACCCGCAGGTAGGCCAGCAGGTCTTTAATCTCCGGACGGGAGAAGAATGAGGTGCCGCCGGAAATTTTGTACGGAATGCGGTTCTGCATGAGGAATTTTTCAAATACCCGCGACTGATGATTCCCGCGATACAGAATGGCGTAATCCTTATACTGGGTCTTGTTCACAAAGTGATGGGCAATCAGTTCGCCGGTAACGCGCTCAGCTTCATGCTCTTCATTGTTTGCGCTTAACACTTTGAGTTCCGCGCCGTAACCGAGCTCGGAAAAGAGGCGCTTTTCAAAGACGTGCGGATTGTTGGCGATGAGAATATTCGCCGCTTTCAGGATGCGGCCCGAAGAACGATAGTTTTGCTCCAGCTTAATCACCTGCAGCGCCGGAAAATCCTGGCTCAGTAACACCAGGTTTTGCGGACGCGCGCCGCGCCAGGAGTAGATAGACTGATCGTCATCGCCTACGACCGTAAAGCGCGCGCGTTGCCCAACCAGCAGCTTAACCAACTCATACTGGCTGGTGTTAGTATCCTGATATTCATCCACCAGCAGATAACGAATTTTATTCTGCCAGCGCTCGCGCACCTCGTCATTGCGTTGCAGCAGCAGCGTCGGCAGCAAAATCAAATCATCAAAATCGAGAACGTTACATGCCTTCATATGGGCGTCGTAAAGCCCGTAGCAGTGGGCAAAAATACGATCGCGTTCGCCTTTCGCCCCGGCCGCTGCCTGCGCAGGCGTTTTGAGATCGTTTTTCCAGTTGGAGATCGTGGAGATCAGCTGTTGCAACAGAACCTTGTCATCTTCGATCAGGCCTTCGGTCAGCTCTTTGAGCAAGGCGACCTGGTCGGTATCGTCAAACAATGAAAAGTTCGATTTCATCCCCAGCGCAGCGTACTCGCGCTTAATAATATCCAGCCCTAGCGTATGAAAGGTGGAGATCATCAAACCGCGCGCTTCCTTACGACCGAGCGTCTGCCCGACGCGTTCTTTCATTTCGCGCGCCGCTTTATTGGTAAACGTCACCGCCGCAATATGCCGGGCCTGATAGCCGCATCCGCGGATCAGGTGGGCGATTTTATTGGTAATTACGCGAGTTTTACCAGAACCCGCTCCTGCCAGCACCAGGCAGGGTCCGGTGACGAATTCGACAGCGTGTTGTTGGCCGGGATTTAAACGCATGGGAATAGTGCTCAATCTTCGAACGGGGGAGGGATTGTAGCAGAAAGCGAGGCCCAGAGAAGACCAGGCTGCTTTTTCAGGCAGCCTGGAAAAGGTCAATCAGCAGGCTCTGGCGGCAAGCGGCGTATAGCCATTACGCTGTGCGCCCTTGATCCAACTGTAAGAACCCATTAGCGCGATCGCCGTCAGCAGAACATACTCAAGCGACATCGCATAAACGCCCTGTACCGCATAGATCACGACGCTAATTACATCAATAATCACCCACAGCAGCCAGTTTTCCACGTACTTGCGGGTCATCAGCACCATCGCCGCAATCGACAACACCAGCATGGTGGAATCCCAGAACGGGAACGCGTCCGGCTGGAGTTCAGGCATCGCCACCTGCATACCTACCGTTTGCAGCAGGGCGAGCATAACGCGGGTCAACATAGCGAAGACCGGATCGATAAACCACGTCATCAGCAGAATGGCGATAATACATATGCCCCCCAACCCCCATGTTTGTTGACGAGAAAGCCAGCGTACTTTCAGAGCGGCTTCCTGGGCGTCATTCTGCCGGCTCCATGCGTACCAGCCGTAAATATTCGCCGCAAAGAAAAACACCTGAAGCAGCAAGCTGGCATACAGTTGAATCTGAAAAAAGATGGCGGCAAACAGAGTGACGTTAATCAAGCCAAACAGGTAATTAATGATTTTTTCCCGACTGGCGCACCAAATGCACAATAAGCCGAAGACGGTGCCGATAGCCTCAATCCACGACAGCGCATACCCACCCTCGCCGAGAGGAATGTTGACCATTACATTGTTAATGCTGAAAAAGTCCATCATTGCTCTCCTTGCAAACTATCGAAATAAATGGCCTGAAGCGCCAGAGAAATCTGGCGTTCTTCACCTTGCTGGCACAAGATATCCTGCTGAACATAATGGTTAATGCTGCTCTCCAGACAACCATTATGCGCGACGACCACATTTAGCAACGACGCTGTACGCAGCCCACGTAACGCCCCCACGACCATCAACGCGGCGGTTTCCATATCCGCGCCGAGAACCCCACGGGCCGACCATTCGGCATCCAGTTCAGCTTCGCGATCGGTATAAAAGCTGTCATGGCTGCGCACCAGCCCGTAAACGGCAGAGATATTCATCTGTTTCGCCTGCTGTATCAGCGTGGCGGTAAGATACGGGTCCGCACAGGCCGGATAACTGGCGGGTGCATAGGTTTTGCTGGCGCCGTCGTCAGCCACCGCGCCGTGGGCGATGATCACATCGCCCTACGCCAGCGAGTCCTGCAACGCGCCGCAACTACCGATACGGATTAATGTGTTGACGCCAACCTGGCGTAACTCCTCGATGGCGATAGCGGTTGACGGTCCGCCGATTCCGGTGGAGAGCACGACTATTTCAACGCCCTGATACCAGCCGCGCGCCGCGCGAAACTCCCGGTTTTGACCCAGAATCTCAGCCTTATCAAGAAAACGGGCGATTCTATCCACCCGCCCGGGATCGCCGGGCAAAAGCGCATATTTCGCGCGGGTCATGCTTGTGTTAAGCCGAATATGGGGTTGCATCTCCCGTCTCCTTATTGTTCTGAGAGGTTCAGATGTCCGCCTCCTGTTTGAGTTTTTCAGGAGCCAGTAAAATGATCCGCTCACCGTCGGTATCGATAATGTTCAACGATTTCAGATCGTGCAGTATCCGGTTGATACTGCGCGTTGTCGCCGCAAATTCCTGACCAAGATTCTGCTTATCAAGCAAAATAGTGGTTGATTCATATTGTTGATAACGCAGCCATAATGCCTGGCATACGCGCTGATGCAGCGAGTACAAATTGTCGCTACTGGCCTTTTTCGACAACTGGTAATACTGTTGGCTGAAAAAACGCAGCATTCGCTGGTTAAAGTGGTTATCCAGTGTCAGCCAGCGGCAAAAATGCGCTTGCGCCAGGCTGAGTAGCTGTACATTGCCGACGGCTACGACAGAACAGATGTAATGCCGCGACTCAAATATCTCCAGCTCACCCAGCATGTCGCCTTTGCCATAACGCGCCTGCCGGTAACGGCGTCCATCTTCAGCTTCGTAAAAAACATCCACTTCACCGGCCACGATGAGCGAAAATTGCTGGCATATTTCCCCCTGGCGGCAGATAAGCGCGCCGCGGGAAATGTCGTCAAATCGCCAGCACTGCATGATTTCCAACGGACAATATTTGAGTAATTCATAAAGCACTGGGTCGCGTACGACCTGGCGTAGCCCTAAAAGCCAGTCGTCTGGAAATTCTGCGTTTTTCATTATGTTCATGGTATCTCGCCCCTTGCCAGAAAGGACAGGACCGCCGTCCCGCAAATCCGAAATACGCCCGCTAAAAATGCCGCTTATCTCCCGGTTCATTAAATCAGGCGGGACATCTGTCCTGTAATGGCGAAGAGTATATGTCTGACGGCCTAAGGAGTGATAAAGTGACGGCCAATCTTTGCGACGTGAGAACACAATAATGGCAAAAACGGCAGCAGCACTGCATATTCTTGTAAAAGAAGAAAAGCTGGCTTTAGATCTTCTGGAGCAAATTAAAAACGGCGGCGATTTTGAGAAGCTGGCGAAGAAGCATTCTATCTGCCCATCCGGTAAAAAAGGCGGTCATTTAGGCGAATTTCGTCAGGGCCAGATGGTTCCGGCATTCGATAAAGTGGTCTTTTCCTGCCCGGTACTGGAGCCAACCGGCCCATTGCATACCCAGTTCGGTTACCACATCATTAAGGTATTGTATCGCAAATAAAAAGCCGGGTGGCGGCTACGCCTTACCCGGCCTACATCGTCTGATTGATTTTGTAGGTCGGGTAAGCGCTAGCGCCACCCGACAAGGTATATCAACCCGCTACCGCAATACGCTTCATATCCGTCATATAGCCGCGCAGTTTCTGGCCCACTTTCTCGATAGCATGACTACGAATCGCGTCGTTCACGTCGCGAAGCTGTGCGTTGTCTACTGCGCCTTCCGGGATAGCGTGACCCAGATCGCCCGGTTGCAATTCCGCCATAAACGGTTTCAGCAGCGGTACGCAAGCGTAAGAGAACAGATAGTTACCGTATTCTGCGGTATCGGAGATAACCACGTTCATTTCGTACAGACGCTTACGGGCGATAGTGTTCGCGATCAGCGGCAGCTCGTGCAGTGATTCGTAGTAAGCGGATTCTTCGATGATGCCGGAATCGACCATGGTTTCGAACGCCAGCTCAACGCCCGCTTTCACCATCGCAATCATCAGCACGCCTTTATCGAAGTACTCCTGCTCGCCGATTTTACCTTCAAACTGCGGCGCGGTTTCGAACGCGGTTTTACCGGTCTCTTCACGCCAGGTCAGCAGTTTCTTATCGTCGTTAGCCCAGTCAGCCATCATGCCGGACGAGAATTCGCCGGAAATGATGTCATCCATATGCTTCTGGAACAGCGGCGCCATGATCTCTTTCAATTGTTCGGACAGCGCGTAAGCACGCAGTTTCGCCGGGTTAGACAGACGGTCCATCATCAGAGTGATACCCCCCTGCTTCAGCGCTTCGGTGATGGTTTCCCAGCCGAACTGAATCAGTTTTTCGGCGTATGCCGGGTCGGTGCCTTCTGCCACCAGCTTGTCGAAGCACAGCAGGGAGCCGGCCTGCAGCATACCGCACAGAATAGTCTGCTCGCCCATCAGGTCAGATTTCACTTCCGCCACGAAAGAAGATTCCAGTACGCCCGCACGGTGACCGCCGGTGGCCGCAGCCCAGGCTTTCGCAATCGCCATGCCTTCGCCTTTCGGGTCGTTTTCCGGGTGAACGGCGATCAGCGTCGGCACGCCGAAACCACGTTTGTACTCTTCGCGCACTTCGGTGCCCGGACACTTCGGCGCCACCATCACCACGGTGATGTCTTTACGGATCTGCTCGCCCACTTCGACGATGTTGAAGCCGTGGGAGTAGCCCAGCGCCGCGCCGTCTTTCATCAGCGGCTGTACAGAACGCACCACGTCGGAGTGCTGTTTGTCCGGCGTCAGGTTAACCACCAGATCCGCCTGCGGGATCAGCTCTTCGTAGGTACCCACTTTGAAGCCGTTTTCGGTCGCTTTACGCCAGGAAGCACGCTTCTCAGCAATCGCTTCTTTACGCAGGGCGTAGGCGATATCCAGACCGGAGTCACGCATGTTCAGGCCCTGGTTCAGACCCTGAGCGCCGCAGCCGACGATGACCACTTTTTTACCCTGAAGGTAGCTCGCGCCGTCGGCGAATTCGTCGCGGCCCATAAAGCGGCATTTACCCAACTGCGCCAGCTGCTGGCGCAGATTCAGTGTATTAAAGTAGTTAGCCATGATGGTGTACTCCGTGATGTTGTGTGTCGCGCTTATTGTTCGGTTTACAGATTGCTATCTGTGCGAATGAACCCACATTACAACAGGAAATTTATTGCGGAAATTGATATATTCACAACGTTATGTTGCGGTTTATGCAACGTCAAAAACCGGAGGTCTGTCTGTGGATTTACGCGATCTAAAAACCTTCCTGCATCTGGCGGAAAGCCGCCACTTTGGCCGCAGCGCGCGGGCGATGCACGTCAGCCCCTCCACGCTCTCCCGGCAGATCCAGCGGCTGGAAGAAGATCTCGGCCAGCCGCTGTTTGTGCGCGATAACCGCACGGTCACGCTGACCGAAGCGGGTGAAGAGCTGCGCGTGTTTGCCCAACAGACGCTTTTGCAATATCAGCAGTTGCGCCATACCCTCGATCAGCAGGGGCCGTCCCTTTCCGGCGAACTCCATATCTTCTGTTCAGTAACCGCGGCATACAGTCATCTGCCGCCGATCCTTGACCGTTTTCGCGCCGAACACCCTTCTGTTGAAATCAAATTGACGACCGGAGATGCTGCCGATGCGATGGAAAAGGTGGTAACGGGAGAAGCGGACCTGGCAATCGCCGGCAAACCAGAAATGCTGCCCGGCGCGGTGGCGTTTTCGATGCTGGAAAATCTGGCGGTGGTGCTGATCGCCCCGGCGCTGCCCTGCCCGGTGCGTAATCAGGTTTCGGTTGATAAGCCCGACTGGTCGACGGTGCCGTTTATCATGGCCGATCAGGGGCCGGTACGCCGCCGCATTGAGCTGTGGTTTCGCCGCCATAAAATCAGCAATCCGCAGATTTACGCCACCGTCGGCGGTCATGAAGCGATGGTTTCAATGGTGGCGCTGGGCTGCGGCGTGGCGCTACTGCCGGAAGTGGTGCTGGAAAACAGCCCGGAACCGGTGCGCAACCGGGTGATGATTTTAGAACGCAGCGATGAAAAAACGCCGTTTGAGCTTGGCGTCTGCGCGCAAAAAAAGCGGCTGCATGAGCCGCTAATTGATGCGTTCTGGAAGATTTTACCGAATTAGTTTTACGGCCCTACCATTACCCGAACAGGCTTCCCAATACGGCTAAGCATATTCACCAGAGCATCAATGGTGAATTTGCTGCATTTCTTGTTGACGACATCCGAAACGCGCGGTCGGGATATATGCAAAACTGTAGCAACCTCGGCTTGCTTCATCTGGTTTCGCGTAATCCAGAGGGTAATTTCTTCCATGAGCTGTTCTTTAATGGCTAACGTGTTTTCGATTTCACTCAGGGAATCAGCGTAAAACTTTTCTGCGTCCTGCTTATCAAACCCCAAATCAGCAAAAACATTACCGCCAGATGGCGTCACATGGCGAATATCACTATCAGTTTTGGCAATCACAAGCTGTTTCTCCGTTGTTGCACCACCCGGTTATAACGCGTTCTGGCGATGTTTTTATCGTGCTGACTGGTTTGTTGCGTCTGTTTTTGGAAACTATGCAAAACGTAGAGTGCTTCTTCAAACTTAGCGACATACATAACGCGATAGATACCATTGTTGTCACGAATCCGAATTTCATTTACCCCAGCCCCAATTTCTGAAAACGGTTTCCAGTCATCGGGTTCAATTCCATACTGAATTTTGTGAAGCTGATAACCGACTGCTTTGCGTACCGTTATGGGAAAAGCCAGGAGATCCTCCAGAGAAGATCCCACCCATCGAATTTCTTTTTCATTGGAGAAAGCTCGGGTGAGTAACATAACATCCTTGTGTATAAAATTTTATACATTGCTTTTAGCAGATGCAAGTGATAGCGGTGCTAACGATATGGTGAGCCGAGTTTCACCACAAGCAGATTGGGCGCCTTCTGGAAAACGTCTCGCAAAATTAAATGAGTGGATGCTCCGGGCTGGCAGAAAAGCCCAATAACTGAGGGAAGATCATATCTGGATATCAGGCCCACTTTACTTTGTGGGCCTGAAAAACTAAACGCTGAATTAACCCGCCAGAAAGAACCGGAACGCCGGGTTATTGCTCTCATCATGGCATTCATAGCCCAGCTCATGCAGCCGGGTTTCGAAATCCGGCTCATGATCGCCTAACTCGAACGCCGCCAGCACGCGGCCATAATCGGTACCGTGGCTACGGTAATGGAATAGCGAAATATTCCAGTGCGTGCCAAGCGTATGCAGGAATTTGAGCAACGCGCCGGGTGACTCCGGAAATTCAAAGCTGTAGAGGCGTTCCTGTAGCGGATGGGATGGACGCCCACCGACCATATAGCGCACATGCAGCTTCGCCATTTCATCGTCGGAGAGATCCACTACGCTATAACCGCCGTCGCACAGTTGGGTGATAATCTCTTTTCGCTCCTCCAGCCCCTGACTGACGCGTACGCCGACAAAAATACAGGCATTTTTCGCATCGGCAAAACGGTAGTTAAATTCGGTGACCATACGCCCGCCAAGCAACTGGCAGAATTTGAGAAAGCTCCCCTTTTCTTCCGGAATGGTCACCGCCAGTAACGCTTCGCGCTGTTCCCCCAGCTCGCAGCGTTCAGACACATAGCGCAAGCCGTGGAAGTTGACGTTGGCGCCGGAAAGGACGTGCGCCAGGCGTTCGCCGCGAATATTGTGCTGGCCGATATATTTCTTCATCCCCGCCAGCGCCAGCGCGCCGGACGGCTCCGCCACCGCACGCACATCTTCAAACAAATCTTTCATCGCCGCGCAGATAGCGTCGCTATCCACGGTGACAATATCATCAAGGTATTCCTGACACAGCCGGAACGTTTCGTCGCCGATGCGTTTTACCGCCACGCCTTCAGCAAATAACCCAACGCGCGGGAGATCCACTGGATGACCGGCTTCCAACGCCGCTTTCAGGCAGGCGGAATCCTCCGCTTCGACGGCAATCACTTTGATTTGCGGCATCAATTGTTTGATCAGTACCGCTACGCCCGCCGCCAGGCCGCCGCCGCCAACCGGCACAAAGACACGATCGAGATGCGAATCCTGCTGAAGCAGTTCCAGCGCCAGCGTGCCCTGCCCGGCGATCACCATTGGGTGATCAAACGGCGGCACCCAGGTAAAACCCTGCTGCTGCGCCAGTTCAATAGCTTTCGCCTTCGCTTCATCAAAATTAGCGCCGTGCAACAGCACTTCGCCGCCAAAACCGCGTACCGCATCGACTTTAATATCCGCCGTTGCTTTTGGCATGACGATCAGAGACTTCACGCCAAGCCGCGCGGAGGAGAACGCCACGCCCTGTGCATGGTTCCCCGCTGAAGCGGTAATCACGCCGTGGGCTTTTTGTTCTTCGGTCAATCCGGCCATCATCGCGTAAGCGCCGCGCAGCTTAAAGCTATGTACCGGTTGCCGGTCTTCGCGTTTGACGAGAATAACGTTGTCCAGACGTGACGAGAGCTTTTCCATTTTTTGCAGCGGCGTCACCTGTGCCGCTTCGTATACTGGCGCGCGTAGCACCGCGCGCAGATACTCCGCCCCTTCCGGCGCGACTGACAGAGGTTGAGATTCCGCCATCATCAGCCTCCCAGTTTCGATTTATCGCGCACCGCACCTTTATCGGCGCTGGTCGCCAGGCTGGCGTAGGCACGCAGGGCAAACGAAACCTGGCGCTGACGATTTTTCGGCGTCCAGGCTTTATCGCCGCGAGCTTCCTGCGCCTCGCGGCGTGCGGCGATTTCAGCCTCGCTCAACTGCAACTGAATGCTGCGGTTCGGGATATCAATCGCAATAGTGTCGCCATCTTCAATCAACGCAATAGTGCCGCCGCTGGCCGCTTCCGGCGAGACGTGGCCGATGGAAAGACCCGAAGTACCGCCGGAGAAACGCCCATCGGTGATGAGCGCGCAGGCTTTGCCCAGCCCCATCGACTTCAGGAAACTGGTCGGATAGAGCATTTCCTGCATTCCCGGCCCGCCTTTCGGCCCTTCGTAGCGGATCACGACTACATCGCCTTCCACTACTTTGCCGCCGAGAATCGCTTCTACCGCGTCGTCCTGGCTTTCGTAAACTTTGGCAGGGCCGGTGAATTTAAGGATGCTGTCATCCACGCCCGCGGTTTTAACGATGCAGCCGTTTTCGGCGAAGTTGCCATACAGCACCGCCAGACCGCCGTCTTTGCTATAGGCATATTCCAGCGAGCGGATGCAACCTGCTGCGCGGTCGTCATCCAGCGAATCCCAGCGACAATCCTGAGAGAACGCCTGGGTAGTACGGATACCGGCAGGGCCAGCGCGGAACATATTTTTTACTGCGTCATCCTGGGTCAGCATAACGTCGTATTGTTCCAGCGTTTGCGGCAGCGTCAGGCCTAATACGTTTTTCACGTTGCGGTTCAGCAGCCCGGCGCGATCCAGCTCGCCTAAAATACCCAGCACACCGCCGGCACGGTGAACGTCTTCCATATGGTATTTCTGGGTACTTGGCGCCACTTTACACAACTGCGGCACCTTGCGGGACAGCTTGTCTATATCACTCATGGTGAAGTCGATTTCCGCTTCCTGCGCCGCCGCCAGTAGATGCAGAACGGTATTGGTCGAACCGCCCATCGCAATATCCAGCGTCATCGCATTCTCAAACGCCGCCTTGTTGGCAATGTTTCGTGGCAGTGCGCTTTCGTCATCCTGCTCGTAATAGCGTTTAGTCAGTTCAACAATCCGCTTACCGGCATTGAGGAACAACTGCTTCCGGTCAGCATGGGTCGCCAGCAGCGAACCGTTGCCCGGCTGCGACAGGCCCAGCGCTTCGGTCAGGCAATTCATGGAGTTAGCGGTAAACATGCCGGAGCAGGAGCCGCAGGTTGGACAGGCGGAGCGCTCCACCTGGTTACTTTGATCGTCAGAGACTTTCGGGTCCGCTCCCTGAATCATGGCATCAACCAGATCGAGCTTGATGATCTGATCGGACAGTTTGGTTTTCCCGGCTTCCATCGGTCCGCCGGAGACAAAGATCACCGGAATATTCAGGCGCAGCGAGGCCATCAGCATCCCTGGGGTGATTTTGTCGCAGTTGGAGATACACACCATCGCGTCAGCGCAGTGAGCGTTCACCATGTACTCCACGGAGTCGGCGATCAGCTCGCGCGACGGCAGTGAATAGAGCATACCCCCGTGCCCCATGGCGATCCCGTCATCCACGGCAATAGTGTTGAACTCTTTCGCCACCCCGCCGGAAGCTTCAATCTGTTCGGCGACCAGCTTACCGAGATCGCGCAGATGAACGTGACCCGGCACAAACTGAGTGAATGAGTTCACCACGGCGATAATCGGTTTGCCAAAATCACTGTCGGTCATTCCGGTGGCGCGCCACAGCGCGCGGGCACCCGCCATATTACGACCATGGGTGGTGGTGGCGGAACGGTACTTAGGCATGCTTTATTTACTCCCCATCTTTTCCCTTCATACTTCACGCCACAGGTGCGTTGGCTGCCTCACTCACCCCAGTCACTTACTACACTGGGGATTCGCTGCGTTGCCGCCTTCCTGTGACGCAAATTATTTTGGGAAAATATTAATTTTATTTATTATGAATTTACCGGATCCAACCAGCCCCATTTATCCTCGGTTTCTCCAGTGAAGAGACCAAAGAAGGCTTGTTGAATACGCTTGGTAACAGGGCCGCAGCGGCCTTCGCCTACCTGGATACCATCAACGCTGCGTACCGGAGTAATTTCTGCCGCGGTTCCGGACATAAACACTTCGTCGGCCAGATACAGCGATTCACGGGACAGCACCTGCTCGCGCACTTCAATACCCAGCTCTTTCGCCAGTTTGATGATCGCGTCGCGAGTAATGCCTGGCAGCGCGGAAGAGGTAAACGGCGGAGTAAACAGCACGCCATCTTTCACCTCAAACAGGTTTTCGCCTGCGCCTTCGGAGATATAGCCGTTTACATCCAGGGCGATGCCTTCCTGATAGCCGTGGCGGCGCGCTTCGCTACCCACCAGCAGTGAGGAAAGATAGTTCCCGCCCGCTTTGGCGGCGGTCGGAATGGTGTTCGGCGCAGCGCGATTCCAGGAAGAAACCATCGCATCGATCCCCTGATCCAGCGCTTCGGCACCCAGATATGCCCCCCACGGGAACGCGGCGATGATGACGTCAGTGGTGTATCCCGGGGGCGGGTTAACGCCCATACCGACATCGCCGACAAATACCAACGGACGGATATAGGCGCTGGTCAGATTATTTTTACGAATTACGTCGCGGCAGGCTTCCATCAGCTCATCAATGCTCTGGGAAACCGGAAAACGATAAATTTTTGCTGAGTCGCGCAGGCGCTGCATATGTTCACGATGACGAAACACTACCGGGCCTTTGTGAGAGTCGTAGCACCGAATCCCTTCAAATACCGACGTACCGTAGTGCAGCGCGTGAGACATTACGTGAACCTTCGCGTCTTCCCAGCGCACCATCTCGCCATTGAACCAAATGTAATCAGCTTTTTTCGTCGTCATTTTTCTTCCTTTTGCGCTCAGGCGCGGATTTGTTGTGATGTGGCAGCGCTCTGGCAGATCGCAACATGCGCAACATCTACCAGTTTACTTAACTGACTAAACAGTAAGTCGACCGACCGGGGACTGGCAACGGTCAATTCAATATTTATATTCTGCGCATCGGTCGCAGCTTCCATATTCATGGAGCACACCTGAAAACCACGATGGCGCACCACGCGTAAAACACGTTCTAAGGTTTCTGGATTAAAGCGTGCCGATACATTGACCTGATGTTGCATCATGATAATTTCTCCAGCATTTCAGAGTTACTGGCGCCAGGCGGCACCAACGGCCAGACATTTTCAAGTTCGTCGATTGAGACGTGAAGCAGGTACGGCCCTTCGCTTGCCAACATCGTGTCGAGTGCCGCTTCAACCTGGTCTTTACGAGTAATGTGCTGGCCTGGAATGCCGAAGGCGCTGGCCAGCATGAGGAAATCGGGGTTATCGGTCAGGGTGGTTTCGCTATATCGCTCCTGGAAAAACAGTTGCTGCCATTGTCGAACCATCCCTAACCGCTGGTTGTCGAGTAAGACTATCTTCAACGGTAACTGCTTGCGTTTTACGGTGCCCAACTCCTGAACATTCATCATGAAGGAGCCGTCACCGGAGATACAGATAACGGTATCATTCGGTCGCGCTACCTGCGCGCCAACGGCCGCCGGTAAGCCGAATCCCATCGTCCCCAGACCGCTGGAAGTGATGAAGTTCTCCGGGCGGGTGTAAGTCATATGCTGGGCTGACCACATCTGATGCTGCCCCACATCCGTCGTCACCACGCTGTCTGCGGGTTTGCGTTCCGACAATTGCTTCAACAACAACGGCGCATAGATAGTCTCGCCAGGATGGTCATAGCGCCAGGCGTGTTCTGCGCGCAGCTCTGCACAGGACTGACGCCATGCGTCGATCTTCAGCGGTTGCTGTAATGCCGGCAACAGCGAATTTAAATCGCCCTGCAACGCGACGTGTGCCTGACGCAGTTTGTTCATTTCCGCCGGGTCGATATCCATATGGATTACGCTGGCGTTCGGCGCAAACGTATTCAGCTTACCGGTCACCCGGTCATCAAAACGTGCACCCACTGCGATCAGTAAATCACACTCTTGCACCGCGAAATTAGCCGCTTTAGTACCGTGCATTCCCAGCATGCCCAGATAGTACGGATAATCAGCTTCAACAGCCCCCAGCCCTTTCAGCGTGCAGGTAACTGGCATTTGCGTTACCGCGATAAATTTACGCAGCGCCGGAACCGCCTGCGCCATACCAACACCACCGCCGACGTACAACATGGGTTTTTTCGCCTGTTCCAGCATCTGGCGCGCCTGTTCAACATCAGCCTGCGGGAATGTCGCTTCGTTAGCAACGGTAGTGAACCAGGGTTCCAGCTCACCGCTGGCCAACTGGATATCTTTCGGGATATCCACCAGAACCGGGCCAGGACGGCCAGCGTTAGCGACTTCAAAAGCCTCCGCCATGATGCGCGGCAACTCTGCCAGCGACTGCACCAGAAAGCTGTGTTTGGTGCAGGCCAGCGACAGCCCTAACACATCCACCTCCTGGAACGCATCAGTGCCGATGAACGGGGCGGAAACCTGACCCGTGATCGCGACGACGGGGACCGAATCTAACAACGCATCCGCCAGGCCAGTGATCAGGTTAGTGGCGCCAGGGCCGGAGGTGGCGATACAAACACCGGTTTTGCCGGTAGAACGGGCATAACCGATTGCCGCCATTGCCGCACCCTGCTCGTGTCGGCACAACAAATGCTCCACACCACCGTCATACAACGCGTCGTAAACCGGCATAATTGCGCCGCCAGGATAACCAAATACGGTTTTCACCCCCTGCGCTCGCAAAGCATGTACCACCCACTGTGCCCCGTTCATAGTTACATCCCCGTCGTAAATCTTGAGAAACAGAATTTTATGCTGTTATTCACGCTCTGCTCCTCGCTTAAGTTTTTCAGGCAAAAAAAAACCCCCGGACCTTTCGGTGCGGGGGTCTTAGTTCGTTAAGGCTTGATTTCTAAGCCTTTCCTCGTCCAAGTGCAGCCCCGCACGGTGGGATAATAATCACCACCACGCTAATCACGACCAGGCTAATCACTCGTAGAAGGGCTGTCATTTTTGTCTATTCTTGCATCTTGTTCGAAGGAATACCTAAAGAGTTACCATAGATTTTACCAATAGCACAAGATATTTTTTTAACCACGTTTCAGATAATGCAGGTGAATGCCTAAAAGTGCTTTGTTTTTTATAAGAAAAATTAGCAACTGAAAAATTTTCACGTTTTCCTCCCCCTTTTGGTGCGCTTTACACCCTGTTTTCCTTCTTTTCGCTTCTGCGAGCGTTCTTCCAGTTTAATGTTTCTTACCTGAAAATGACGCCAAAATTCAGGAATCAGCCGCTAAAAAACAAAAAGTCAGTAATTCGATTTTCTCTTCTATTCCGCATAATCCACGTAACAGGAGGGATTATGTCACTGGCGATTGTTCATACCCGCGCCGCACTTGGCGTCAATGCGCCGCCTATCACTATAGAGGTGCATATCAGTAATGGATTACCGGGATTAACCATGGTTGGCCTACCGGAAACCACGGTAAAAGAGGCGCGTGACCGGGTACGTAGTGCGATTATTAATAGCGGATATGAATTTCCGGCTAAAAAAATAACCATTAACCTTGCTCCAGCCGATCTACCGAAAGAGGGCGGAAGGTATGACCTGCCTATTGCTGTTGCGCTTCTGGCCGCGTCTGAGCAGCTTACAGCGTCGAATCTTGAGGCATATGAGCTGGTGGGTGAGTTAGCGCTTACAGGCGCATTACGTGGCGTTCCTGGCGCAATATCAAGTGCAACGGAAGCCATCAGGGCCGGCAGAAATATTATCGTCGCAACAGAGAACGCGGCAGAGGTTGGGCTTATCAGCAAAGAAGGATGTTTTATCGCTGATCATCTACAAACCGTCTGCGCCTTTCTGGAAGGGAAACACGCCCTGGAAAGACCTTTAGCTCAGGATATGGCATCACCTACCGCAACTGCCGATCTTCGCGATGTGATCGGTCAGGAGCAGGGTAAACGCGGCCTGGAGATTACAGCGGCAGGGGGACATAATCTGCTATTGATCGGCCCGCCGGGTACGGGTAAAACCATGCTGGCCAGTCGACTGAGCGGGATTCTTCCACTATTAAGCAATGAAGAGGCGTTGGAAAGCGCCGCGATCCTCAGTCTGGTTAATGCCGATACGGTACAAAAACGATGGCAGCAACGCCCCTTTCGCTCACCTCATCATAGCGCCTCACTTACTGCTATGGTCGGCGGCGGCGCAATACCCGCACCGGGAGAGATATCGCTGGCGCACAACGGAATTTTGTTCCTTGATGAATTGCCTGAATTTGAGCGACGCACACTGGATGCGCTACGTGAACCTATAGAATCCGGTCAAATTCATTTATCCCGTACCAGAGCGAAAATAACGTACCCTGCCAGGTTCCAGTTAATCGCCGCAATGAATCCCAGCCCAACCGGACATTATCAGGGAAACCATAATCGCTGCACGCCAGAACAGACACTACGTTACCTTAATAGGTTGTCAGGCCCGTTTCTTGATCGTTTTGACCTTTCGCTTGAGATACCGCTTCCTCCGCCCGGAATTCTTAGCCAACACGCCTCAAAGGGTGAGAGCAGCGCTACGGTAAAAAAGCGGGTCATCGCCGCCCATGAACGGCAGTACCGACGCCAGAAGAAGTTAAACGCGCGTCTGGAGGGTCGTGAAATCCAAAAATATTGTGTTTTGCATCACGATGACGCCCGCTGGCTTGAAGAGACACTGGTGCATCTTGGATTATCCATTCGCGCCTGGCAGCGTTTACTAAAAGTGGCCAGAACCATTGCCGACATAGAACTGGCTGACCAGATCTCGCGTCAGCATTTGCAGGAGGCGGTAAGCTATCGGGCGATAGACAGGTTGTTAATTCATTTGCAAAAGCTGTTGGCGTAAAAAAAGGGCATTACGCCCTTTTTATTAATCATCAGCTTCGGTGTAGTCTTCTGCGCCTTCAACTTGCGGCTTGCCGCCAGACAAGGTGTGGAAGCGTTTTGGACGCTTGATACGCGTCATATACTTGGACCAGACGCGTTCTGCATCCGTTACCGGCTCGCGTTCGCCGCGACATACCGCTACAAACAGCTTCTCTTCTTCAGTCACAGGCTCACGCTTGCCAAGATCCAGATCATTAAAGGCATGACCATGACGCTCAAGCAGTTGTGCCTCTTTAATCGTGAAATCACCGTGACGAGAGAATCCACGTGGATAATGTTTATTGTCAAAATATCGATTAGTCGTCGTAAAGCTTTCCGCCATCCTGCACGCTCCTAATTCTTTGTCTGAGCTATTTATGGCGCGGAGTATTAGTTACGCTTGACAGAGTGTAAAACAAAACATTTAAATCATAACGACAAATAATTTTGTGGAGAGCACAGTGGATACGGAATTGTTAAAAACTTTCCTGGAAGTTAGCCGGACACGCCATTTCGGGCGGGCCGCAGAAGCACTTTACCTGACGCAATCCGCGGTGAGCTTCCGTATCAGGCAACTGGAGAATCAACTGGGCGTAAACCTTTTTACGCGGCACAGAAACAATATCCGTTTAACCACGGCTGGCGAAAAACTTTTACCGTATGCGGAAACGCTGATGAATACGTGGCAGACGGCACGTAAAGAGGTGGCGCATACCTCACGCCATAATGAGTTTTCCATCGGCGCCAGCGCGTCTTTATGGGAATGTATGCTTAACGCCTGGCTAGGTCGACTGTACCAACTACAGGAGCCGCAAAGCGGCCTGCAATTCGAAGCCAGAATCGCTCAACGGCAATCGCTTGTGAAGCAACTTCATGAACGCCAGCTTGATCTCCTCATTACTACCGAAGCGCCCAAAATGGATGAGTTCAGCAGTCAGCTATTAGGGCACTTCACTTTGGCGTTGTATTGCAGCAGCCCTGCCCGTAAGAAATCAGAACTCAATTATCTGCGGTTGGAGTGGGGACCAGACTTCCAACAGCATGAAACCGGGCTGATCGCAGCAGATGAAGTGCCGGTATTAACAACCAGCTCAGCCGAACTCGCCCGACAGCAGCTTAGCGCATTAAATGGCTGTAGCTGGCTTCCTGTAAACTGGGCAAATGAAAAGGGCGGATTACATACCGTTGCCGACAGCGCAACGCTTTCACGGCCGCTATACGCCATTTGGCTGCAAAATAGCGATAAATACTCGCTGATCTGCGATCTGTTAAAAACGGATGTGCTGGATGAACAATGAAAATGATGAAAAGAAAAAGAAGGGAACTTACGATTACCTGATCAGATAATCAGGTAATTTCAGGCAAAAAAAAATCCTTAGCAGATGCTAAGGATTATTTCTGGCAGGGGCGGAGAGACTCGAACTCCCAACACCCGGTTTTGGAGACCGGTGCTCTACCAATTGAACTACGCCCCTAATTAGGGTGGCGGAACGGACGGGACTCGAACCCGCGACCCCCTGCGTGACAGGCAGGTATTCTAACCAA